>JBARXT010000052.1:0-30840 GCA_049647485.1 Xanthobacteraceae bacterium
GAAGAAGGACAAGCGCACGTTCGACGGTGCGCCGGATGCATCGTTGTTCGTTGCCGACGAGGAAAAGCAACTCGCGCGCGCCATCGACGAGGTGAAGCGCGAGGCGGGTGAGGCCGTCGCCAAGGAAAATTTCGAAGCCGCAATGACGGCGATGGCAAAATTGCGGCCGGCCGTCGATGCCTTCTTCGACAAGGTGAAGGTCAACGACGACGACGCCAGGGTGCGCGAAAATCGCTTGAAACTCCTGAACGAAATCCGCGCCGCCACGCGGGCGGTCGCGGACTTCTCAAGGATTCAAGACTGAACAGGTTTTCGATTGTATGAATGAGGGAACGTCATCCTGAGGTGCAAGCGATGCGAACCTCGAAGGATGACGTTCGTGGATCATCGGCCGTCGCCCTTCGAGGCTCGACGCGATGCGCTTCGGGGGACGGCACTTGCGCTTCGTTAATCCACCACCTGCATGATCCGCCGCGTCCGCGGATTGACCAGCACCGGCTGCTCGTTGATCACCGTGTAGCGATAGGGCGTTTCGCCGAAGCGTTGCGGAACATCGTAATACGTCACGCCGGCTTCCGGCAGCACGGTACCGACCGCGACCGGCACGTCCACCACGTACGACGGAAGGCGTTCGCTCACGACGTATTCGCGGAATGGTGCGATCTGCTCACGTGGGATGCCGACATAGGGGCCACCGACAGTGCCTCGATCCTCGATGATGACGGTGCCTTGTGCCTGAGCGGCGAGCGGAGTGCCGATGGTCGCCACGAGTGCGGCAGCGGCGATAAAGGCGTTACGCATGGAGATCTCCTGAATTCGCATTTGCCGGCGATGACGACGCCGGACGCGCGCCATGCCAGTGCGGTCAATGCCGTGCGGCACGGTGCGTTCCGGCCAAATGCGGCATCGCCGGGGTCATTCGGTGGAGCTTTTCGGACAGACGTGGCGGCTATCACCGCGCTCACGGCGATGATAGAAATGGATACGATTCGTGAAGAGGTTTTCACGGCCGCCGGGAGCGAAAATCCATGACTATTACCAGTGCCCATTTGCCAGCGATCGTTGCGCTCGTCGCCGGTATTCTGATTCTACTGATGCCGCGTCTGTTGAACTTCATCGTCGCGATCTATTTGATTTTCGTGGGTTTGGTCGGGCTCGGTGTGCTGCGGATGTTCCATTTCTAGCGTGAAATTGCGGTGCTCAATCCGGGGGCTCGACTTGGTTGAAGGCCTCGCGGCTTGCGCGAGTCCGGCAAAACGTGGTGTAAGGCGGGCAATATTTCCCCTCCTTATGACGTTTGGAAGCCATGGCCAAAGCTGCATCCAAGTCCCCATCTAAAAAGTCCCAATCCAAGAAGTCCAAATCCTCATCCGCTTCAAAGGCTCGAACGAAGTCGAAGAAGCCCGTCGCCAAGAAGACAAAACCGGCCGCAGCGCGCGGCAAGGCCGCGACAAAGTCCGCTGCCAAAGCCAAGTCCGCTGCGAAATCGATAGCTAAACCGGCGCCGAAGCCCGCCGCGCGAAGGGCTGTCGTTGCTAAGGCCTCCAAATTCCGTGCCAAGACCCTCGCAAAGGCTCCCAAGGCTGCCGCTCCCAAGAGTGCGGCACCCAAAGCCGCTGCGGCTCCGAAGGCCGGTAAGTGGGTCTACACCTTCGGTGACGGTAAGGCCGAAGGCCGCTCCAGCATGCGCGATCTGCTCGGTGGCAAGGGCGCCAATCTGGCGGAGATGGCCAATCTCGGCCTGCCGGTGCCTCCGGGCTTCACCATCCCGACCTCGGTATGCACCTACTTTTACGCACACGACAAAAGCTATCCGAAGGAACTCAAGACGCAGGTCGATCAGGCGCTGGCCTATGTCGGCAAGCTGACCGGCAAGGGTTTCGGGGACACCAGGAATCCGCTGCTGGTGTCGGTACGCTCCGGTGCCCGTGCCTCGATGCCGGGCATGATGGACACCGTTCTCAATCTCGGCCTCAACGACGAGACGGTGGAGTCGCTCGCAGCATTGTCGGGCGACCGGCGCTTTGCCTATGACAGCTATCGCCGCTTCATCACCATGTATTCCGACGTGGTGCTCGGCCTCGAGCATCATCACTTCGAGGAAATCCTCGACACCTTCAAGGACAGCAAGGGCTATACGCTCGACACCGACGTCACCGGCGACGAGTGGGTCGAACTGGTCGGCCAGTACAAGCAGGCCGTCGCCGAGGAAACCGGCAGCGACTTCCCGCAGGACCCGCATGCGCAACTGTGGGGCGCCATCGGCGCGGTGTTCTCATCGTGGATGAATGCGCGCGCGATGACCTATCGCAAGCTGCACGACATTCCCGAGTCATGGGGAACCGCCGTCAACGTGCAGGCCATGGTGTTCGGCAACATGGGCGAGACGTCGGCCACCGGCGTTGCGTTCACGCGCAATCCGTCCACCGGCGAGAGCAAGCTCTACGGCGAGTTCCTGATCAACGCGCAGGGTGAAGACGTCGTCGCCGGCATCCGCACGCCGCAGGACATCACGGAAGAAGCGCGCATCGAATCCGGTTCCGACAAGCCGTCGATGGAAAACGCGATGCCGGATGCCTTCAAGGAATTGAAGCGCATCTACACGCTGCTGGAAAAGCACTATCGCGACATGCAGGACATGGAATTCACCGTCGAGGACGGCAAGCTCTGGATGCTGCAGACGCGCAACGGCAAGCGCACCGCGAAAGCGGCGCTGCGCATTGCCGTCGAACTCGCCAACGAAGGCCTGATCTCGCGCAACGACGCTGTGTCGCGCATCGATCCCGCTTCGCTCGATCAGTTGTTGCATCCGACCATCGATCCCAACGCCAAGCGCGACGTGATCGCGACAGGCCTGCCGGCTTCGCCCGGCGCGGCGGCGGGCGAGATCGTGTTCTCGTCGGATGAAGCCACCAAGCTGCAGGCCGATGGCCGCAAGGTCATTCTGGTTCGCGTCGAGACCAGCCCGGAAGACATTCACGGCATGCACGCCGCCGAGGGCATTCTCACCACGCGCGGCGGCATGACCTCCCATGCGGCGGTGGTCGCACGCGGCATGGGCAAGCCCTGCGTTTCCGGTTGCGGCACCATCCGCGTCGATTACGGTCGCGGCACCATGTCGATCGGCGATCGTGTTTTCAACGCCGGCGATGTCATCACCATCGATGGTTCGCTGGGGCAGGTGCTGTCCGGCCGCATGCCGATGATCGAGCCGGAATTGTCGGGCGAGTTCGGCACGCTGATGGGCTGGGCCGATCAGGTCCGCAAGCTCGGCGTGCGCGTCAATGCCGACACGCCGCCGGATGCGCGCACCGCGATCCGGTTCGGCGCGGAAGGCATTGGGCTGTGCCGCACCGAACATATGTTCTTCGAGGAAACGCGCATCCGCACTGTCCGCGAGATGATCCTCGCGGAAGATGAGCAGTCGCGCCGTTCCGCGCTGTCGAAGCTGCTGCCGATGCAGCGCGCCGACTTTGTCGAACTGTTCGAGATCATGAAGGATCTGCCGGTGACGATCCGACTGCTCGATCCGCCGCTGCATGAGTTCCTGCCGCACACCCAGGCCGAGATCGAGGAAGTGGCGCGCGCCATGAACACCGATCCGCGCCGTCTCGCGGACCGCGCGCGCGAACTTGCCGAATTTAACCCGATGCTCGGCTTCCGTGGTTGTCGTCTGGCAATCGCCTATCCCGAGATCGCGGAGATGCAGGCGCGTGCCATCTTCGAGGCCGCGGTCGAGGCCGGTAAGCGCACCGGCAAGGCAGTCAATCCGGAAGTGATGGTGCCGCTGATCGCGACCAAGGCCGAGTTCGATCTGGTCAAGGCGCGCATCGATGCCACGGCGCAGGCGGTGTCGCGCGAAACCGGCGTGACGCTGAAGTATCAGGTCGGCACCATGATCGAACTGCCGCGCGCCTGTCTCAAGGCGGGCGAGATCGCGCAAGCGGCTGAGTTCTTCTCGTTCGGCACCAACGACCTGACGCAGACCACCTTCGGCATCAGCCGCGATGATGCCGCGAGCTTCCTCGGCACCTACACCGCGCGCGGTATTCTCGAGATCGATCCGTTCGTCTCGGTCGATCGCGAAGGCGTCGGCGAACTGGTCAAGATCGCGGTGGAGCGTGGCCGCGCCACGCGCCGCGATCTCAAGATGGGAATCTGCGGCGAGCATGGTGGCGATCCGGCGTCGGTGAACTTCTGTCACCGCATCGGATTGAACTACGTCTCGTGTTCGCCGTATCGCGTGCCGATCGCGCGGCTCGCGGCGGCGCAGGCAGCGCTCGGCAAGGAAATCGCCAGCCAGGCTTGATGCTTGTTACGTTCTTAATCGAATGACGCGAAATGCCCGGAGCCTGTTCCGGGCATTTTGCTTTTGCCGTCTCAACGCTTTTGTTCGGAGTTCGGATTTTTGTCATGGCCGGGCTTATTCCGGCCATGACGGTGGAGAGATTCGTATTCCTCGTTGTCGGTGGAAGACATATTCACCACCTCCATTGACCGGATGTTTACCTTTCCTGCACACGCGCGATTCACCACATCGAATGAATGGCAAGAGGCGTCGCACCATGCCGCTTGCGTGTGTCTTGCGCGCATCGCCGATTAACTCCCCCGCAACTTTAATTGGCTACTAACGAGAAGGATCGAATTGCATCAAAGGTGCGCGTCGATCTCGTGTGTGCGTATGTGTAGCGTTGCGTGAGCGTATCGATGTTTGTCATGCGTAACGGGCCGAAGGGCGCACGTTTGGCGTCCTTCGGCCTCGGTCTTTGCGTCTTCGCACTGTTTCCGACGGAAGCCGGCTATCAGGATATAGCTTCGCTTCTGGCACGGCAGCCGGGTGTTGCCGAGCGCTGGCAGCAGCGGGTGTTCTCGCCGACCGTCAGCACCATTCAGGTTGCAACCTTCAGTTTTGGTCGCCCGATCGGCACCTCCTTGCCGCGCACCGCGGCGGCGTTGCTCGCGAGTTTCGAAAGCCAAGGTAACGATATCGATGGTGCGGGCTCCCGCAATCGGTTGCTCACGCCGCCGCGCCGCTATCAGTCGAGCGATTTCCCGCACGTCGATCGCACCCTGAAAGGCGATCGGCTTGCCATCGTCGCGCCGCCGACCGATACGCCGGACACTCTTACGCCGCCGGCCGAGGAGCCGTCGCAATTCGTCGCACCGACAGGGCGCGAGAAGACCGCCGCAGCATCGTCTGCTGCGCTTGATCCGGAACTCGCGGAAGCGCTCAATGCGCCGCCGCTCGCGCAATACGACGCCGCGTCGGCGGTCGACGTCCATCCGTTCGAGGATAAAGGACCGGCGGTGCATCACGATGCCTTGCCGGCGCTGACGCCGTCGCCTGATCCCTTCAAGGTGCAGACCGCGAGCCTCTATTTCGGTAGCAACTCGCTGGGCGTCGCCGGCGAGAAGTTGCAAAGCTGGCAACCGGGAGAGGCGCCGATGGTGCTGCGTCCCGGTGCGCCCGATCCCGATCTGAAAGCGGCTGCACCGAGTGCTGCCGTTGCCACGCCGCACGCCAGTGAAAGCCGGGCCGGCAAGGGCGAGGTCAACAGCGCCCACAAGGTGCATCTCAAAACGCCTGCCGAGCGTCTCGGCCTCGAAGGCAAGGCGCGCGCCAAGCAGGAGAAGTGCCTTGCCGAGGCGGTCTATTTCGAATCGCGGGGCGAGGCAGTGCGCGGCCAGATCGCCGTGGCGCAGGTGGTCATGAACCGGGTGTTCTCCGGCTTCTATCCGACCACGGTTTGCGGTGTCGTTTATCAGAACGCTCATCGGCGGCTGGCGTGCCAGTTCACCTTCGCCTGCGATGGCATCCCCGACGTGGTGCGCGAACCCGATATGTGGGAGCGCGCACGCAAGATCGCGAAAGCAACGCTCGACGGCCAGCTCTGGCTGCCTGAGGTCGCGAAGTCGACGCACTATCATGCTTACTGGGTGCATCCCTCGTGGGTGCGCGAGATGCGCAAGATGTATCGCACCGGCGTGCACACGTTCTATCGTCCGCGCAAATGGGGCGACGGCAGCGACGCGCCAAGCTGGGGCACGCCTGCCTCGACCGCCGAAATTTCGGCGAAGCTTGCCGCGATCAAGGATTAAGCCGGAATCCAGCCTCTCCGATCCTCGGATACCGCGGTCCTCGAAGGTTGCCGGGCCACACGGCATTGGATAAATTCGCTGCATCGTCGGCGCCGTATGGCGCCATTCATTCGACATTCCGTTTTCGGCGGTGGTGACAGGGGTATTCGGCGTGGGCACATTCAAGGCGGTGCGTATCGACAAGGCGGAGAAGGGCACCACGGCGGCGCTGACCCAGTTTGACGAAGCGGAGTTGATGGACGGCGATGTCACCGTTCGCGTCGAATGGTCGACCGTAAACTACAAGGACGGGCTGGCGCTCGCCGGCAAGGCGCCGGTGGTGCGGCGCTTCCCCATGATCGCCGGGATCGATTTTGCCGGCACTGTCGAACAGTCCTCGCATCCGGCCTGGAAGGCCGGCGACAAGGTAGTCTGCAACGGCTGGGGCATGGGTGAGACGCATCTTGGTTCCTATGCCGAGAAGGCGCGCGTCAAGGGCGATTGGCTGGTGCGCCTGCCGGACGGCATGTCGGCGCGCGACGCCATGGCGATCGGCACCGCAGGCTACACGGCGATGCTCTCGGTGCTGGCGCTCGAGAAGCACGGCGTGAGGCCGGCGGACGGCCCCATGATCGTGACCGGCGCGGCAGGCGGTGTCGGCTCGGTCGCCATCGCGGTGCTGTCGAAGCTCGGTTATCAGGTCATCGCCTCCACCGGCCGCGCCTCCGAGGCGGATTACCTGCGCGGCCTCGGGGCGAGCGAAATCATCGACCGTAACGAACTCTCCGGTTCGGCCAAACCGCTGGCCAAGGAGCGCTGGGCGGGCGGCGTCGATAGCGTCGGCTCGACCACTTTGGCAAATCTTCTGTCGATGACGAAGTACCGTGGCGCCATCGCCGCGTGCGGCCTTGCCGCCGGCATGGACCTGCCGTCGTCGGTCGCCCCGTTCATTTTGCGCGGGGTGTGTCTTCTCGGCATCGATTCGGTGATGTGCCCGCTGGAGCTTCGCAAACAAGCCTGGACGCGTCTGGCGAGCGACTTGGATCGCGCAAAACTTGCTGAAATCACTCACGAAATCAATCTGGACGAGGTGATTGCAGCGGGCCCGCGGATTCTCGGCGGGCAGGTGCGGGGCCGCATCGTGGTAAAGATTTCCTGAGCGCGTTCAGACTTTACCAACCAAGCTGCTCCATTGTTGCCATGGTTAGTATGGTAAGCAGCGGGTAAAGGGGACGCGACAGCGTCGTCTGTCCTGCGCTCAGTTGTGTGGAGTTCAGCATGCTTGCGCGTTTTGTGTTGGGTGCCTTGACCGTCGGCGCGTTGATCGCGCCAGCCGTGGCCGGCGAAATGAACGCCACCGAGGCGCGCAAGTTCGTCATCGGCAAGATCTTCTCCTTCACATGTTTCGACGGCACGCGCGGTGCCGGTCGCGTGTTCGATGACGGTTCGGCGGCGGGATCGGTACAGTTCAGCGGCTCCGGCCCCACCCGCTACATGCGGCTTCCCAGCAATACCTTGCAGACGCGCGGCGAGTCGGTCTGCGCCTCGATCAAGGGATTGCCGTTCTCGCCCTGTTTCAATCTCGACAAGCGCGACGACCGCAGCTTCCGGGGTGCAGTGTCGGGCATGGGCTTTGCCTATTGCGATTTCCGCCACAAGGGCGCGGGCCATATCCTGATGGCGCGCTCCATTTCCGGTAAGGGGCCGCGCTCGCTGCATCCGCGCCACGCGAGATCGGCGGACGGCGAAGTCGTCGCGCGCGTGGAAACGCCACGGGTCGAAAGATCCAAGATCGCGCCAGTGCAGACTGAGGCCGTCTCGGAACTGCGCCGCTCCACCGACTGATCGGCTCCTTTCCCGCGCGAATGTCCGTTACGTCTCCGGCGGCGTATTCGCCTGCGCCGATGGCTGTGACGCGGTCCGGAACAGGATGCGCTGATACAGCCAGCCGATGGCAACCAGCACCAGCCCCAGCACCATGAACGACAGCGCGCGATAAACGCCTGTGAGTTCCGACATGTCGACCAGGAACGCCTTGAGAATGGTGAGGGCGATCACCATTGCAGAGGCGAGCCGCGCGCGCTGCGAATTGAGCAAAACGCCAGCCGCGAGCAGGACCACGGCAAACGCCAGCCACGCGATCGTATAGGTGTATTGTTCGGCATCGCTGACGATGCCGCTGTTCATGATCGGACCGTGATAGATGCGGCGGATTTCCATCGTGATATAGGCGAGCGCCAGCACCAGCGCACCGGCGGCGAGCGCATGTCCGTAGAAGCGGGCACGGCGTCCAGCCACGAGATACGACAATGTCAGCATCAGTCCCGCCGGCAGCGCGTAGCCGAGCAGCAGGAGGTTGATGACCACACCGCCGACGTCGATGCGCCAGATCATCGGATTGTCGAGACCCAATAAACCGAACAGCGTGGCGATACCGGCGAAGATCGTCAGCAACACCGCCGCGACATCGTGCACGATGCTGTGAGAGCGGATGCGCAGGCGTTCCAGCCCGATCGCCATTGCCAATGCCACGCAGACTTGCAGCGCCACTTCGGTGAGGCCCGCGATGTTGGCGTAGACCCTGCCGCCGTTAATCGCGTGGCGGATCTCCATGAAGGCCAGCAGGACAGTGAACAGGATCGCGGCGGCTTCGATCATGCGCAGCGGCACGTCGTCGCCGCGTTTCCTCAAGAGATAGCCGGCGATCCAGAACGACAGCGCCGGAACGCCGTAGCCCCACAGCAGCCAGTTGAAGATGACGGTACTGCCGATCGCATCGCCGACGATGCGCGGCTCATAACCGACGCGCGCGACGACGATGGCAGCGAGAATCGCAGCCAACCAACGCAGGAACGGAATCGGCCGCTGGGTTGCAACCCATGCCGTGCCCGCCGACATCAGCGCCAGCGCGATGGTCAGCCAGCCTTTCTCCAGCGCGAAGGTGAGCGCCAGCGCCAGCGCGCCAAGCGTTCCGGTGGCAAACAGTGCGGCGGCGATGGTTTGACCCGGTCGAGGCTCGCGCCGGCTCAGCGTCTCGGTCATCCAGCCGAACACCGCCGCCAGTACGACGGCGATGATGGCGAACGGAATGGAGCGATCGAAATGCGCGACGCGGGCATAGAGCGCGATCAGCAATGCAAGCGGCGTGAACACGGCCGACGCGGCCCAGATCACCGGCACCAAGGCGCTGATCGAGCGGCTCTGTGCGGTGAAGCCCGCGACAGCGTATGCCGTTGCGAAGATCGCCGCTGCGATCAGGTGCGCGGATACGGCTTCATCGGTGGCGCGGGGCGCAAGGCCCGGCATTGCACCGCCCGGCAGCACCAGCATGTCGGGATTGGCGCGTACCGCCCATTCGAGGAACACGATGGCGACCAGCAGCGCGTTCGCCGCGACGGCTGCGGTGGCCGCGGGCGTGCGCCACGCGATGGCAAGTGTGGTGACGACCAGCACGCCGAATACAGTGATTGCCGCCATCGCATGATCGCTGTTGAGCACGATCATCGTCGCGCCGAAGACATAAGCCGCCAGTGCGCCGGACGACACCGGCTCCGCCTTGCCTGGTTCGGCGGGCGGCCCGAACAGTAATCCACAGACCACGAGAAACGCGGCGAGCGCGAAGCCGACGATGACGTGGAACGCATGCGGCGCGACCATCGACGGGCCGCAGTCGAGACACGGGATCGTCCACAGCAGGGCAAAGACGACGGTGGTGATTGCGAGCCAGCGCCACAATCGGATGCGCGCCAGTCCGAACGCGGCGGCGGTGACGATCGCGAGATAGATGTAGAGCGCCCAGAAGTCGGGTCGCTCCGATGACACCAGCACCGGCGTTGCGAAGGCGCCGACGATACCTAATCCCGCCAACGCCGGACCGTGCAGCAGCGCGGCGGCCAGCGTCGCTAACGCGACCAAACCGAGCAGCACAAAGGCCGTTGCAGGCACAAGGAAGTCGTACAGCGCGTAGGCCGCGTAAACCGTCGCGAAGGCGACCGCAGTTCCAGCGGCGGTGAGGATGGCCGGGATGTTGGCGATCGGCAGCGGCGCGATGGCGGCCATGTCGTCGCGGCGCCGCGTCCATTCGCCTGCGGCGAGCAGCGCGGCTGCGAAAAGGCCGCCGAGCAGCACGCGCACGCCGGGGCCGAGCAAACCTTCCTCGATGGAGTAGCGCACCATGAAGAAGCCGCCGAGCGCCAGCGTCAGACCGCCGACCCACACCACCCAGCGGGTGCCGATGCTCTCTTCGAACCCTGCGCTGGAGGTCGATGCAGTGGAAGCTGACGACGGAAGCGGCGGCGGAGCAATCTCGACCGCATCGGGCACGAGCGGCGGCGGCATATCGAGAACCGGTGACTCTGTAGCGACCGCTGGTTCTTCCGCAGGCGGCTGCAGCGGAAGTTCGAGAGGGGGCGGCGTGATGATCGTTCCGCTGCGGGCAGCTTCGAGCGCCTCGACGCGCGCTTGCAAAGCATTGGCGCGAGTGAACGCCTTGCGGGCAAAAATGACGGCAGCGATGGCGATCAGCAGCGCGAGAAAATCCATGGGTCCTCGAATGGGTCCTCGATCGTTGCGTCGCCGGGCGCATGTCGGCGGCGATGGTCGATGGCTGGAGAAAATGTGCGCGAGGTGTCGCGGCGGATGATCTGCCTCATCAGTAGAAGCGGTGCGTCGCCCGGTTCAAGGTTGGCTACATATCAAGAGGATACGCATCACTCCAGATCGACGCGGAATGGTCGGCCTTCGATCGACATATTGCCCGGCCCCATTTCGTCAAGCGCTCGCAACATGCGGCCTTCCCGGCCGAGGGCGCGGTCGGCCAATGAGACGATGAGGCGGTTGGGATAAGCGGTTGGCGATGCCTGCCGGATCTGCCGCGCGATCGTCGTCTCGTCGCGATGCGGATTGAGGGCGCAAGCGGCGGCGAAGGCGCTCGCCGTGGAGCGGCTGATGCCGGCATAGCAGTGCACCACCAGCGGCGCTTGCCGATTCCAGTTGCGCACGAAGGCGAGCACTCTGTCGACATGATCCTGTGACGGCGTGACAAGACCATCGGCGGGCTCGCTGATGTCGTCCATTGAAATCATCAGATGGTTGATTTCCTGCACCGAGGCCGGCCGCTGAACGCGGCTGATGTCGCCCATCACGGTGAGGATATGGCTGGCGCCAGTGGTTTGCACGGTCGTGGCAAGCGCGGCCAGCGAGCACACATGAATCATGATGTTGTCCCTTGTCGTCCGGTTCAACTATAGCCGTCGCCTCCGGTAAACGGAAGCGACGCGGACGGGAGGGAAGCAACGGCGCATGCTGTCCTTATAGGACTTCTTGTTGCGTTGTGATTCCGACGCGGCGTTTCACAGCGATTCGATTCGGTGCCGGTATTCCATTCTGGAATGCGCAGTGCCAGCCGGCTATTTCAACGGAGCAATGGATGTATCCATCTGTTTGCAAAGGTTGCGGTCGGCGCGTTCGAGCTTGAAGACGCGGTCGCTTTTGCCGAACTCGATCCACTTGGCCGCGCCGCGCCGCCGGATCGCCGGCCAGGCCGCGATGGAGTCCGGCAGGTGCATTACCATGGTGCGGTCATCCCGCATGTCGATGACGAAGTCGCCGCCTTCCTCCGCAGACATGCCGTCGATGCTGGCATAGGCGTGACAATCGAGTCCCGGCCCGCCCTTGAAGGTATCGAGCAGCGGCTTGTCCTGCACGTCGAGATTGGCGCGCGCCTTCCAACTGCACTCGCCGACGATAACGGCGGTGCGGGCCTTGCCTTCCAGCGCGATTCGCATCGTCGCGCCGTCGAACTTGGAATCCTTCACCAGTGAGAGTTGCGCCTTGCGCGTATCCTGTTTTGGCTCGCGCGCCAGATGCGCGGCGTCATAGCTGCGTGCAAAACACGCGCCGCCGCCAGCCGACGACAACAAGTCGTTCAGTGGATCGGCCGATGCGGGTGAGAAGCAACAGAGCCCGGCCAGCAGGCTTGCAACGTATGCCGTGGTTCGGTCCATCATGATGCTCTCCCCTTGGCGTGAGTGTCATCGAGGGCCTGACCGGTTCAGATTGAATTGGCGCACTCACTTCGCGCAGCGTGCGGATGAAGGCTAGACGCGTAGCGTCGCAAACCGGGCAAGGAATCGTTTCGCTGCCTTTCCGGCTGACCACGGTGTCAGGTAATCCTGCTCCGTCGTGGCCGGCAGCATCGGATCGCGGCCGAACAGCCGCCTGGCCTCGCTTTCGGAGAAACCCGCGAGGCGCGTCGCCTCAAGATAGGCCGCGCCGCGATCGGCGGCCTTGATCGCTAGCGTGAAATCCTCCGGTAAGACCGGCGGCAATCCGAACCGAATATGGATTGCGCCAAGCAACCGCTTTTCGACGGCCTTGTAGGATCCGCCGATCACCGCCTTGAACGGTGAGATCATGTCGCCGATGACATATTCCGGTGCGTCGTGCAGTAATGCCGCGAGCCGCAGTCGATGATCCGCGCGCGGCATCGCGTGTCGCAGCACCGCTTCTACCAGCAGCGTATGCTGCGCCACCGAAAAGATATGCGCCCCCTCGGTCTGCCCGTTCCAGCGTGCGACGCGGGCAAGGCCGTGGGCAATGTCGGCAATCTCGACATCGAGCGGCGAGGGGTCGACGAGGTTGAGCCGTCGCCCCGACAGCATGCGTTGCCAGACGCGCGTGTCGGCTTTCTCGGAGCGCGCTTTGGGTTGCGTCATTTGGCGGGAAGGCGGCGCGCGCGTTGCTTGCCGCTGCAAACCGCGTGGCAATGGCACGTCACCAGATGGTCGTTGACCATGCCGGTCGCCTGCATGAAGGCATAGACGATGGTTGGCCCGACGAACTTGAAGCCGCGCGACGACAGGTCTTTCGAGATTATCATCGAGAGCGGCGTGGATGCCGGCACGCTGGCAGTGGTCTTGAATGCATTGACCTTGGGCTTACCGTCCACGAAATCCCACAGCAGTTTCGAGAAGCCGGGGCCTTTCTCCATGATCTCGAGATAGGCTTGCGCGCTTTTCACCGCGCCCTCGATCTTGGCGCGGTTGCGCACGATGCCGGCGTCCTGCATCAGCGCGTGCATTCTCTTCTCGGTGTAACGCGCGATCTTCGCCGGCTCGAAATCGTCGAAAGCGCGGCGGAAGTTGTCGCGCTTGCGCAGGATCGTGATCCACGACAACCCGGCCTGAAAGCCGTCGAGGATCAGTTTCTCGTAGAGCGCGCGGTCGTCGTATTCCGGCACGCCCCATTCGGTGTCGTGATAGGCCATGTAAAGCGGGTCTTCCCCCGGCCAAGGGCAACGGATCAGGCCGTCGGGGTGCTGCACGGCGCGGCTCATGCGACGGTCTTCTTTTGCAAGCCGCGCAGAATGTCCGGATCGGCGATACGGATCGTGACGCCTCCTGCGACGAGCGGCGTGCCGGCGTCGAGCGCGTCGGAGACCTTGTCGATCCGCACCACAGCTATGCCGGTGTTGTTTGCCGACGATCCCATCGTGCCGACCTGCCTGTCGCTGGCGAGAATCGCCGTGCCTGCGTCCGGTGCGACATCGTCGAACGTCACCCGCACGGTGCGGGTGCGTGCGGTGCCGCGATGCTGCATCCGCGACACCACTTCCTGGCCGACGTAGCAGCCCTTGTCGAAATCGACGCCGTGCAGGCGATCCATGTTGGTCTCGTGTGGAAACGCGTCGCCGTAGTTGAAGTCGACCCCGCCGCGCGGCACGCCGCAAGCGATGCGGTGGGCTTCGTAGGCAGCCTCGTCCGTCATCGTTGCACCGAGAAGCGCCGTCGCCTTTGTGGCCAACTCCGGCGGGATCAGAATGCGCCAGCCGAGTCCCTCGGCGCGCGGATCGGCGAAGCAGAGATCCGGTTTGACCGCCGGTTCACCGCCCCACACCGCGAGCACGCTGAATGAGTCGGAAAGGTTTTCCACTGCTACCTTGGCGCGCAGCTTGTAGAAGCCGAGTTTGGTGGCGAGCGGCTGCGCCAGCGCGCGGGGACAATCGATCAGCAATCCGCCGCCGTGGCCCGCCGGCACCTCGGTGACCAGGAAATCAACGACGATCTTGCCCTGCGGCGTCAGCAGCGCGCCGAATCGCGCCGCGCCCGGTTCCAGCCAGGCGGTGTCGGTGGTGATCAGCCCGTTGAGGAATGTTTTCGCATCCTCGCCGCTGAGCTTGATCACACCCCGGTTGGAAAGAAGTGCTGCGTGCATTGTCGACGTCTCGGAGAATCAGGCGTCCGGCATTGCCGGAACTGTTCCCGAACGTAAGCCGCGTACCGGCAAACGACAAGGCCACCAAACCGCGCAGACGCCTATCACCGGCAATCAAATGCGGCGCGTAAAGAGGGGAGACAGACTTACTGCTTTGCCACTACCAGCGAGAATTCGCCGTTGCGAACACGGTTCGGCAGGCCTTCGACGAATTTCGCCACGGCGTCCTCGCCGTAGGTGGAAACCAGTTCGGCGAAGGCGGTGAACAGGCTGGCCTGTGCCAGGCAATCGCCGTCGACACCCTCATGCCTTGCTTCCGCCCAAGCCTCGTTGAGATAGCCAAGCGCCGCCCGCTTCTGTTCGTGGTCGGGCATCGGCTCGTTGTCGACGACGTAGGACAAGGACTGGCTCATGAAATTCCCGGCGGCATGGGCGACTCGCGGCAACGCCGCGAGTACGCGCAAGTTCTAACACGCCCCCGCGCGTCGGCTAGGCCACATCTTTAGGAAAGGTTAACGAAGCGATTCAAGATTGCAGGGAAGTTCCCGACTGCGTTGCCGTTGCAACAGCGCGCGCAGCGGCCGGCTGCGCCGGAACTGGTACCGGTTGCCGGCAATGAGGGTCAGTTGGCGTAGCGGGCGGTCAGGTCGCGGGAAATTTTGGCGCCTTCGTCGATGTAGCGCTTGATGGCGACATTGGCCGCCGGCGTGCAGGTCCGGTAGGTCTGCTGGAAGCCGTTATAGCCACGGTTGAAACTGGCGATCAGGCGCGTGCGCCGTTCGCCCGAAGGGGTCTCGGCGTTGATCAGTGCCTGCATTTCGTTGCGCCACTTCGGTCCTTCATTGGCGCCGCAGATACCGCGCAGATAGTGCAGCGTCCCGAGAATTTCGGCGAGCCGTTGCAGGTCGCCATCGAACGGCGCGGCGGCATCCTGCGCCCGCGCCGAGCCCGGAAGGACCGCACCGCACGCCGCAAGGATCAAAATTGCCGCTAAAAGTCGCTTCCGCATCGTCGGGTCCGGATTTCGGCTGGATATGCCTTGTCGGAGCCCCGCGCGCAAGCCGATGTGCGCCCGGATCACGCGTCAGCGGTTCATCAACTGGCGGGCGGAATGGATGATATCCGCCAGCCCCTGCGTCGTTCTCAACGCGGCCAACTCCTCGGGGGCGATCCAGCGAAAATCGTCGAGTTCCTCATTCAGCGCTACCTCGCCGGCGCGCCAGCGGGCGGCAAACGACATCACCACGTAGTGCCCGGCGCGCCCCGCGGCCGGATCCGGCAGCACCTCGCGCCAGCCGGCGAAGCCGACGATATCGACGGCAAGCGCGGTTTCCTCGCGCACTTCGCGCGCGACCGCCTGATGCAGGGTTTCGCCGTGTTCGACACGGCCGCCGGGAACGGAATAAAGCCCGCGACCCGGCGCGTTGGCGCGGCGCACCACCAGAAGCTTGCCGTCGCGGAAAATCACCGCGCTGGCGGCGAGTTGCGGTCGGCCGGGAGCGGGCGAGGTCACTTGAGGTCTTGCGTCATGATGGAATCGATGTCGGCTTCGGCTTCGCTGCGCGAGCCGTGAATGATACCGCCGGCCAGCGTCGCCAGCGGACGCACCCAGCCGGTGGCCTGCTCTGCCAGCTTTATCCGAGTGCGGTCCTGCTGGGCCTCGCGCATCGCGGCGCCGACCGCGGTCAGGATCGAAGTCATCGCACCAGTGATGTTGTCGAACTCGGCGCGGATGGTAGAGTCGGATTGCTCATAGGCAAGGATGGCGAGGTCGCGCGCCTTGAAATTGGACGCGGCGAAATGCTCGCGGTAGCTGAGCGGCTGCCATTCGAGAAAGTCGTCGGCACATTCCGGCATATCGGGAATCATGTCCAACAGCATGATGGCTTCGTTGAAATGATTGAGATAGTCGGTGGCGAGGCCGGTCCGCGGATTGATATTGGCGGCGACGAGTTCAGCCGCGGTCGGCCGTGTGACGGACGGCGTTTCCTGTGGACGGGTCTGCTGGGACGAGAAGGTCATCGGCTTCACTTTTCACGCGCCGGGTTAAAAGGTGCTGAAGATATTGCAATAAGAGATGCGCATGTGCGGCCGTTTCGTCATGACTTCGCCACCGGCGGCGATCCGAGCTGCGTTCGACTATGGTGAACGGCCGAATTTCCCGGCTCATCACAACATCGCGCCGACGCAACCCGTTCCGGTCGTGTTGGTGGAGCAGGGAGCGCGTCACTTCCGTTTGATGCGCTGGGGCTTTCTTCCCGGCTGGGTCAAGGACCCGCGTGCATTCACGTTGGTAATCAACGCCCGCGCCGAGACAGTGCGCGAGAAGCCGGCGTTTCGCAATGCCATTCGCCGGCGGCGCTGCCTGATCCCGGCGGACGGTTACTACGAATGGCATACGGTTGGCGATCAGAAGCATCCGTATTTTATCTATCCTCGTGGCGGCGGGCCGATCGGTTTCGCAGGAATCGCGGAAACCTGGAGCGGGCCGAACGGCGAGGAAGTCGATACGGTTGCGATCGTCACCGCTGCCGCCAAAGGTGGCCTCGCGACCTTGCATCATCGCGTGCCGGTGACCATCGCGCCGGCGAATTTCGCCCGCTGGCTGGACTGCGCTTCGGTCAATGCGAACGACGTCGTGCCACTCATGGTCGCGCCCGCCGAAGGTGAATTTGCGTGGCATCGCGTATCGCGCGCCGTGAATCGCGTAGGCAACGACGATGCGCGCCTGATCCTGCCATTGTCCGAACAGCAGATCGCAGACGAAGCGCCCGCACCGAGGGCAAAGCCCGCGCCGCGCAAACAGATCGTATCCGATGACGACGGGCAGGGGTCGCTGTTCTGAACGGGCAGCGATGGCTGCCGCAGTCGCCGTCTACAGCACCTTGCCGGGATTCATGATGTTGAGCGGATCGAGCAGCGCCTTGATGCCGCGCATCACTTGGATCGCGACCTTGTCCTTCACGTCCGGCAGTTCGTCGCGCTTCATTACGCCGATGCCGTGCTCCGCCGAGATCGAGCCGCCCATCTTCAGCACGATCTCGAACACCACCGCATTGATGTCGTGCCAGCGTGCGAGGAACGCTTCCTTGTCGCCGCCGACCGGTTGGCTGACGTTGTAGTGGATGTTGCCGTCGCCGAGATGGCCGAACGGCACGGGGCGGCTGCCGGGCAATAGTTTCACCACGGCGGCGTTGGCCTGCTCGATGAAGGCCGGCACGGCAGCGACCGGCACCGAGACGTCGTGCTTGATTGAGCCGCCTTCCGGCTTCTGCGCAGGTGAAATCACTTCGCGCAATGTCCAGAACGCGGCGCGTTGCGCGAGATTCTCCGCGATCACCGCGTCGTCGGCAATGCCGTCTTCCAGTGCACGGGTGAGAATGGCTTCGAGCGTGGCACGTGCGTCGTCGCGGGACGATGAGATTTCCATCAGCACGTACCACGGATAGCGTGTCGCCAGCGGATCGCGGATCGACGGCCCGTGTTTCACACAGAAGTCGATGCAGATTTCCGCCATCAACTCAAAGCTGGTGAGATTGCCCGCCGCCTCAGCCTGCGCGATCTCGAGGAGCTTCAGCGCCTGCGCCGGCGAGGCCAGTCCGACGAATGCGGTATCGACGCTGCGCGGCTTGGGAAACAGTTTCAACGTCGCCGCGGTGATGACGCCGAGCGTGCCTTCGGCGCCGATGAAGAGGTTATGCAGATTGTACCCGGTGTTGTCCTTCTTCAGTTTCGACAGCGTGTTGAGCGCGCGGCCATCGGCCAGCACCACCTCAAGTCCGAGCGCCATCGCGCGTGCAACACCGTAAGCCAACGCGCCGGTGCCGCCGGCGTTGGTGGAGAGATTGCCGCCGATGGTGCAGCTTCCTTCCGCGCCGAGCGACAGCGGAAACAAGCGATCGACATCATCGGCGCGCTGCTGCAAGGTTTGCAACACGCAACCGGATTCCACGGTCATGGTGTTGGATTGCGTGTCGACGTCGCGGATTTTGTCGAGGCGGCGCAGCGACAATACGACTTCGCCGTGATGTGGCGTCTGGCCGCCGACGAGGCCGGTGTTGCCGCCTTGCGGCACCAGCGCCGTACGCGTTTCGCTGGCGAGCTTGCAGATCGCGACGACCTCGGCCGTCGTGCCGGGTCGCAGCACCAGCGGCGAATGTCCTTGATAAAGGTTGCGCTCTTCGGTGACATAGGCCGCGACTTCGTTCTGATCGGTGACGCCGTATTTGTCCCCCACGATGGCCCTGAATCGTGTGATCAGTTCAGGCGAAAGCGGCGCGGGCGGCGGCTGGACGATGTTCATGCTGCGTCTCTTGTTGCTTATGACCTGTTACCTGGCTCGTTCGATCGAACGATATCACGTCGGCGGCACGGCGGCGCGGCGCAACCGATCGTTGATCGCTTCGCCGAGATCGTGTTCGGGAACGGGCATCACCGCGATGGCGCGCGCGTTGGCGGCATCGAGCGCGCGCAAATGGCTGAAGAGATTGGCGGCGGCTTCCGTCAGGTCGCCGCGCGCGGAGAGGTTGAGGATTCTTGCGGCAATACCGTGTCCGGAAAGTGTCACGGGTCCGAACGCCAGCAGCGCCTCGCCGGGCTCGACATGGGTGGCGTTGAGGCGCACCGGGGTACGCGGCGCGTAGTGCGAGGCCAGCATGCCGGGCGCCATTGGCTGGCCGGCGGCATCGGGTTGCGGGCGCGGCCGTCGCAGTGGATGGCCGAGCACCTGTTCGAGCGCGCCGCGCGGCAAGCCGCCGGGGCGCAGCAGCAGCGGCGGATCGAAACACCCGACGATGGTGGATTCGACACCCACCGAAACAGGTCCGCCGTCGACGATCAGGTCGATGCGGCTGTCGAGGTCGCTGGCGACATGGGCGGCGGTGGTCGGGGAGACGTGGCCGGAGCGGTTGGCGGACGGCGCGACGATCGGGCGGCCGAGGGCGCGCAAGATATCCCGCGCCACGGGATGGGCGGGCATCCGCACCGCGACGGTGTCGAGTCCCGCGGTGGCGAGATCGGCGACGGCGCAGTCCGGCGTCTTCGGCAGCACCAGCGTGAGCGGGCCGGGCCAGAACGCCTCGGCCAGTTTGCGCGCGGTCTCACTCAGGCGGGCGATTCGCTCGGCGCCGGCGAGATCGTGGACGTGGGCGATCAGGGGATTGAACGAAGGCCGCCCCTTGGCGCGATAGAGCCGCGCAATGGCCTCGGGATGCGTCGCGTCGGCGCCGAGGCCGTAGACCGTCTCGGTGGGAAACGCCACGAGGCCGCCGTCCGCGAGGCGGTGCGCGGCCTCCGTTGCGGCGGTTTCGCCCGCCTCGATGATTTTTGTGGTTAGTTCGACGGCCATTCGTTTCCGATCTTCCATTCGCTGTCTTGCGGTGGCCGAAAGCGGACGCTATAAGCCGCCCCATTGTCGGAGTGTGGCTCAGCCCGGTAGAGCACTGCGTTCGGGACGCAGGGGTCGCAGGTTCAAATCCTGCCACTCCGACCATTGATTTCCTTGAGCTTTCAGCCTGCCCCGTGCAGCGTGTGGGCGAGCCGTGAAGCCGATTATCGATACACCCCTTTTTGGCCTCGCGGTCAAATTCTGGACCATCTAGCGGCGAAAGAATCGGCCTTCCAGCTGACGCTTGGGCAGGGGCATGCACGATCTCATCAGCGACATCACGCTCAGCATTCTGTTTGCCTGGATGCTGGGGCTTGTCGCCCATGTCGCGCGCCAGCCGCTGATCCTGTCCTATCTCGTCGGCGGATTTCTGATCGGCCCTTACGGCATCGGCTGGGTCAAGTCGGATCAATCGATCGCCACCATTTCCGAACTCGGCCTGATCTTCATGCTGTTCATGATCGGGCTGGAGATCGACCTCAAGAAGATCGTGCGCGCTGGCCGCGTCATCCTGTTCGCTGCGGGTGGCCAGTTGCTCGGCGGTTGCGTGCTCGGCGTCTTCCTGTTCATGGCAATGGGGCTCGGGCTCGGCGCGGGACGGTTCGATGCGCTGTATCTCGCCGTCGCCTGCGCGCTCTCCAGCACCGTTATCATCGTCAAGGTGCTCTATGAGAAGCGCGAACTGGACACGCTGCCCGGCCGCATCACGCTCGGCGTGCTGGTGTTGCAGGACGTCTTCGCGATCCTGTTCCTCGCGGTGCAGCCGAGCCTCGACAATCTCCAGATCGGCGTCGTCCTGCTCTCGGTGATGCGCGTCGCCGTGCTGGTGGCGACCGCGTGGGTCTTGAGCCGCTACGTACTGCCGAAGCTGTTCCATCAGATCGCGCGACGGCCCGAACTGGTGATGCTTGGCGCGCTGGCGTGGTGCTTCCTGATCGGCGAGATCGCCGAGCGGCTGCACTTGTCGCGCGAGATGGGCTCGCTGGTGGCGGGCGTTTCGCTCTCGACCTTTCCTTACGCGCTCGACATCACCGCCAAGGTCACGACGCTTCGGGATTTCTTCATCACACTGTTTTTCGTGGCGTTGGGCATGACGATCCCGATCCCGGATCGTTCGGTGATCGGACTGGCGCTGATCATCGCGACTTTCACGGTGGTGAGTCGTTTCCTGACCACCTTCGTACCGCTCTACCTGATGAAGCAGGGACTGCGCGCCAGCCTGTTGCCGGCGATCAATCTGGCGCAGATCAGCGAATTCTCTCTGGTGGTGATCCAGACCGGTGTGCTCGCCAAGCACATTTCGATGCAGACGGCGAACGCCGCCTCGTTCGCCTTCGTGCTGTTGGCGGTGGTCTCGACGTTCCTGATCGGCCGCAGCGACCGGATCGTGCGTGCCGCCATCGGGCCGTTGAAGCGACTTGGGTTGCGCGACCTCGATGCTGCCGAGCTTGCCGCGGCGGAGGCAGGCGAAGGGCATGGCGCGGCGCGACGCATCGTCATCCTCGGATTTTTCCGCACGGCCAGTGCGCTGCTCAGTGAGATTGAGCAACGGGACAAATCGATGCTCGACCAGATCACCGTGGTCGATTTCAATCCCAACGTGTTCCGCAATCTCGCCGCGCGTGGGTTGAATGTGATCTATGGCGACATCAGCAATGTCGAGACGCTGGTGCATGCCGGCGTCGGCAGCGCAGAGATCGTCATCCTCAGCGTGCCGGACGCATTGCTCAAGGGCGCCGACAACGAGAAGCTGGTGCGTCACGTCCGGACCCTCAATCCGAAGGCCAAGATCATTTCCACCGCCGACGTGCTCGCCACCGTCGAGGACCAGTATTCCGCCGGCGCAGACTATGTCACGGTGCCGCGCTTCACCGATGCGCAGGAACTGTTCCACGCCATCGAGGCCGCCGATGACGGTCTGCTGAAGGCCAAGCGCGCCGAGATCGACGCCCGGCTTGCCGAGCGCAGCGAGGTGCTGCCGTAAGACGGGAATGTGCGCAACCGCCATCCCGGAAGACCCGCATGCGTGCCGGCAGTTGCTTCGTTCCCCGCGCTGCGCCATATGAACGGGGTCTTTGTCAGAGTACCCCCGCATGGCCCATCCGATTTCCGAAGTTTTGCAGGCGTTCGCCGCCGGAGAGATCGTCGTCGTCACCGATGACGACGACCGCGAAGGCGAGGGCGACCTGATCGTCGCGGCCTCGCACTGCACCGCCGAGAAAATGGCGTTCATCATCCGCCATACCTCCGGTATCGTCTGCGCGCCGCTGACCACCGACGATGCGCGGCGGCTGCGGCTCGATCCGATGGTGGCGCAGAACGACTCCAACCACACCACCGCCTTCACCGTTTCGATCGACTACAAGCCCGATGGCGGCACCGGCATCTCCGCCGACGAGCGCGCCTCGTGCTGCCGGGCGCTGGCCAATCCCAACGCCGGCGCCAGCGACTTCGCGCGGCCCGGTCATATCTTTCCGCTGATCGCGCGCGACGGCGGCGTGCTGCTGCGCTCCGGCCACACCGAGGCGGCGGTCGATCTGTGCAAGCTCGCCGGACTGCCGCCGGTCGGCGTCATCAGCGAGTTGATGAACGACGACGGCACCGTCACCAAGGGCGAGCAGGTGGCCCGCTTCGCCGCCGCGCATAACCTCAAGCATGTGACGATCGCGGACATCATCGCCTATCGTCAGGCGCGCGAGAAACTGATCGAGCGTGTCTCGACCTTCCACGTCGACAGCCCGATCGGGCCGCTGCAAGGGTACGCCTATCGCTCGCCGTTCGACAGCATCGCGCACGCCGCGTTCGTTTATAACGGCGTCGGTGACGGCACCAACGTGCTGACGCGCTTTCACAAGCCGAACATCGTGCGCGATATCTTCACCGGCCCGGAGCGGATGCGCGAGGTGCTGGAGAAGTTCAAGGATGCCGGGCGTGGCGTGCTGGTGTATCTGCGCGACGGCGCCGCCGGCGTTCCGGTCGCGCCGATCGACCAGCCGAAATCCGCGGAAGCCGACCGCAATCGGCAATGGCGCGAAGTCGGCGTCGGCGCGCAGATCCTGCGCGATCTCGGCGTCACCTCGATCCGCCATCTGACGTCGTCGACCCACGACTACAAGGGACTGTCCGGGTTCGGCATCGAGATCGTCTCCAACGAGCGCCTTGAAGGCTGACAATCAAAGATTTAGGCTCTCCCGTCGCCATGGTGACGGCTGCGATGTGAAAGGAATCTCATGGGCGTGCGTCCGCAAAGCAAAGACAAGCCGAGTTTGGCGAGCTTCAAGTGGGACGATCCGTTCCTGCTCGACGAACAACTCACCGAGGACGAGCGGCTGATCCGCGATACCGCGCGCGCCTACGCGCAGGACAAGCTGCTGCCGCGCGTCTCGCAGGCCTATCTGGAAGAAAAAACCGATCGCGAGATATTCAACGAGATGGGCGAACTCGGCCTGATCGGTATCACGCTGCCGGAGGAATACGGTTGCGCCAATGCCAGCTACGTGGCTTACGGCCTGGTGGCGCGCGAGATCGAGCGGGTGGATTCCGGCTATCGCTCGATGAACTCGGTGCAGTCCTCGCTGGTGATGCATCCGATCTACGCCTATGGCGACGACAATCAGCGCAAGAAGTATCTGCCCAAGCTCGCCAGCGGTGAGTGGGTCGGCTGCTTCGGCCTGACCGAGCCGGATGCCGGCTCCGATCCCGGCGGCATGAAGACGCGCGCGGAGAAGGTGTCGGACGGCTATCGCCTGACCGGCTCAAAGATGTGGATTTCCAACGCGCCGATCGCCGACGTGTTCGTGGTGTGGGCGAAGTCCGCCGCGCACGACAACCAGATCCGCGGCTTCGTGCTCGAGAAGGGCATGAAGGGTCTTTCCGCGCCGAAGATCGGCGGCAAGCTCTCGCTGCGGGCTTCGATCACCGGCGAGATCGTGATGGACGGCGTGGTGGTGCCGGAGAGCGCGCTGCTGCCCAACGTCTCGGGATTGAAGGGACCGTTCGGCTGCCTCAATCGCGCGCGTTACGGCATCTCGTGGGGTGCGATGGGGGCTGCCGAAGACTGCATGCACCGCGCGCGGCAATACACGCTCGACCGCAAGCAGTTCAACCGGCCGCTCGCGGCAACGCAACTGGTGCAGAAGAAGCTCGCCGACATGGAGACCGAAATCGCGCTCGGCCTGCAAGGCTCGTTGCGCGTCGGCCGTCTGATGGACGAGGGCAAGATGGCGCCGGAAATGATTTCGATCATGAAGCGCAACAACTGCGGCAAGGCGCTGGATATCGCGCGGCAGGCGCGGGACATGCACGGCGGCAACGGCATCCAGATCGAGTATCACGTGATGCGTCACGTCCATAACCTCGAGACGGTCAACACCTACGAGGGCACGCACGACGTCCACGCGCTGATCCTCGGCCGCGCCATCACGGGCATTCAGGCGTTTTCGTAAGGCAAGACGGAGCATCTGTTGCCGTCATGCCCGGGCTTGACCCGGGCATCCATCTCTCCTGAAAAGGATGGATTGCCGGATCAAGTCCGGCAATGACGCTTCGAACCGAGCGAGCGACCATGTCCGACGACAACGAAGACGTCCCGTTCAATCGTGATTTTCCGCTCAAGCCCGGGGTGGTCGAGGAGGTCATTCCCGGCGTGCGGCGCGTGTTGTGCGGCAACCCGTCGCCGTTCACCTTCACCGGCACGGTGAGTTACATCGTCGGCCGCGGCAAGGTCGCGATCATCGATCCCGGTCCCGACAACGCCGCGCATGCGCAGGCGCTGCTCGATGCCGTGAAGGGCGAGACGGTGACGCATATCGTCGTCACCCACACGCATAACGATCACTCTCCGAACACGCCGCGCATCAAGGCGGCGACCGGCGCGCCGGTCTATGCCGAGGGCGTGCATCGCGCCTCGCGGCCGCGCTACGAGAGCGAGAAGCACAATCCGGAATCCGGCGCCGACCGCGATTTCAAGCCGGACGTCACCGTGCGCGACGGCGACGTCATCGAGGGCGACGGCTGGCGGCTCGAAGCGGTGGCGACGCCGGGCCACACCGCCAACCACATGGCGTTTGCCTGGCCGGAGCGCGAGCTGATGTTCATCGGCGATCACGTCATGGGCTGGTCAACGTCGATCGTCGCGCCGCCGGACGGCTCGATGGTCGACTACATGGCCTCGCTGGAGCGACTGACCCAGCGCAAGGAGCATCTGTATTTCTCCGGCCACGGTCCGGAGATTCCGAATGCGCAGAAGTTCGTGCGCTTCCTGATCCGCCACCGCAAGGCGCGCGAGGCGTCGATTCTGCATCGGCTCGGCAAGGGCGAAGCCGACATCCCGACCATCGTGCGCGCGAGCTACATCGGCATCGATCCGCGTTTGATGAATGCCGCCGGCTATTCGGTGCTGGCGCACCTTGAAGATCTGGTCGCGCGCGGCGTGGTGGCGACGGATGGCGATCCGGTGATCGGCGGCAGCTACAGGTTGGCGTGAGAGAGCGAATAGCGAATAGAAAGAGAGGGGTATCCTTCTTCTATTCGCTACGCGCTACTTCTTCATCCCGTTCACCTGCGTCTTGGTTGCCGCCGGCGGCGGCTGCGGCTGCTTTGCCGGCGCGGTGTTTTCATCGGACACGGTGTTGAGGTCGGCGATTAGCTTGGCGATCCGTACCGCATTGCTGCCGAGATCGCTTTCGAAGTGGCGCGACGACGAGCGGATGTCGATGCGTGAGCCATCGCCGTCCGGCACCACGCGGATCGCGACGTCTTCGCGCAGGCCCATGATCGGCGTGCGCGCCACCGCCTCGATGTGGCCTTCGCGGCGCGGCGGCTGCGGCGGGCGCGCATCGACGATGCGCCACTTGCGGCGCGTGACGAAATGCAGCGTGGCGTCGTAGGCGCGTTGCACCGGCACGTCGAGTTGCACCGGCTCGATGTCGGGATAGGCCTGCCGTTGCTGCTCGGCGGAATAGAGGCCGGCATAGACGGCGGGATTGGTGTCGTCGCCGGTGCGCAGCCGCGCCAGCACGTCGAAGCGCGGCGGATTGATCGGATCGGTGGTGATGTCGTAGATCGCCGGCAACTGGCGGTACTGGACCGCGAGATAGGCCGGATAGGCCAGCACCAGAATGGCGACGAACAGCGCGGCCACGATGCGGCCGAGGCCGCGCGCACCGGTCTGCCAGATCGCGGCGAAGGCGGCGAGCGCCACCAGGATCGCCAGCACCGCGCAGAAAAGCGCGCCGGCGAACGTCGCCAGCGCCGGGCGGATTTCGAGGAAGCCGAAGCGCACGATCATCGTCGAGACGATGGCAACCACCGCGGCGAACACCGCCAGCCGTCGCGCCCAGGTGGCGAGCGACGAATAGGGCTCGGATTGATAAGCGGCGCGGAACCTGCGGGCCATCGGGTCGTCCGGTTGGGTGAGGGCGGGTGCGCGGATCACCTACCGCATTTCAGGTGCCGATGAAACGTTGCTTTCGTTACGGGTCAGCGCGGCGAATTCGGCGGCGAGAAAATCCAGCAGCGCCCGCACCGAGGGCAACAGCCCGCGCCGCGACGAGAACACCGCGTGGACGATGCCGGCGCGCGGCCGCCATTGCGGCAGCACGTCCACCAGCGCGCCGCTGTCGAGGTCGGTCTGGATCACCATTGTCGGAAACTGCCCGACGCCGATGCCCTTGAGCGCCGCGAAGCGCAGCGCCACCATGTCCTCGGTAATCAGGCGCGGCGTGTAGGGGATGAGTGCGGTGGCCTCGTCGGGGCCGTCGAGGCACCACTCATGGCGCTGGTGCGGCGGCCCCCAGCCGATCGAGGGCAACGTGGCGAGATCGGCGGGAACGACCGTGCGGTTCATGCCCTTGAGCAGCGCCGGGCTCGCCACCAGCCGCTGGGTGCTGTCCGCCAGCACCCGCATCACCAGATCGTTGTCTTCCAGCGGCGGAAAGCGCACCCGCAGCGCAATGTCGATGCCTTCCGCGATGACGTCGACGCGACGCGGCGTGCTGTCGAGATGCACCTCGACGTCCGGGCATTCGGCCATGAAGCGGGCGATCATCGCGCCGACCTGAAAATACAGCAGCGGCGGCGGGCAACTCAGCCGCACCACCCCCTGCGGCTTGGTGCGCGAGCGCTCGATCAGTTCGTCCGCCGCCCTGGCCTCCACCAGCATGGCGACGCAGTGGCGGTAATAATCCTGCCCGATCTCGGTGACGCTGAAGCGCCGGGTGGAGCGCTGGATCAGCCGCACCCCGAGCCGCTCCTCCAGCGCCGCGATGCGGCGGCTCAGCCGCGAGCGCGGCATCCCCAGCGCGCGGGCGGCTGCGGCGAAGCCCGCGTGATCGACCACCTGGACGAAATAATAGAGGTCGTTGAGATCCTGCATCATTGTCTCATGGATAGGACAGTGAGACGCGATATTGCCAGCTACCGGGGCTTTTGTCTCGCTCATATCCTCCTTGGCAACACAGCGGCCGATCCCGGCCGCACCCATGCAAGTTCATTTGGAGGTTCATCATGCGCAAGGTTCTCGGTGTTTTCAGCGGCCCCCGGCCGCATTGGGTCGGCGACGGCTTTCCGGTTCGCTCGCTGTTCTCCCATGCCAGCCACGGCGATCACGTCAGCCCGTTCCTGCTGCTCGACTATGCCGGCCCGGCCGACTTCACGCCCACGGAAAAGCCGAGGGGCGTCGGCGTCCATCCGCATCGCGGCTTCGAGACCGTCACTATCGTCTATCAGGGTGAGGTCGAGCACCGCGACTCCACCGGCAACGGCGGCCTGATCGGGCCGGGAGACGTGCAGTGGATGACGGCGGCCTCGGGCATCCTGCACGAGGAGTTCCACTCGCGTGCCTTCACCAGAAAGGGGGGCACGCTGGAAATGGTGCAACTCTGGGTCAACCTGCCCGCGAAGGACAAGAACGCGGACGCCGGCTACCAGACTCTGCTCAACGCCGACATCCCGTCGGTCGATCTGCCGGACGGCGCCGGCAAGCTGCGGGTGATCGCGGGTGAGTTCGACGGCCGCAAGGGGCCGGCGAAGACCTTCACGCCGATCGACATCTACGACGTGAAGCTCAACCGCGACGGCGTCGCGACGCTGAATCCGCGTGACGGTCACACCGTCGCGGTGGTGGTGCTCAAGGGCACGGTGCTGGTCAACGGCAGCGAGATCGCCCGCGAGGCGCAGTTCGCGCTGCTCGATCGCAGCGGCGGCGAGGTGACCGTCGAAGCCAATGGCGAGGCCTCGGTGCTGATCCTCTCCGGCGAGCCGATCGACGAGCCGGTGGTGATGCATGGCCCGTTCGTCATGAACAGCGTCGATGAGATTCGCCAGGCCATGGTCGATTTCCAGAGCGGCCGCTTCGGCACGCTGGAGCCGGTCACGGCGGACGCCTGACGACAACGAAGCGGGAGGCGACACGCCGCCTCCTGCTTTTCTTTTGCCTTTCTCAAACCCAACCCGAGGAGAATGACGATGCCGACAACCTACAACCGTCTCGACAAGGACAAGGCGGCCGTACTGATGGTCGATCATCAGGCCGGTCTGCTGTCGCTGGTCCGCGATATCGATCCCGACCGCTTCAAGAACAACGTGCTGGCGCTGGCCGACCTCGCCAGATACTTCAAGCTGCCGACCATCCTTACGACCAGCTTCGAGGATGGTCCGAACGGTCCGCTGGTGCCTGAACTCAAGGCGCTGTTTCCCGATGCGCCCTACATCGCGCGGCCGGGCCAGATCAACGCGTGGGACAACGCCGATTTCGTCAAGGCGGTGAAGGCGACCGGGCGCACGCAACTCATTATCGCGGGCGTCGTCACCGAAGTCTGCGTGGCATTCCCGGCGCTCTCCGCGATCGAGGAAGGCTTCGAGGTGTTTGTGGTCACCGATGCCTCCGGCACCTTCAACGAACTGACGCGCCAATCGGCATGGGACCGCATGTCGAACGCTGGCGCGCAACTGATGACGTGGTTCGGCGCGGCCTGCGAATTGCATCGCGACTGGCGCAACGACATCGAGGGATTGGGCGCGCTGTTCTCCAACCACATCCCCGATTATCGCAACCTCATCACCAGCTACACCACGGTGAAGGGCGCGAAGTAAGCGGCGATAACCGCCCATACAAAAATGCCCGGGCCATCGGCTCGGGCATTTTCCTGTCGATGAGTTAAGGTTTGCGCGATGGCATCATCCTGAGGTGGCGATGCGTTCGCATCGCCCTCGAAGGATCGCCGTCGCCCTTCGAGGCATTGCTACGCAATGCGCCTCAGGGTGACGGCTTTCGATATCAAGTCGCCTCGCTTTAGCGCGTTACGCCGCCGCGGTCGGCAGCGTGTAGTCCTTGAACTGGTCGCGCAGCGACGTCTTCAGGATCTTGCCGGTGGCGGTGTGCGGGATCGCATTCACGAACGCGACGTCATCCGGCATCCACCACTTGGCGATCTTGCCGTCCATGTAGGTGAGGATGTCTTCGCGGGTCGCGCTCTCGCCGTCCTTGAGCTGGACGATCAGCAGCGGCCGCTCGTCCCACTTCGGATGATAGACGCCGATGACGGCGGCTTCCGCCACCTTCGGATGGCCGACCGCGAGGTTTTCCAGATCGATCGACGAAATCCACTCGCCGCCGGACTTGATGACGTCCTTCGAGCGATCGGTGATGCGCATGTAACCATGCTCGTTCATGGTCGCGACGTCGCCGGTGTCGAAGTAGCCGTTTTCGTCGAGAATGTTGGTATCGACGCGATAGTAGGCGCCGGAAATCGCCGGGCCCTTCACCTTGAGGCGACCGAAAGTCTTGCCGTCCCACGGCAGTTCCTTGCCGGCGTCGTCGGTGATCTTCATCTCCACCATGAACGGCGGATAGCCCTGCATTTGCAGGACATCGAGCTTGTCCTCGCCGGTGAGGTGAGCATAGGGCGCCTGCAACGCGCCGACGGTGCCGAGCGGCGACATTTCCGTCATGCCCCAGGCGTGGCGGACCTCGATGCCCATGTCGACGAACGCCTTGATCATCGAGCGTGGCATCGCCGAGCCGCCGCAGATCACGACTTTCAGGGCCGGCAGCGTCAGCTTGTTCTTTTCCATGTGCTGCAGCAGCATCAGCCACACGGTCGGCACGCCGGCGGTATAGGTGACCTTCTCGGTGGAGAGCAGTTCGTAGACGGATTCGCCGTCGAGCTTCGGCCCCGGCATCACCAGCTTGGTGCCCATCGCCGGTGCCGAGAACACGATGCCCCAGCTATTGGCATGGAACAATGGCACCACCGGAAGCATTGTGTCCTTGGAGGTGGCGCCCAACGCGTCGCCGTTGTTGGCGATCAACGAATGCAGCACGTTGGAGCGATGCGAGTACAACACGCCTTTCGGATCGCCGGTGGTGCCGGACGTGTAGCACATCGCCGCCGCGGTGTTCTCGTCGAACTCCTTCCATTTGAAATTGCCGTCGACTTCCGCGATCCAGTCCTCGTAGGCGACCGCGTTCTTCAGCGTGGTCTGCGGCATATGCGCCTTGTCGGTCAGCACGATGTAGCGCTCGACGCTGGACAGGCTGCCGGCGATCTTCTCCAGCAGTGGCACGAACGTCAGATCGGTGATGACGATCCGGTCTTGCGCGTGGTTGACGATCCAGGCGATCTGTTCCGGGAACAGGCGCGGGTTGACGGTGTGGCACACCGCGCCGATGCCCATGATGCCGTACCAGCACTCAATGTGCCGCGCGGTGTTCCAGGCGATGGTGGCGACGCGATCACCGAGCTTGATGCCGTCGCGTTCGAGGCGTTGCGCCACCTTGAGGGCGCGGGCGCGGATGTTCCGGTAGTTGGTGCGGACGATGGGGCCTTCGACCGATCGGGTGACAACTTCACGATCGCCATGGACCCTGGCCGCATGATCGATGATCCGATGAGTCAGCATAGGCCAGTCTTGCATCAACCCGCGCATTCGAATTTCCTCCTGATCGCGTATTCCGATACCAATACCCTTGGAAGGGATTGGCATGGACATTAGCGCGCGGAACGCGACGGGGAAATGCCATTTTGGCCCAAACTACTGCGGCGAAAGACCAATAATGGCTTTGGCCGCGTCGTTGATGATGGTCTTTTTAACCCCGGCGACGGCGCAATCGCCGCCGCCGGGCCGAACCGTGCTCGCGGCGCGCCCGAAGGCGCCTGAGC
>JBARXT010000053.1:0-9855 GCA_049647485.1 Xanthobacteraceae bacterium
CGGCGGCTCCACCATCAGCAGCGCGCGGCCGATGCGCAGGCTCGACGCGCCGTTGGTTGCGGCGTTGTGCGCCTCAAGGCCCTTGCGAACGCAATCGATCACCGCCGGATGCTTCACCACGTCCTCGAAGCTCGCTTCGGCATTGCCGATCAACTGGCGGCAGGCATGAAGATTGGGCCACGCCAGCAGGCCGACATAGGCGCGGTCCTGTCCGGCCACCAGCGCGTCGTGGATCACCGGCGACGCCGCCGCGATGGCATCGGTGCGCAACGGCCCGACCTGCACGAAGGTGCCGGTGAACAGCTTGAAGTCCTCGACGACGCGGCCGGCGAAGATCAGCCCCTGCGCGGGATCGTCGGGATCGACGAACACACCGGCGTCGCCGATGCAATAGAAGCCTTCCTCGTCGAACACCTTCGCGGTGAGGTCCGGCTGGTTGTAATAGCCCGGCGTGACGTTGATGCCGCGCAGCCGCAGTTCGTATTTCGGTCCGGCCGGCACCAGCTTCAGTTCGACACCGGGGAACGGCAGGCCGATCAGGCCGACGCGTTCGGTGTCCCAGTAGGTGCCGGTGGAGGTCGGCGCCGTCTCGGTCGAGCCCCAACCGGTATAGAACACGATCCGCTCGCCGGTGGCGCGCACCGCCAGCGCCTGCATCCGGTCGTAGAGATCGTCCGGCAGCCGCGCGCCGCCATAGCCCATGATGCCGAGGTTCTTGAAGAACGAACGGCACAGCGCGTTGTCCTTCTCCATCGCCGCCGCCAGCACCGCATAGCCAACCGGCGCGTTGGCGTAATAGGTCGGCGAAATCTCCCGCAGGTTGCGAAGCGTTTCCTCGAATTGTCCCGGCACCGGGCGGCCGTCGTCGATATAGAGCGTGCCGCCCTCGACCAGCGCCGGATTGAACAGCGCGTTGCCGCCCATGGTGTGGTTCCACGGCATCCAGTCGAGAAACACCGGCAGCGGCCCGTTGGGATCGCGCGGCCGCACCTGCATCATCATCATCGCGTTGGCGCACATCATGCGCTGGGTGTTGATCACCGCCTTCGGCATCCCGGTGGAGCCCGAGGTGAACAGCAGCTTGCCGATGGTGTCCGGCGTGATGCGCGCGATCGATTCCACAACCGCACTCGTCACCTTGGTCGCCGCGAGATCGGCATAGGCGACGCTCGGGATGCCTTCCGCCGGCCGGTCGACGTGAACCACGGCGATGCCGGTGAGGTCCAGCGCCTTGAGCGCCTTCGCGAAGGTTGGCGCATCCTGTACCATCACCAGCTTCGGCTTGATCAGGCCGAACAGATATTTCAGCTTGGCGTGATCCTGGCTCATCAGCGAATAGGCCGGCGACACCGGTGCCGCCGGATGTCGCGCCTGCATCGCGGCCTGCGTCATCAGCGCGTGCTCGATGGAATTGCCCGACAGGATCGCGACCGGCGCGCCCTCCGGCAGCTTCATGTCGAGGATCGCCTGCGTCAGCGCATCGACGGTGCGCTTGGCCTCACTGTAGCTGACGCGATGCCAGTCGCGGTTCGGCCCGCGCCGCTGCGCCAGCCAGGTGTGATCGGGGCGCTCCACCGCCCAGCGCGCCAGCGCGGCGGGAATGTGCGGCAGGTATTCGTTGAGCGGAAACCGCGACTTCAGCACGATGACGCCATCGGCCCGCCGCTCCACAGCGATGTCGCGCGGCAGCCAGTTCACCTTGCGGAATGGCGGCTTCTGAAAAACCTTGGCCGCGTTGCCTTCCATGGTCTCACTCTCCCGTTGCCGTCCGTGAGCCGGACTTTGTTTTAGCGTCGAATGTAAACCGGCTTGCGCTTCTCGAGAAAGGCGCGAATGCCTTCGTTGAATTCTTCGGAGCGGCTGCACAACACCTGGTTGCGATCCTCCATGGCGATGGCCGCCTCCAGCGAGCCGGCGTCAACGCTCATGTTGAGGCACTCCTTCGACAGTCGCAATCCCACCGGCGAGGCGGTCAGCATTGCATCGATGTAGGGCTCCGCAGCCGCTTCCAGCTGCGTTTCCTCAACGACTTCGGACACGAGCCTGACCGCGAGCGCACGCTCGGCATCGATGAAACGGCCGGTCAGGATCAATTCGGACGCAACCGACACGCCGACGAGGCGCGGCAGGAAATAACTGGTGCCGATATCGCAGCCGCCGAGGCCGAGTTTGATGAAGGCGCAGTTCATCCGTGCGCCCTTCGCGGCGATACGAATGTCGGAGGCCAGCGCCAGCGCGAAGCCGCCGCCCGCCGCCGCGCCCTGAATGAGCGAGATGATCGGCTGCGGGCAGCGCCGCATCAGCATCACGATGTCGGCGATGCGGCGCTGCGAATCCAAAGACTCAGTGACGCCCGGCGGCTCCTGCTGACCGGCGCGGCGCGCCATCGCTTCCTTGAGGTCGAGCCCGGCGCAGAACGCCTTGCCGGCGCCCTTGAGCAACACCACGCGGGTATCGCGGTCGCGCTGGAGCTTGCCGAAATAATCGTTGAGCGCATCGATCAGAGTCGGATCGAGCGCGTTGAGGCTGTCGGGACGATTGAGCGTGACGCGATCGAGCCCGTCGTCATGTTCGATCAAGAGCGGATGCGCCATGCGAACACTCCCTGTCTTTGAAGGTGTCGTCCCTGCGAAGGCGGGGACCCGTACGCCCTGGAGGCTCGTTTTGGCATGAAGGCGAGAGCCTTGCGCAACACGGATGCCGGCGGTTATGGGTCCCCGCCTGCGCGGGGACGACATTGATTGAAATCCTGCCTCGTCCAACTACCGCGGCGCCATGCGGATGGCGCCGTCGAGGCGGATGGTCTCGCCGTTGAGCATCGCGTTCTCGACGATGTGCACCGCCAGCGCGCCGTATTCGTTGGCATCGCCGAGCCGCGCCGGATGCGGCACCTGCGCGCCGAGACTCTTGCGAGCCTCCTCGTTGAGGCCCATCAGCAGCGGCGTCAGGAACAGGCCGGGCGCGATGGTGTTGACGCGGATCTTGTGCTGCGCGAGGTCGCGCGCCGCCGGCAAGGTCAGGCCGACCACGCCGCCCTTCGACGCCGAATAGGCGATCTGACCGATCTGGCCTTCATAGGCCGCGACCGAGGCAGTGTTGATGATGACGCCGCGCTCCTCGCTGTCCAGCGGCGTCGGCACCAGCCGGCCGGAGAACAGGCGCAGCACGTTGAAGGTGCCGATCAGGTTGACGTTGATGATGCGCGCGAACTTGTCCAGCGGATAGATCGAGCCGTCCTTGCTGACGATGCGCATCGAACCGCCGATACCGGCGCAGTTCACCAGCACGCGGGCGACGCCGTGCGCCGCTTCCGCCTTGGCGATGGCGGCCTGCACCTGCTCCTCGCTGGTGACGTCGCCGACCAGCGCCACGCCCTTCACCTCGGCGGCGACCTTCTCGGCGTTATCCTTGTTCTGATCGAGCACCGCGACCTTGGCGCCCTTGGCCGCCATCGCACGCGCCGTCGCGGCGCCGAGCCCGGAGCCACCGCCGGTGATGAGAACGGCAACGTCTTTCAACTGCATCGGATATCCTCTCTGTTGGGAAACCTAATCAATGATCGATGGTGTGCGACACGCGGCACTGAACCTCATGCCCTTCGCGGTGCCTGATCCGGCGCCGACGCCAGGATGCCGCCGAGCAGCATCATTTCGACGTGAGCGACGTAATCGCGGCAAACTTCATCGGTCACCGGCCCGACGCCAACGGCGCGCGAGATCGCATGACGACCGAAGAACAGATGATCGCAGGCGCCGATCAGGCTGGTGTAGAACAGCACAGGATCGACCTTGCGGAATTCGCCCGCGGCGACGCCTTCGGCGAGCAGGCGACGGTGAAAATCCAGCAGCGGCGCCACGAAGAACTTCGCCACTTCGTCGGCCGCCTCCGCACTGCTTTCATGCAGCAGCAGATGGATCAGCCGGTTCATGTACGGAAAACGGTAATACGCCTTCATGATGCCGGCGATGTGCAACTTCAGCTTGGCCGTCGGCGTGATCGGCTGCGCCAGCAGGTACTCGAGATTGGCCGTCTCGGTGGCGGCATCGCGCGCCAAGAGCGCCAGCAACAGGCCGTCCTTGTTGCCGAAGTGATACTTCACCAGCGCCGCGTTGACCCCCGACTGTTGCGCGATGTCGCTCAGGGAAACGTCGATCGAGTTGCGCGCGATCATCAGTTCGCTGGCCGCGACCAGCAGCTTCTCGGCGGTCGAGTTCCGTGCCGTCGAGCGAGGATGGGCGATGGTATTGAGATGCGGCGTCATTCTTCCAGATAATCCTATGCGACGGCGCGGCTCAAGAGTTAATTGATTGATTGACTAAATCCTGCACCGCCCGTTAAATCGGGCCTCATCCTTTAACCGCTCTTCAGGAGATTGCCATGGCCGAAGCCTATATCGTTGCCGCCGCGCGGACTGCCGGCGGCCGCAAGGGAGGCCGCCTCGCCGGCTGGCATCCCGCCGATCTTGCAGCGCAGGTGCTGAATTCGCTGGTGGACCGCACCGGCGTCGATCCTGCGCAGATCGAAGACGTTATCATGGGTTGCGTCGGCCAGGCGGGCGAACAGGCGGTCAACATCGCGCGCAACGCGGTGTTGGCCTCGAAGCTGCCGGAAAGCGTGCCTGCCACCTCGATCGATCGCCAGTGCGGCTCCTCGCAGCAGGCGCTGCATTTCGCGGCGCAGGCGGTGATGGCCGGCAGCATGGACATCGTGATCGCCGCCGGCGTCGAGAGCATGACGCGAGTGCCGATGGGCACGCCGAGCATTCTCGCCGCCAAGGCGGGGCTCGGCACCTACAAGAGCCCGAGCATGGAAACGCGCTATCCGAACATCCAGTTCAGCCAGTTCACCGGCGCTGAAATGATGGCGCAGAAATACGGCCTGTCGAAGGACGAACTCGACGCGTTCTCCTACAACAGCCACCAGAAGGCGATCGCGGCAACGCAAGCCGGCAAGTTCAAGGACGAGATCGTTCCGCTGCAGATCACCCGCGCCGACGGCTCGACAGATACGCACCACATCGACGAAGGCATCCGCTTCGACGCCACGCTGGACGGCATCAAGGGCGTCAAGCTGATCAACGAGAACGGCGGCCGCCTCACCGCCGCCAGCGCCAGCCAGATCTGCGACGGCGCCTCCGGCGTCATGATCGTCAACGAGAAGGGCCTGAAGGCGTTGGGCGTGAAGCCGATGGCGCGCGTCCACCACATGACCATGATGGGCGGCGATCCGGTGATCATGCTGGAGGCGCCGTTGCCGGCAACCCAGCGCGCGCTGGACAAAGCGGGCATGAAGATCGACGACATCGACCTGTTCGAGGTCAACGAAGCCTTCGCTTCGGTGCCGGCCGCGTGGCTGAAGAGCACCGGCGCCGATCCGGCGCGGCTCAACGTCAACGGCGGCGCCATCGCGCTCGGGCATCCGCTCGGTGGCTCCGGCACCAAGCTGATGACCACGCTGCTCTATGCGCTCAAGCAGAACAACAAGCGCTACGGCTTGCAGACCATGTGCGAAGGCGGCGGCATGGCCAACGTCACGATCGTCGAGCGGCTGTAAGCGAGCGAATAGCGAATAGGGAGTAGCGAATAGAGAGAACGTCTTTCTATTTGCTGCTCGCTATTCACGTCACAAAAGAGCGGGACCAAACCGCCAGACGCACCCAATCGGAAACGCCCAAGGACCTCTCCGTGACCCACCCGTCGCATTACGCTAAAACCCACCCCGACAAGATCGCCTATCAGATGGCCGGCACCGGCAAGGCCATCACCTATCGCGAACTCGACGAAGTCTCCAACCAGGGCGCGCACCTGTTCCGTTCGCTCGGCCTCAAGGCCGGCGATCACATCGCCTTCCTGCTGGAGAACCGGCTGGCGTTCATGGAGATCTGCTGGGCGGCGCAGCGCGCCGGGCTCTATTACACCGCGATCAGCCGCTACCTGAAGCAGGACGAGATCGACTACATCGTCAAGGATTGCGGCGCGAAAGTCGTGATCACCTCGCCGCAATGCGCCGATCAGATCAAGGGGCTGCTCAGCGACGCGCCCGGCGCGCCGCTGTTCTACATGCTCGACGAGCCGTTGCCGGGCTTCCGGTCCTGGGTCAAGGAAGCCGAAGAGACGCAGCCAAAAACGCCGATCGCCGATGAGGTCGCCGGCTACGACATGCTCTATTCGTCCGGCACCACCGGACGGCCGAAGGGCATCAAGCGCGCGCATGAGAACAACCCGATCGACGTGCCGAACCCGTTCCTGAAACTGCTATGCGCCAACATGTGCGGCATGGGACAGGACAGCGTCTATCTGTCGCCGGCGCCGCTCTATCACGCTGCGCCGTTGCGCTTCAACATGATGGCGATCACGCTCGGCGGCACCTCCGTCATCATGGAGCATTTCGACGCCGAGGAATTCCTCAAGCTGGTCGAGACGCACAAGGTCACGCAATCGCAACTGGTGCCGACCATGTTCGTGCGGATGCTGAAGCTGCCCGACGACGTGCGCACCAGATACGACGTCTCGACGCTGAAGGGCGCGATCCACGCCGCGGCTCCCTGCCCCGTCGAGGTCAAGGCGAAGATGATCGAGTGGTGGGGCCCGATCCTGATCGAGTATTACGCCGGCTCCGAAGGCAACGGCGTCACCGTGTCGGATTCGAAACAGTGGCTGAGCCATCGCGGCACCGTCGGCAAGGCGGTGGTCGGCGTGCTGAAAATCCTTGATGAAGAAGGCAACGAGGTGCCGACGGGGCAGATCGGCACGGTCTATTTCGCCGACGCGCCGGTGTTCACCTATCACAACGATCCGGAGAAGACGCAGCGCGCCTTCAACGATCGGGGCTGGTCGACGCTCGGCGACGTCGGCTACGTCGACGACGAAGGTTATCTCTATCTCACCGACCGCAAGTCCTACATGATCATCTCCGGCGGCGTGAACATCTATCCGCAGGAAACCGAGGACGTGCTCATCACCCACCCCGCCGTCGCGGACGTCGCGGTGTTCGGCGTGCCGAACGAGGAGATGGGCGAGGAAGTGAAAGCCGTGGTGCAGCCGCACGACATGGCGCAGGCCGGCAAGGCGCTCGAGGGTGAGTTGATTGCCTACTGCCGCGAACGGCTGTCGGCGATCAAGTGCCCGAAGAGCATCGACTTCGCTGCGGAGCTGCCGCGCACGCCCACCGGCAAGCTGGTGAAGCGTCACTTGCGCGAGAAGTATTGGCCGAAGAAGGGGTGAGCCGTTTGAGCGGGAGCGTCATCCAGAGGTGCGAGCCGTTTTTGCGACGAGCCTCGAAGGATGACGCCCATACTTGTTGGCACGTCACAAGAAAAAGCCCGCCTCCACGGCGGGCTTTCCTTTTACGCAACGCAACGCCACTCGATACGACATGCCTCACGCCAGCGGCACGCCGTAATAATCGTTCACCGCGCGCGTCCGGCCAGGATCGCCCCAGTTCCATTCATTATCGCTGGCGTATTTCGGCGCGCCCTGAATCTGATCCTCGGTGATCATGGTCTGATAGCCGCCGAGTTCCGTGTTGTACTTGAGCGACTGCCACGGCAACGGATAGTGGTCGTTGCCCAATCCCATGAAACCGCCGAACCCCAGCACGGCGTAAGACACCTTGCCGCTGGGCTTGTCGATCATCACGCGCTCGATCGAACCGATCTTCTCGCCGTCGGCGCCATAGACGGTGGTTCCCTCGACCTTGTCGCTACCGATCAGGTTGCCTTGTTCCTTCGCTTCGATTCCCATTTGACTCCTCCATGCTTGTGCTGGATCAACAGACGGGCGTCAGGTTCGTTCCTGCCGTGGGATGCGAACAAACAACGCATGCGTTTCGAACCGGATGTGAACGATGTCCTTGAATCAGCCGTTACCCGACCTTCCGCTGCCGCCCGGCATCCGCGCGCGCTTCGTCGAGAACATCAACGGCCTCACCATGCATGTGCTGGAAGCCGGACATGAAACCGGCGGCCGGCCCTGCGTGCTGCTGCTGCACGGCTTTCCGGAACTGGCTTTTAGCTGGCGCAAGGTGATGCCGGCGCTGGCGGCCGCCGGCTATCACGTCATCGCGCCGGACCAGCGCGGCTATGGCCGCACCACCGGTTGGAGCGCCGACTACGACGGCGCCCTGCATCCGTTCCGGCTGATGAACCTGGTGCGCGACGCGCTCGGCGTGGTGTTCGCCTTCGGCCATCGCAGCGTCGAAGCCGTCGTCGGCCACGACTTCGGCGCCATCGTCGCGCCGTGGTGCGCCTTGTCGCGGCCGGACGTGTTCCGTTCGGTGGTGATCATGAGCGCACCGTTCGCGGGGTCGCCCGCCATTCCGTTCGACACCGCGAACCATCCCGCGCGGATGACGGAAGACCCGGTGCATCGGGATCTCGCCGCACTGCCGCGCCCGCGCAAGCACTATCAATGGTACTACGCGACACGCGAGGCGAACGCCGACATGCACGGCGCGCCGCAGGGGCTGCACGATTTCCTGCGTGCCTATTATCACCACAAGAGCGCCGACTGGACAGCCAACGCGCCGCATCCGCTGCAAGGCTGGACCGCGACCGAACTGGCGAAGCTGCCGACCTATTACGTGATGGATCGCGACCGCACCATGGCGCAGACGGTCGCCGAGGAAATGCCAGGCGCAGCCGAGATCGCCGCCAACCGCTGGCTGCCGGACGAGGCGTTGCGCGTCTACAGCGACGAATATGCCCGCACCGGATTTCAGGGCGGGCTGCAATGGTATCGCTGCGGCACCGAGGGCGTGAACACGCCGGATCTCGAAGTGTTCTCCGGCCGCCGCATCGAGGTGCCGTCCTGCTTCATCGCCGGCAAACAGGACTGGGGCATCTATCAGCGCCCGGGCGCCATCGAGGCGATGCGAGAGAACGCCTGCGCCGACATGCGCGGTTGCCACCTGATCGACGGCGCCGGCCATTGGGTACAGCAGGAGCAGCCCGACGAGGTCAATCGGCTGTTGCTGCAATTCCTGCAAGCCGCGCGGACAGATCGTTGAGGCACGCACGTATTATCATCGCATCGTGATGGCGACGCCACCGCCTCGGCTTGACGCAGGCGCAGCAGGCGCTTCATGCTCCGCGCCGCTTTCGCCATCAGTCGGACAACCCGCGCAGGCTTGTTGATCGCCATGCTCCTTGATCGTCATGTCTGAATCCGGGCTGCTTTCGAGATTAGGTGCAGCCGCATCGGTGATCGGCCATCTCGCGTTGCTGGTTGCGATCCTGCTGTATGCCGGCATGCGTCCGTTCGAGACCGAAAGCGCCAAGGCCATCACCGTCGATCTGGTCACGCCGGAGGAGATCAAGCCACCGGAGTTGCCTCCCGCGCCGCCGGAGCCGGACGTGAAACCGCCCGATCTGAAACCATCGGTGGAAACGCCGCAGCAACCCGAGCCTCAAGCCTCATTGCCACCGCAGCAACAGGCCGCGCCGCAGCAGCCCGAACCGGAACAACACGCCAATGCACCTCAAACCGCGCCGCAGCAACAATCGCAACCGCAACAGCAGCCTCCCCCGTTGCCCGCGTTCAAACCACCGGAGCCAGACCTCACGGTGAAATACGGCGTCACGCTCGGCCTGCCCGACGCCGCCGGCAAGAGCGACTTTGACGCGATCGCCGCCGACGGCGCCAAGCTGACCCCGGACGACATCGCCGCATTCCGCCGCCACCTGAAAACCTGTTCGGCGATGCCGGACACCGTCGCCGCGTCGGATGACGCCTGGATCAAACTGCGAACCGTGTTCTCGCCGGATGGCCATCTGGTCGTGCAGCCCACCCTGATCGAAGGCAAGGCCTCGCCCAAGGCCATCGCACTGGCGCATGGCGCCATCGCTGCACTGCAAGC
>JBARXT010000054.1:0-27537 GCA_049647485.1 Xanthobacteraceae bacterium
GAGGACGACGCGGTGCTGCCGCCATCCGCCGCCGACGGCATGGAAAAGATCATTCCCGATCTCGAAAAGTATCTGATCCGCAACAGCGGCCACTGGACCCAGCAGGAGCAGCCGGAGGAACTGAGCAACAAGCTGATCGAGTGGCGGCGGCGGAGGTTCGGGTGATCGTCATCCTGAGGTGCGAGCCGGCAGACGAGCCTCGAAGGATGACTGAATGATTTTGTAGACCGCCATCCTTCGAGACGCGCGCTGGCAGCGCGCTCCTCAGGGTGACGGCGCAGGCTAGGAGATGATTTCGATGGCATCGACAAACTTACTGGATCCGATCCCGCATCCGCCGAAGAAACCGGTGGTGGGCAACATGCTGTCGATCGATGCGACGTCGCCGATCCAGCACCTGACGCAGCTCGCCAAGGAACTCGGGCCGATCTACTGGCTCGACATGATGGGCAAGCCGATGGTGGTCGTCTCCGGACACGATCTCATCGAGGAACTGAGCGACGAAAAGCGTTTCGACAAGGTGGTGCGCGGTGCGCTGCGCCGGGTGCGCGCGGTCGGCGGCGACGGATTGTTCACCGCCGACACCAAGGAGCCGAACTGGGGTAAGGCGCACAACATCCTGCTGCAGCCGTTCGGCAACCGCGCGATGCAATCCTATCACCCGAGCATGGTCGATATCGCCGAGCAGCTCGTGAAGAAGTGGGAACGGCTCAACGCCGACGAGGAAATCGACGTCGTGCACGACATGACGGCGCTGACGCTCGACACCATCGGGCTATGCGGTTTCGACTATCGCTTCAACTCGTTCTACCGGCGTGACTATCATCCGTTCGTCGAGGCGCTGGTGCGCTCGCTCGAAACCATCATGATGACGCGCGGGCTGCCGCTCGAAAAAGTCTGGATGCAGAAGCGCAATCGCGATCTGACCGCCGACGTTGAGTTCATGAACAAGATGGTCGACGACGTCATCGCGGCGCGGCGCGACGGCGGCGATACCGAATCCAAGAAGGATATGCTCAACGCGATGCTCACCGGCGTCGACAAGGCGACCGGCGAGCAACTCGACGACGTCAACATCCGTTACCAGATCAACACGTTCCTGATCGCCGGACACGAGACCACCAGCGGCCTGCTGTCCTACGCGATCTACGCGCTGCTCAAGCATCCCGATGTGCTGAAAAAGGCGTATGACGAAGTCGATCGCGTCTTCGGATCGGACGTCAATGTCCGGCCGACGTCGCAGCAGGTCATGCACCTGACCTACATCATGCAGATCTTGAAAGAAGCGTTGCGGCTGTGGCCGCCGGCGCCGGCCTACGGCATCTCGCCGCTGCAGGACGAAACCATCGGCGGCAAGTACAAGCTGCGGAAGGGCACCTTCGTCACCGTGCTGGTGACGGCGCTGCATCGCGATCCCTCGGTGTGGGGACCGAACCCGGACGTGTTCGATCCGGAGAACTTCAGCCGCGAGGCCGAAGCCAAGCGCCCGGTCAACGCCTGGAAGCCGTTCGGCAACGGCCAGCGCGCCTGTATCGGGCGCGGCTTTGCGATGCACGAGGCGGCGCTGGCGCTCGGCATGATCCTGCAGCGCTTCAAGCTGATCGATCACAAGCGCTACCAGATGCATCTGAAGGAAACGCTGACGATCAAGCCGGAAGGCTTCAAGATCAAGGTACGTCCGCGGCTCGATAGCGAGCGCACCGGCGAGGGATCGGCGGCTGCGACCGCCGCGAAGCCGGCGGCGCCCGTCGCGCAGGCACAGACGCGGCCCGGCCACGACACGCCGCTGCTGGTGCTCTACGGCTCCAATCTCGGCACCGCCGAAGATATGGCGACGCGCGTGGCCGATCTGGCCGGCATCAACGGCTTCGCCACCAAACTCGCATCGCTGGACGACGCGGTCGGCAATCTGCCGAAGGATGGCGGCGTGCTGATCTTCTGCGCCTCCTACAACGGTGCGCCGCCGGACAATGCGACGGAGTTCGTCAAGTGGCTGCAAAGCGATTTGCCGAAGGACGCCTTCGCGGACGTTAAATATGCGGTGTTCGGCTGCGGCAACAGCGACTGGGCGGCGACCTATCAGTCGGTGCCGCGCCTGATCGACGAACAACTCGCGGCGCACGGCGCGACCAACGTGTTCGAGCGCGGCGAAGGTAACGCGCGCGAGGATATCGACGGTCAGTTCGATGCGTGGTTCGCCAAACTCGGCCCGAAAGCCGTCAAGGCGCTCGGCATCGACGCCAAGTTCAGCCGCAGTGCCGACGACGCGCCGTTGTATCAGATCGAGCCGGTAGCGCCGACCGTGGTCAACACCATGGCCGGACTTGGCGGCGCGGTGGCGATGAAGGTGCTCTCCAACACCGAATTACAGAACCGGTCGGGACCGAATGCGTCGACGCGTTCGACGCGGCACGTCGAGGTCGAGTTGCCGCCCGGCACCACGTATCGCGCCGGCGATCACCTCAGCGTCATTCCGCGCAACGATCCGGCGCTGGTGGATTCGGTGGCGCGCCGCTTCGGCTTCCTGCCGACCGATCAGATCCGCTTGCAGGTGCCGGAAGGTCGTCGCGCGCAACTGCCGGTGGGGCAATCGATCTCGGTGGGGCGGTTGCTCGGCGAGTTCGTCGAGTTGCAGCAGATCGCGACGCGCAAGCAGATCCAGATCATGGCGGAAAACACCCGCTGCCCGGTGAGCAAGCCGAAACTGCTCGGCCTCGTCGGCGACGACGCGGACTCGCAGGAGCGCTATCGCAGCGAGGTGATGGCGAAGCGCAAATCGGTGTTCGACCTGATGGAGGAATTCCCGGCCTGCGACCTGCCATTCCACGCTTATCTGGAAATGCTGTCGCTGCTGGCGCCGCGTTACTATTCGATCTCGTCGTCGCCGCTGGCGGAGCCGAGCCGTTGCACCGCCACCGTCGGCGTGGTCGAAGGACCGGCGGCATCGGGCCGGGGCACCTACAAGGGCATCTGCTCGAACTACATAGCGGGGCGTCGCGCCGGCGATGTGGTCTTTGCGTCGGTGCGCGAGACCAAGGCGGGCTTCCGGCTTCCCGAGAATCCGGCGACGCCGATCGTCATGATCGGCCCCGGCACGGGGCTGGCGCCGTTTCGTGCCTTCCTGCAGGAGCGTGCGGCGATGATGGCGCAGGACATTCAACTCGGTCCGTCGATGCTGTTCTTCGGCTGCCGGCATCCGGAGCAGGATTATCTCTACGCGGATGAACTGAAGGATTTCGCCGACGAGGGCATTACCGAACTGTACGTCGCCTTCTCGCGCGCAGGCGCGGACAAGACCTACGTGCAACACATGATCGCGCAACAGAAGGATCGCGTCTGGGACCTGATCGAGCAGGGTGCGATCATTTACGTCTGCGGCGACGGCGGCAAGATGGAGCCGGATGTCAAGGCGGCGTTGATGAAAATCTATCGCGAGAAGACCGGCAGCGATGAAGCCGCCAGCGCGCGCTGGATCGACGACCTCGGCACCCGCAACCGTTACGTCCTCGATGTGTGGGCGGGGGGATAGCGCGACCGACCCATTTCTTCGTCGTGCCCTGCGCATAGCCGTTCGAAGAACGGCGTCGCTTCGCTCACCTATGTCGCGGGCATCCACGTCTTTATCGCCGGCCATGACGGAAAGAGAGGTTGTGGCCGATGCTCAATGCATCGTCGCCTTTGCCTCGCGCGCGTGGGCGACGATGGCGCCGATAATCTGCGGCCACAGCGGGATCGGTAGCGCGTGGCCCATGCCGTCGATTGTCACCAGCTTGGCGCCGGGGATCGAGGCGGCGGTGTCCTTGCCGCCCTCGGGGCGCACCAGCGGATCGACATTGCCGTGAATTACCAGGGTCGGCGCCTTCACCGCCTTGAGCCGTTCCTTGCGACTGCCCGATGCAAGGATAGCGCGCAACTGCCGCGACACGCCGGCCGGATTGAGGCCGCGCTCGAAAGTGCGGATCGCGCGCTCGCGGTCGAGCGCTTCGTCCTGCGGGAAGCTGCCGACGCGCAGCAGTTTCCAGGTCTGTTCGAAGCGTTTGATGAAGGCCTCGCGCTCGGTCACCGGTGCAGCCAATAACAGCGCAGCCGCTTCGCGCGTCGGGCCGGGCAGTTTGGGATTGCCGGTCGTGGACATGATCGACGTCAATGTCCGCACCCGCTCCGGAAAAACGATGGCGAGTTCCTGCGCGATCATGCCGCCCATCGATGCGCCGACGATGTGGGCGGACCGGATGTTCAGCGCGTCGAGCAGGCCCACCACGTCGGTCGCCATGTCGCGCAGTTTGTAGGGCGCGGCCAGGGGAATTTTCAGGAACCGCAGTTTGAGAAATTCAATCGCGCCGATCTTGCCGCCGCCTTTCATCTGCGACGATTTGCCGATGTCGCGATTGTCGAAGCGGATGACGCGAAAGCCTTGCGCCGCAAGCTGACGGCAGAAGTCGTCGTCCCAGTGAATCATCTGGGCGCCCAGTCCCATGATCAGCACCAGCGGCTCGGCATCCGGTGCGCCGAAAATTTCGTAGCAAAGCTCGATGCCGTTGGCGCGCAGCATTTGCGGCGGTTGATGCGGGATCGGGTTCACGTTGGCTCCTTGGATCGTCGGGAACGAATGGGTGGCAGGTGATTTTGGGACTTATGAATAGCGTCGGGCAGGTATCGGGAAACGGTTCGAGAAATATTGACCGGACTGTCACAACAGTATGGAATGACAGCAAAAGAAAAGCGAGGCCGACCTCCGCAAGGATGGTGGCCCGGACGAAATCAAGGAGGGACTTCGGTGGCGAACAAGAGCAACGATCCGGTGGAAATCTGGCACACCATGCTCGGCGAGATGGAGAAGGGTTTCAATTCCTTCGCCACACAGACCATGACATCGCCCGAGTTCAGCAAGGTGATGAACCAGGCCGGCGGCGTCGCCGCGGGTGCGCAGAAGCAGTTCGGCGACATGATGGAGAAGTACCTCGTCGGCATGAACCTGCCGAGCCGGGCGCAACTGGTGAACATGGCCGAACGGTTGCAGGCCATCGAGGCACAACTCAGCGAGATCAGGACGCTGTTGTATCGGATGCAGGACAAGTCCGGCGGGGCCGGTCAGGGATTGTCCGGCACGCCCAGACCGCCGCGGACGCGACGGCCGCCGTCCGATGCTGGAGGATCCAAATGAACGCGCTTTCCGGTTCAGCGCTCGATTTCGCGTCGGTTTCGGAGCGCATCCAGACCGAAGTGCAGCGCGCGATTCAACGCAGCATCAAAGGCGTCGAATACATCGCCTCGTCCGGCCCGGCGCCGGGCGCGACGCCGAAGGATATCATCCTGTCGCGTGGCACGATGCAGCTCTATCACTACAGGCCGATGACGGATGAAATCTATCGCATCCCGGTGCTGATCGTGATGGCGACCACCAATCGCGGCTACATTCTCGATCTCGCACCCGGACAGAGCATGATCGAGTTTCTGCTCAAGCGCGGCTACGACGTCTACATGCTCGATTGGACCGCGCCAAAGCCGGAAGAAAAAAGCCTGCGGCTCGACGACTATGTGCTCGGCTTCATCCCGGAATGCGTCCGCACCGTGCAGGAGGACTCCGGCGAGACCGATATCAACATCATCGGCTATTGTGCCGGCGGCATGCTGTCGACGCTCTACGCATCGGTGCATACCGATGGGCCGCTGAAGAATCTTGTCTGCTTCACGACGCCGATCGATTTCCGTCACATGACGCTGTTCCAGAATTTCTCGGACCGGCGCTATTTCGATGTCGATCGGCTTGTGGACAGCGTCGGCAACGTGCCGGCGGAAATGATCATGACCTCGTTCGACATGCTGCGGCCGGCGGCGCGGGCGATCGGGCAGGTGCAGTTGTGGGAAAACATCTGGAACGACGAATACGTCAAATCCTTCCGGATGATGGATAAGTGGGGCGCGGACACCTTGCCGCTGGCGGGAGAGTATTTCCGCCAGATGACCAAGGATCTGATGTGGGATAACAAGATCTTCAACGACACGATGACCGTTGGTGGTCGCAAGGCCGTTCTTGCCAACATCAAGGTGCCAGTCCTCCACGTTGTCGCGGAGCACGATCATATCGTGCCTTACGAGGCATCGAGACACCTGATTGCGAAAGTGGGATCGGTCGACAAGGAAGAGGTCATACTCAAAGGCGGCCATGTCAGCCTTGCTGCCGGCGGCAACGCGGTCAAGCGCATGTGGCCGAAACTCGATTCATGGTTAGGTGAGAGATCAGTATGAGCAGTTCCGAATTGCGTTCCTATCCGCGGCAGGTGGTCACAGAGGCGGGGCCGGTCGAGTTTCGCCTGATGGGCGCGGCCGACGAGGCGGCGGTGCTGGCCTTCGCGCGCGAGCTTCCGGTGCACGACCTGTTGTTCCTGCCGCGTAACATCACCGAACCGAAGGTGCTGACCGCCTGGGTCCGGGAGATCGAGCGCGGCACCATCACCAGCCTGCTGGCCTGGAAGGGCGACAAGGTGGTGGGCTGCGGCACCATCGTTCGCGACGTGCATTCGTGGTCGCCGCATGTCGGCGGCATCCGCATGGTGATTTCCGCCGACGTGCGCGGCCTCGGCGTGGGGCGTGCGCTGACGCAGGAAACCTTCGCGCTGGCATTGTCGATGGGCCTCGAGAAACTCGTGGCGCAGATGACGGTGGACCAGACCGGCGCCATCGCCATCTTCGAAGGGCTCGGCTTCAAGGCGGAAGCGCTGCTGCGTGACCATGTCCGCGACCGCGACGGCCGCACCCACGATATCGTCGTGCTCGGCCATAACGTGGCACTGGTGCGGGCCAAGCTGGAGGCTTACGGCGTTCCCGCTGCGGTTCAGAACTGAGCCGCGACGCGGTTCTTTGCATTCGGGCGGATGTGCCCGGCCGGGCAAGGGAATGCTGTTGCGGGGGAGCAGAACCTCTCCGTCATGGCCGGGCTTGTCCCGGCCATCCACGTTTCAACGCATTGAAGCTCGGTAAGGCGTGGATACCCGCGACACGCGCGGGCATGACGATGGAGTGGAGAATCCGGTGTTCGGACGGGCGCGACTGAGGTTGCCGAGTTGCGTCAGCTCCGCTCCATCCGCTATTGAATGATTTCTTCTGAAATAAGTCATTGTTATTATTGAAATTAATTCGTCTTGCCCTCACGTCGTCAATTCATCACGCGCTCGTGATGTCGCGACGCAACAAATATGTTGCAATGCACAAGTGGCTGTGACATAACACTCCCATCCCGGGCCACACCGGACGGGCCGAGCCCATAGCTCAAACCTGAGGATGGAGATTGACATGTCGAACGAAACCAATTCCGTGCTGAACAGCGTGCAAGCAGCTTTTGCTCCGATTTCCGATGCCTTCAAGAACCTCCAGAACGGGGAAGTTCCCGAAGCCGCTCGTGACTTCGTCAAGCGCGCCGCCGGCACTGCCAAGGATCGCGCCGCCGACCTCCACAATGGTTCGGAGAAGGTGACCGCCGCGATCGAAGCCGCTACCAACAACTCGGTCACCGAAGCCGCCAAGATCAGCCGCAGCATCCAGCAGGCGTTCTACCAGGATGCCGAAGCGTTCTTCAACGGCATCGACAAGCTGGCCTCGGCCAAATCGATCACCGAAGCCTTCCAGATCCAGTCCGATCTGGCCCGCGCTCACGGCGAGACCCTCGTTGCCCGCGCCAAGTCGACCAGCGAGTACGTCGGCAAGCTGGTGACCGAAGGTGCGAAGTCGGCTCAGGAGAATTTCTCCAAGGTCGCGGCGTCCTACAACAAGGCTGCCTGATCGTTCACGTTTCGACTGATCGCCAACGTTCCTCCCCGTTGACGATCTTCAACTAGAAGGCCCGCGTCGCGGGCCTTCTTTTTGTTTGCCGGTGATTGTTCTTGCAAACGACGCGGCGGGCATATGCCGGCTCGATCGGTTATAGTGAGCGGGATTGTTCGAACGCCGCAGGATCATGATGACGCGTGACGCTCAGTTCGCATTGACTTCAACCGGCGCGGACGCGGTGCGCGCCGCCGAGTTGAAGCGCATCAAGCTGACGGCGACGCTGGTGCTGGTGGGATGCTTCGCGGTGTTCGTCACCGCCAAGCTGCTGCTGCCCTTTCATCCGGCGTTGGGCTTCGTCGCCGCCTTCGCGGAAGCCGCGATGGTGGGCGGGCTCGCAGACTGGTACGCGGTCGTCGCGCTGTTCCGTCGGCCGCTGGGGCTGCCGATCCCGCACACCGCGATCATCCAGAACAATCAGGCGCGGATCGCCGACAAGCTCGGCGAATTCATCGAAATCAATTTTCTCGACGCCGCGCCGGTCGACGCCAAACTGCGCGAGATCGACTTCGCATCCTTCATGGCCGAGTGGATGAGCGACCGCAAGCGCAGCGCTGACCTCGCGCGTTTCGTGCTTCGCCTGTTGCCGGAAGCGTTCGACGCGACCGAGACATCGGGACTCACCCAGTACGTCTCGCGCCGGGTGATGGCGCAGTTGCAGTCGATCGATCTTGCGCCGCTCGCCACCAGCACGTTACGCAATTTCGTTGCGGAGGGACGACACAAGGCGCTGCTCGACGATCTTCTGATCGCCATTCACGGCGCGCTCAGCCAGCCCGAGACAATGACGGCGTTTCGCGCCAAGCTGCGCGACGAATTGCCGTCGCTGCTGACTTTCTATCGCGCCGATGCGTATCTGGTGAAACGGATTGTGGCATCGGCATCGGCGTTCTTCGACGAGGTCCGCGCCGATCCGAACCATCCGTTTCGCAGCGAGTTCGATCGCATGGTGCTGGCCTTCGTCGACAAGGCGGCGAACGATCCCTCCTATGCCGCGCATCTCGACGAGTTGAAGCGCGATCTGCTGGCGCGTCCCGAACTCGGGGGGCTGGCGCAGAGCGTGTGGGCGCAGGCGAAGGCGTTCATCGCGAAAAGCGCGTCGGGTGAATCGAGCGTGCTGCAGCACCACCTCGCCAATGTGTTCGTCGAGGCGGGGAAGGCGCTCGCCGCCGACGGCGAAATGCGCGGCGAGATCAATCAGGGCATCGTCCTCGTGCTGCGCAACTTCATCGCCGATCAGAAAAGCGGCGTCTCCACCTTCATCGCCGATCAGGTGAAGGGGTGGGACATGGCGCAGCTCATCACCTTGATCGAAACCAATGTCGGCAAGGACCTGCAATACATCCGCTTCAACGGCACCCTGATCGGCGGCCTTGTCGGATTGGTGCTGCACACGATCGAAATTCTGCTGCGGCTGCCGGGATGAACCTTGAGCGGGTTCAGGCGTTAAGGGGGGTGTTGCCGGTCGGTGACACCCTCATTTCACGACGCCCCGCCTGCTTGAATTCGCCGACACCGGCCTCTAGCTTCATTTGTGACGGCATTGTGTCGACGAATCGGAATGAGGTTCTGACTTTAGTGAAACTATAATTTGCTCAACTGATCTGTTGCTCGATGCACGCGCGTCGGGCGGGAAAGGATACTCGATGGCTGCTGCTGCTCAATCGTTGGCCCCTCCCTCCAAGTTGCTGGTCCTGCTCGAAGGACGAGCGCTCTCCGAACTCGGCGCGTTTCTCGGGGCATTGCCGTTGCTCAGCCTCGCTCCGCGGGGGGACGGCCATCCGGTCCTTGTTCTGCCCGGATTGATGGCAAGCGACGTGTCGACCCGACCCTTGCGCAGCTTCCTTGCGACGCGCGGTTATGCCGTCAGCGGTTGGGACCTTGGCCGCAACTACGGGCTGCGTCCCGGCGTGCAGGATGCCGTCGTCGATCTGATCAAGCGCATCAACGACACCCACGGCCGCAAGGTCAGTCTGGTCGGCTGGAGCCTCGGTGGTCTCTATTCGCGTCAACTCGCCAAGATGATGCCGGATCGTGTGCGCTCGGTGATCACGCTCGGCAGTCCGTTCGCGGGCGATCCGAAATCGACCAACGCCTGGCGCGTCTACGAAATGGCGAGCGGCCAGCGCGCGGAAGAAGCGGGTGAACATTTCGGCGGCCCGCTGTCGGCGCCGCCGCCGCTGCCGACCACCGCGATCTACAGCCGTACCGACGGCATCTGCGCGTGGCAGGGCTGCATGGAACAGACATCGGCGCTCACCGAGAACATCGAAGTGGAGAGCAGTCATTGCGGCATGGGATTCCACCCGGCCGCAGTATACGCCGTCGCGGATCGGCTGGCGCAGACGGAAGGCGCGTGGAAGCCGTTCGACCGCAGCGGCTGGCGCAGTCTGGTGTATCCGGATCCCAATCGGTAACACACGGCGCTTTCATCGATGATGATTGGCGATGCCCGGACATGATCCGGGCATTTGCTTTTTTATGAAGCGATACAACTCGTCATGGCCGGGATATAGGCGCGCGAAGCGACGCCGTTCTTCGAACGGCTAAGCCCGGCCATGACGAACGGACTTGCTAAGACCGCGCCCTCTCGGCTTTCTTTTTCGCGATTGCGGGCTTGGCAGGCGTCGACGTTTTCGACGATGCGGCAGACGCGCCCGCCGCGCGGATCGCCTCTTCGGCGCCGGCAAGAATCAGGTTCGCCGCCATCTGCGCATAACCCTCGCGGGTCATGCCCTTGCCCTCGCGGAACCAGAGGTAGTGCCAGTTCAGCATGCCGAACAGCGACATCGTCAGCGGCTTGAGCGTGTCGGGCTGTTTGGCGACCGAAGGAAGCAATGCGGCGATGGCCTCGGAGAAGATCGTCACCAGCCGGCGTTCGAGTTCTTTCAACACGTCCTGCTGCGCGCGCGGCAGCAGTTTCAGGCTGGAAATTTGCACCTGGTGTTCGGCGTCGGCGCCGCGATAGGCGTCGAGCAGGGCAGTGCAGATCGCGACGAGGCGCTGACGGTCGTCGCTGCTGGTCGCGGCCGCTGCTTCCACCATGGCGACGAGGTGCTTGAGGTGATCCGCCAGCACGTCGAACAGCACGTCGTCCTTGGAGTTGTAGTAGTGATACATCAGCGCCTTGGACACGCCGCAGGCTTCGGCGATCATGCTGATCGAGGTGCCGGTGAAACCATGCTGGGCGAAAAGCCGGGCGGACTGGCTGAGAATACCCAGGCGCTTCTTGTCGTAATCGATTGCCCGCGTGCGAGCCATGCCGTCTGGTATCCCTGAAGTCGTGCCGGCGGAGAGGCCGCCGGAGGTCGTCGCGTGTTTTGCCGGGCAACTTCGCATTGACCGTCCAATTGGTCAATTATAATCGGGCGATAGCCGATTGCGACCGCGGCATCGCTTCAGGGGATCAAGGCCATTGCGACGGGCGGCGGTGGTTTGCGTCGGCGAAACACGCTATGCCGGAGATAATGCCTCAACCGCTCGCCCGCATTCTCGACCAGCTCAAGCGTGAACCTTCGCGCACCGGCTCCATCGTCGTCACCCTGTTCGGCGACGCCATCGTGCCGCGCGGCGGTTCAGTGGGCCTCGGCACCTTGCTGGCGTTCTTCGCCACCTTGCAGATCGATGGCGGCGTGGTGCGAACCGCGATGTCGCGGCTCGCCGCCGATGGCTGGTTCGAGCGCACGCGGGTCGGCCGCAACAGCTTCTACCGGCTGGCCGACAAGGGCAGGGAGACGTTCGATGCTGCCGTGCGCCACGTCTACAATCCGCAGCCGTCCGACTGGACCGGCCGTTTCGAGTTGCTGCTGCTCGGCAATGGCGGCAATCGCGATTCCGCACGCGAGGCGCTGCGCGCCGCCGGCTTCGGCAGTCCGCTGCCGGGTGTCTGGGTCGCGCCTTCGGGCGTGCCGGTGCCGGTGGAGGCAGCGGGCGCGATCCGGCTGGAAGTCTCTGCCGAGGACGACAGCGGCAGGCGACTGCTCAGCGAAAGCTGGCCGCTGCATCTCACCGCGGGAGCCTATCAACGCTTCATGAAAACCTTCGCGCCGCTGCGCGATTGGCTCGAGCGCGACGAGGCGCTATCCGATGCCGATGCCTTCACCGCGCGCATCCTGTTGATCCACCATTATCGCCGGGTGGTGCTGCGCGACCCGCTGCTGCCGGGCAGCCTGTTGCCGGCGGACTGGCCGGGGAGTCCGGCACGCCGGCTTTGCGCCGATCTCTATCGCCGTTTGATTCCGGCTTCCGAACAATGGCTTGACCGGAACGGCATCAGTGCCGCCGGGGCGCTTCCGCCGGCCGGCGCGGAACTCGTGCAGCGGTTCGACGACGAACGCTGACATGTTACAAAAATATATTGCTTAGAATTATTTTTGTTATATATTAGGGCCAATCAAAGTCGGGAGGCGGCCCATGTATACGCAGGCGCTCAATACGTCGGATGGCGAAGACCGTTTCGTTGAGGACGCAACCCGCGCGGCGGCTTTTCAAGCGCGCATCGATGACGACGAGCGCATCGAGCCGAACGACTGGATGCCCGCCGCTTACCGCAAGACGTTGACGCGGCAAATTTCCCAACACGCCCATTCCGAAATCGTCGGCATGCTGCCGGAAGGCAACTGGATCACGCGCGCACCTTCGCTCCGGCGCAAGGCGGCGTTGCTCGCCAAGGTGCAGGACGAGTGCGGCCACGGCCTTTATCTTTACGCCGCCGCCGAGACGCTCGGCACCTCGCGCGAGGAACTGGTCGACGCGATGCTGGCGGGGAAGGCGAAGTATTCCTCGATCTTCAACTATCCGACGCTGACCTGGGCCGACATCGGCGCCATCGGCTGGCTGGTGGACGGCGCGGCGATCATGAATCAGATCCCGCTGTGCCGCTGTTCGTATGGCCCTTACGCACGCGCGATGATCCGCGTCTGTAAGGAAGAGTCGTTCCATCAGCGGCAGGGTTTCGAGATCATGCTGACGCTGTGTCGCGGCACCGCCGAGCAGAAGGCGATGGCACAGAGCGCGCTGGATCGCTGGTGGTGGCCGGTGCTGATGATGTTCGGCCCGCCGGATCAGGCGAGTCAACACAGCGACACGTCGACGAAATGGAAGATCAAGCGCTTCTCCAATGACGAACTGCGCCAGAAGTTCGTCGATGCCACGGTGCCGCAGGCGCAATTCCTTGGCCTCACGATTCCCGATCCCGGCATGACGCAGGATGCGGACGGGCACTGGCGCTACAGCGAAATCGACTGGACCGAATTCAAGCAGGTGCTGGCCGGCAACGGCCCGTGCAATCGCGATCGACTTGCCGCTCGGCGCAAGGCGCACGACGACGGCGCGTGGGTGCGCGACGCGGCTGCTGCTTATGCGGAGAAGCGCGCGCGCCGCTCCATGGTTCAGGCTGCCGAGTAGTAAACGGAGGCAACGATGGCGACACCGAACACGCCGCTCTGGGAAGTTTTCATCCGCAGCCGCAACGGCCTCGCGCACAAGCATGTCGGCTCGCTGCACGCCGCCGACGCGACGCTGGCGCTGCAGGCCGCGCGCGATATCTACACGCGGCGCGGCGAGGGGCTTTCGATCTGGGTCGTGCCTTCAAGCGCGATCACGGCATCCGACCCGACCGAGAAGGGCATGATGTTCGAGCCGGCGGAATCCAAGATCTACCGGCATCCGACCTTCTACGACGTCCCGGAAGAAGTCGGGCATATGTAAATTTTTCATGGCCGGGCTTGTCCCGGCCATCTACGCCTTCCCGACTCTCAGCAAGACGAGGATGGCCGGGACCATAGGCGAGCGAAGCGACGCCGTTCTTCAAACCGCTACGCCCGGGTATGACGAGGTCAGACTAATTTGCCAGAGCAAGGTTGTCCTATGACCGCAGTTTCAATCACGGTTTCCGAAACGCCGCTGGTGCTCTATGCGTTGCGCCGTGCCGACGATGCGCTGATCCTCGGCCATCGCCTCTCGGAATGGTGCGGTCACGCGCCGATGCTGGAAGAGGACATGGCGCTCGCCAACATGGGCCTCGACCTGCTCGGACAGGCGCGCGAGCTTTACGCTTACGCCGCGACGGTCGAAGGCAAGGACAATACCGAGGATACGTTCGCCTATCTGCGCGACGTGCGGCAATATCGCAATCTGCTATTGGTAGAGCAGCAGAACGGTGATTTCGCCCGCACCATGGTGCGGCAGTTTTTCTACTCCGCCTTCGCCGATCTTTACTGGCGCGCGATGATGACCTCGCGTGATGCGACGCTGGCCGCCATCGCCGCGAAGTCGGAAAAGGAAAGCGCCTATCACTTGCGGCACACGTCCGAATGGATGGTGCGGCTGGGCGACGGCACCGAGGAGAGCCATCGCCGCGCGCAAAATGGTATCGACGATCTGTGGGCTTTCACCGGCGAGATGTTTTCTGTCGATGATAGCGAGCGCGGGCTGATCGATGCCGGCATCGCGGTCGATCCGGAATCGCTGCGCCCGCAATGGCTGAAAACGGTCGCGGGAGTGCTCGGCGAAGCCACGCTGGCGCGGCCCGAGAATGACTGGATGCAGCAGGGCGGCCGCGAAGGCCGCCACACCGAGCATCTCGGCCATCTGCTCAGCGAGTTGCAGTCGATGCAGCGTTCCTTTCCGGGAGCCACGTGGTGAGTATCGCCGCCACCGATATGGAGTTGCGTCAGCGCGCATGGGACGCCGCCGCGCAGGTGGTCGATCCGGAAATTCCGGTTTTGACCATCGCCGACCTCGGCGTGCTGCGCGACGTCTCCGTCCGTGACGGTGAAATCGAGGTGGCGATCACGCCGACCTATTCCGGCTGCCCGGCGATGAACATGATCGCAGTGGAAATCGAGGTTGCGCTGGAGCGCGCCGGTTTTCGCAAACCGACGGTGCGCACCGTGCTGTCGCCGGCCTGGACCACCGACTGGATGAGCGATGATGGCCGCCGCAAGCTGAAGGACTACGGCATCGCGCCGCCGCAGGCAGGCAGCGGCCGCCGCGCGCTGTTCGGCGTCGAAGAGGTGGCGTGCCCGCAATGCGGCTCGACCGATACCGAGACGCTGTCCGAATTCGGCTCGACCTCCTGCAAGGCGCTGTGGCGCTGCAAGAGTTGCCGCGAGCCGTTCGATTACTTCAAGTGTCACTGACGCCATTGCGGCAACGCAAGCGATAAAACCCGTTCGCGATGGCGAGAAGATCAGGCTGGAATGAGATCGCCCATGTCCTCACCCCGTTTTCACCGTCTTGCCGTCAGCGACCTGCGCCGCGAGGCCAATGACGCGATTTCGCTGACCTTCGCGATCCCGAAGGAATTGGCGGATGACTATGCCTTCGCGCCGGGCCAGTACCTGACCTTGCGTACCACCATGGATGGCGAGGAAGTTCGACGTTCCTATTCGATCTGCTCGGGGCCGGATGACGGCGAGATGCGCATCGCGGTGAAGCGCGTCGACGGCGGCGCGTTCTCGAGTTGGGCTGCCGAGGAACTGAAAGCCGGCGACGCGCTCGACGTGATGACGCCGACGGGCCGCTTCGGCGTGACGCACGCACCGGACGTTGCGCGCATCCATGTCGGTTTTGCCGCGGGCTCCGGGATCACGCCGATTCTGTCGATCGTTCGCGGTGTGCTGGCGCGCGAACCGCAGAGCCAGTTCTTTCTGTTCTACGGCAACCGCTCGACCGACGGCATCATCTTCCGCGAGGCGCTGGAGGAATTGAAGGACCGTTACATGGAGCGGCTGTCGGTCTTCCACGTCATCTCGCAGGAAGAGCAGGACATCCCGATCCTGCACGGCCGTCTCGATGCCGAGAAGGTGCGGGTGCTGCTTCGCTCGCTGGTGCCGGCAGCGAGCGTCGATCATGTCTTCGTCTGCGGGCCGGTTGCGATGAGCGAGGAGATCGAGGCGACCTGCCGCGAGATCGGCATTGCCGACGAGCGAATTCATGTCGAGCGCTTCGTCTCCGAATTCGGCGGCAAGGCGCGGCCCCGGGCGGTGGTGGTCGAAGGCGCGCCGCCGAAGGCCGTCGCGTCGCTGATCATCGACGGCAAGCGCCGCGACGTTCCGGTGGCGGACGGGGAGGCGATCCTCGACGCCGCGTTGCGCGCCGGCATGGATCTGCCGTTCGCCTGCAAGGGTGGCATGTGCTCGACCTGTCGCGCCAGGCTGGTGGAAGGCGAAGCGCCGATGGAGCTGAACTATTCGCTGGAGCCGTGGGAACTCGAAGCGGGTTTCATTCTCACCTGTCAGGCGCATCCGACATCGGCGAAGGTCGTGGTCGATTACGACCAGATGTAGCGACGTGTGCTAGCGATCCATCGCGATTGCGGCGATCTTGGCATCCAGAATGTAGCGCGGCAGGGCGAACGCGGCGCGATGAACCTCCGGCGTGTAGTAACGGGTGGCGAGTGCGCTCGCCCGCTCCGCGAGAGTCTCGGTGTCGGGTTCGCGTGGATCGCGATCGACGCTGCCCCAGCCCAGTGCCATGTGCCCGCCGGCATAGGAGGGCGTCGCCAGCACATAACAGTCCGCGACCTGAAACACCTGTGCCAGATTGCGCATCGCGTCTATGAATTCGTCGCGCTGCACGAACGGCACGCCGCTCTGCGTCACCACGATGCCGCCGGGGTTCAGACAGCGGCGCAGGCTGGTGTAGAAGCCTTTGGTGAACAGCACGGCGCCGGGACCGACGGGATCGGTGGAGTCGACCAGGATCACGTCGAAACGTCGGTCGGTGGTCGCGGCGAATTCAGCGCCGTCGGCGATCTCGATGTGCAAGCGCGGATCGGCGAAGGCCGCGGCGTTGAACTCCGCAAAATGTTCACGCGCGAACGCGATCACCTGAGCGTCGATCTCGATCTGCTGAACCTGCCGAATATCGGGATGCTTCAGCACCTCCTCGGCAAGTCCGCAATCGCCGCCGCCGATGATCAGCACGTCACGCACCGCGCCGTGTGCCAGGATCGGCACATGCGCCATCATCTCGTGATAGATGAACTCGTCGGCGGTGGTGACCTGCGTTGCGCCGTCGAGCATCAGCACCTTGCCGAACAGCGGATTTTCGATCAGGTCGAGGCGCTGCTGCGGGCTGTGTTCTTCCCGCAGCGCGCGCGCGACTTCAAACGACAGTCGCATATGATCGAATGCCGTTTCGGTCAGCCAGCGGCGCTCGCTCATGCGCCTTTTCCGCGGAGAAGTTCCTGCACCGCGATGCGTTTCGGCCGAAATGCCTTGCGCAGCACCTCGATGCAGCGTTCGGGTTCGGCCTCGCCGCACATGAAGACATCGAGTGCGGCATATCTTCGCTCGGGCCAGGAGTGGATCGAGATGTGGCTTTCCGCCAGCACGGCGACGCCGCTGATGCCGCCATTCGGCTCGAACGGATGCAGGTGCATGTGCAGAAGCGTCGCGCCCGCGGCTTCGACGCAGAGCTTGAGCGTTTCCGAAATGTGATCGAGATCATCCAGCCGTTCGGCGTCGTAAAGATCGATGATCAGATGCGATCCGGCGCAAATGATCCCGTCTTTTTCGATGAAATGATCGGCTTGCGCGCGAAGCGTTTCTTCCACGCGCGGGCGATAGTGTTCTTCCGTTTGGGAGGCATTCAGCGAAACTGCGCCCATCCCCAATTGGAAGAGGGCGTCGCGTGACATGGCGTCCTCCCCAACCAGCAGATGAAGCCTGCAACGATGCAGACCGATGTTATATAATGGTCACAGGCGGGCGTTGCAATCCTGTTCTCCGATGCGCGGCTTGTCGCAGAATTCCTTTCTTCGCGGTGGGTCTGATTGAATCAATTCAATGCGTTTCGATTGTTCCTGACTCACAGCTTCGGCGGCGGCGCGTGGCCGAAAAGTTTTTCCATCGACAGACCGAGGCCGAGCAGCGTGACGTCGCTGCCGATGGGGCCGTCGATTTCCAGTCCGATAGGCAATCCGCCTGCGGTCATGCCTGCGAACAGCGAGAGGCCGGGAATGCCGGCGTTGCTGCCGGGATCGGTATTGCGGATCATGGTGTCGAAGGTCGGCACCGGCTTGCCGCCGTTGATGGTCATCTCGCCTGATCCTTTCGTGGTGTCGATGGCAGGAGCCGGCGCGATGGTGGTGGGAAACAGGATGGCGTCGAGATTGTTGTCGCGAAAGTAATTTTCGTAGAGCTTCTGCAACTGCGGCCGCAATGTGCCGATGGCGTCGGGATAGGCCTTGCCGAAAGCGTCGGCCGTGATCGCGCCGAATGCACCTTTGACGTCGGGGCTGGCGATCTTCGCCGCGATATCCGCGAGCGTAATGCCCTCGATGCCGGAGGCTTTCAGGTAAGCGGGAATATCCTCGATCGGTTCATGCAGAGCGATGGGGAACGACAGCTTGGCGTTGAGGTCGGCCAGTCCGTCGATATCCTTGTCGATCAATTCGGCGCCCGCCTCGGTCAGTTCCTTGCGCGCGGCCTCGACCACGCTCTGCAAGTCCTTATCGAGTCCGCTCCACATCGATGACGGCGCGCCAAAGCGCTTGCCGCGCAGATCGATGGCGGAAGCCATCACCGTGCCGGTGACGATGGAGTCGAGCAGCGCGACGTCCGCAACGCTTTTGCCCATCGGGCCGACGGTGTCGCGGGTGTGGCTGATCGGCACGACGGCGTGGTCGTCATGGTAACGCCGCCGCGTGCCGCCATTGCCGACCGAAGGACGCAGGCCGACGGTTCCGGTAAGCGCTGCCGGCACGCGCGTCGAACCGCCGGTGTCGGTGCCGAGCCCGCAGGTGACGATGCCGGCTGCCACCGCGGCAGCGGTGCCGCCGGACGAACCGCCGGGAATCCGCGTGGTGTCGTACGGATTCTTCACGGGCCCCGCGAAGGGCGACAGGTTGGTGCTGGTGATGCCGAACGCCAGTTCGTGCATGTTGGCCTTGCCGATGACGATGGCGCCGGCATCGATCAGCTTTTGCAGCGAGGGTGCGTTGTTCTTCGGCCGCGCGTTCTGCAGTGCGGGCGTGCCGCCGGTGGTTGGCATGTCCCTGGTGTTGATGTTGTCCTTGACCACGATCGGCAGGCCGGCGAGCGGGCCGGTGATTTTCCCGGCATCGACGTCACGGGCGGCGGCGAGCGCGGCATCCTTGTTGAGAAAGATCAGCGTGTTGAGGTCTTTCAGCTTCTCCGCGCGATCGATGGCGGCTTTAACGACGCTGACCGCAGTGATCTTCTTGTCGTGGATCGCTTGTACGATCTCGGCGGCGGAGGAGGGCGTTGTGCCGGCCTGTGCCATGGCTCGCTCCATCAACGGAAGGGAAGGAAGGGCGGCGGCTGCGGCGACGCCCAGCGAGGTTTTCAACATATCGCGACGTGAGGGGTGCAACGGCATGGCAGTCTCTCCGTCTGTAGGGGTGTGGTTCGCTTCCTATCTGCAGTCGTCGTGTAATTGTTCCGTAATTATTCTTTCGGCCGCTTGTCGTAGACGCGCTTCGCCTTGCCTTGCGAACGTGCCAACGAGTCCGGCGCGACAATCGAGACCCGGCTCGACACGCCGATGGTGTTCTTGATGTGCGCGACGATCTTCTCGGCGTGGACGACGAGACCTTGGCCGTCCCAGCTTTCCGGGCGCGCTTCCGCCAGCACGGTCATTTCGTCCATGCGGCCCTCGCGCGTCAGTTCGATCTGGAAATGGCCGCCGCACCAGTTGGTCGCGAGCAAGGCTTCCTCGATCTGTGTCGGAAACACGTTGACGCCGCGCAGGATGATCATGTCGTCGGAGCGACCGGTGACCTTCTCCATGCGGCGCATGCCGGGACGTGCGGTGCCCGGCAGCAAGCGCGTGAGGTCGCGGGTGCGATAGCGCACGATCGGGAAAGCCTGCTTGGTCAGCGAAGTGAACACCAGTTCGCCCTTCTCGCCGTCGGGCAGCACCGCCCCGGTCTCGGGATCGATGATCTCCGGATAGAAGTGATCTTCCCAGACGTGCAGGCCGTCCTTGGTCTCGACGCACTCCTGCGCGACGCCGGGGCCGATCACTTCCGACAGGCCGTAGATGTCGGTGGCATCCATGTTGAAGGCGTGTTCGATCTCGCCGCGCATCGCGTTGGTCCACGGCTCGGCGCCGAAGATGCCGAACTTCAGCGAACACTTGCGCGGATCGAGACCCTGTCGGCCGAACTCGTCGAGGATCGCCAGCATGTAGCTCGGCGTCACCATGATGATATCCGGTTTGAAGTCGTTGATGAGTTGCACCTGCCGCTCGGTCATGCCGCCGGAAATCGGCACCACGGTGCAGCCCAGCCGTTCGCCGCCGTAATGCGCGCCGAGGCCGCCGGTGAACAGGCCGTAGCCATAGGCATTATGCAGGATCATGCCCTTGCGGCCGCCGGCGGCGCGGATCGAGCGCGCCATTACGTCTGACCACACGTCGATGTCGGCGGCGGTGTAGCCGACCACGATCGGCTTGCCGGTGGTGCCGGAGGAGGCATGCACGCGCACCAGTTGTTCGCGCGGCACGGCGAACATGTCGAACGGGTAGTTGTCGCGCAGGTCCGTCTTCACCGTAAACGGAAACCTGGCGAGGTCGGATAGTTGCTTGAAGTCTGACGGATGCACGCCTTTGGCGTCGAAAGCCTTCTTGTAATGCGCGACGTTGTCGTAGGCGTGTTGCAGCGACCAGGCGAGGCGTTTGGTCTGCAACGCCATGATCTCGTCGCGCGAGGCGCGCTCGGCGGCATCAAGCACAAGGCCGTCGGTGGATTTCGAAAGTGTGTCGGTGGTGGCCATGGCTGTCGTCCTGAAAGGCTTTCGTTCCGATCTAGTCGCGGGAAGAAGGTTTGTCCGGCGTCGCGGCATCGACCATTGTGCCGCCGATGGTGCGCGAATAGCCGCGCAATTCGGCGATCACGGTGTCGCCGTTGGCGGTGACGCGGATGTCGTAGATGCCGGAGCGACCGGACTTTGAAATCTCGCGGGCATCCGCCACCAGCCGATCGCCGAGCTTGCCGGGGCGGATGAAGGAAATGTTGCCGTGCGCCGCCACGGTGCGCTCGTTGTAAGAATTGCAGGCGAAAGCGAAGGTGGAATCCGCCAGCGTGAAGATGAAGCCGCCATGGGCGATGCCGTGACCGTTGACCATCTCGGGCTTCACCGTCATTGCCAGCACGGCGTGGCCGGCGCCGATCTCGACGATCTCCATGCCGAGGCCGCGGGAGGCATTGTCCTCCGCCCACATCGCGTCCGCACAGGCGCGGGCAAGTTGGTCCGGTGAAAGCGTTGTCGCAGCGGTCACACTGTCCTCCCGATATGGCGCGGCGCGGGCAGCCTTCTCCCGCAATCGGTCAGGACGTGCATCACGGCGTTTCTCCCCTCGACCGGCCGGCTGCCTGCGATGTTGAAACGCGGCTTCGCCGTTCGCAAGGCCATGACGCGAGGTCACAACGGGCCTTTTGAATTGAACGATCGGTCAGTTAATTATTAGCCCAATGGGCCGCGCTGTCAACGGCCGATCGCCATCATCGCGCGGGGCCCGACCGCGTCATGGGGTGCGCGGCATCGCCAGGACGCGGGCAGGCATGGGCCGACAGTCATGAACGTTCCTGACCCGCAGATTGCAGGATTTTCTGTTTTGGGGTGGGGCATGAAATTGCCTGAATTTGGCGCCGGGGAGATCGTTATTCTTTCCCGCCGGAAGTGGGCGATGGCTTCCTTCTTATATTTTTCGAGCGGTGGACGATGATCCGGTGCGGGATATATAGCGTGGCAGGTTTTCCCGCTGCGCGCGTCGCACCGGGGCATTTTGTTCTCCGCTGCCTCGAGGAATAGTCCGTGTCATTCGGTCCCGATATTGCTGTTTATTCCGGCCTCCTGATCGGCCTTGTCTTCGGTGCGGTGGGTTTGCTCAGCGGTTTCTGCCTTTTGAGCAGTCTGCGCGGCTGGTGGGGTGAGGGCGACGGCCGGCTGGTGCGCACCTATGCGCTGGCGATCAGCATTGCGATACTGGCATCGCAACTTCTGGTACTCGGACACTACGTTGATCTCGACAAGTCGATCTATCTGCAAGCGAGTTTCTCCGCGCCGCTGATGTTCTTCGGCGGCCTGTTGTTCGGCTACGGCATGGTGCTGTCGAACGGCTGCGCCTCGCGCGCGTTGGTGCTGCTCGGACGCGGCAATCTGCGTTCCTTCGTCGTCGTCGTGACGCTCGGCATCGCCGCGCAGATGACATTGAAGGGTTTGGTCGCGCCGGCACGGCTGGCCGCGTTGCAGGCAACGCAAAGCGCACCGGACGTCGTCTCGCTGCCGGCTTTGCTGGCGACGCTCGGCCTGGATGCCTCCGCCGCACGGATTCTGGCGATGCTTGTGGTGAGCGGCGGCCTTGCCGCATTCGCGTTCTCGCACGCGGCGTTCCGCAAGTCGGGTGGCCAGATCGCCGCCGGCGTGGTGATCGGCCTGCTGGTCGCGGGCGGCTGGTTCGCGACCGGCTTTCTCGGCGCGGATGATTTCAATCCGGTGCCGCTGACGTCGATTACCTACGTCGCGCCGATTGCGGAGTCGGTGCAGTATGTCATGCTCTCGACCGGTCTGACGCTCAACTTCGGCATCGCGCTGGTCGGCGGCGTGCTGGCGGGCAGCTTCATCACCGCGCTCCTGACCAATCGCTTCAAGTGGGAAGGCTATACCTCGCCGACCCACATGATCCGCTCGATCAGCGGCGCGATCCTGATGGGAGCGGGCGGTGCGATGGCGCTGGGCTGTACGGTGGGACAGGGTCTGACCGGCGTATCGACGCTGGCGCTGGCCTCATTCGTCGCCGTGACCGGCATCGTTGTCGGCACCGCGTTCGGCCTGCGCGGTCCGTTGCAGGTGCGCGCGCTGGCGAAGGCGTAAATATCTTCCGATGCAATGAAAGTCGGTGGCCTGAGCCTCTGGCTTGAGGCGTTTCCTTTACGCGAATCGGATTCCACTTCGCTCGAAAACGCTATTTCGAGGTCGCGAGCCGCAGCACGTCGAGATAGCCGTCACTCACCGTCACCCGGCCGATCAGTCCTTTCTCCCGTAGCAGCCGATGCGCCAGCGGCAGCCGGTAGCACGGCAGGTACATGAACAGGTGATGCTCGGCGTGATAGTTGACCCAGTAGGGCGCGATCAGCGCGCGCTCGACGACGTTGGCGCGCGTGGTGCGGGCGTGGCTGAACGGATCGGGACCCGTGCTGGTGCAGGCATGTTCGGCTATGTTGCGGATGCGCGTCACCAGCGGCAGCCACGTCGCCATCGCGACCAGCCAGATGCCGAAGAACCAGAGGCCCGCGCCGCACAGCCAGAACAGCACCAACAGGATCACGTTGGCCACGAGAAAGCGCAGCATCTTGTCCGCGCCGCTGGAGAGGAAGCTTTCGTGCGAGTCCACGTTGCCGATGTCGCCGCGTTTGAATAGCGAAAGAAACAGCGGAAGCCGCTGCTTGACGAACGTCTGGCCGGTGAGGTCGCGGATCGCCTTGCGCGAAAAACTTTCCTTGGTGATCGGAAACGGCGCGGACAGCGACAGGTCCGGGTCCTCAGGCTGCTGCGTGAAGCGATGATGCTGCAAGTGATAGGAGCGGTAGCTGGCGAGATCGGCGCCGACTGGTACCGCGCAAAGCCATTGTCCGATCCATTCGTTGATCGTCTTGTTGGAATGCAAACCGCCATGCGCGGCTTCATGCATCAGGATGGCGAGGCCGAGTTGCCGCGTGCCGACGATCATCACCGCGATCAGCCACGTCAGCGGATTGGGCCATAGCGTCACCAGCGCGATCGCCGCCGCGATGGTGCCCCAGGCATGTGCCACCAGCCAGCCACCGCGCCACGAACTGCGGCTTGTCAGTTGCCGCCATTCGTCGGGGGTGAACAAGGTTTTCGGATCGATGCGAGCAACCTGGGCCATTGCGTTATTCCGTTCCGTCAGCCGTGCGCGTGACAATGCGAATTTCTGAGGTCAGCGTTCGATGCACCGGGCACTTGTCGGCGATCTCCATCAATCTTTGACGCTGCTCGGCGTCGAGGTCGCCCTCGATGGCGATGACGCGCTCGATCTCGTCAAGCATTCCGACCTTGGTTTCGCAATCTTCGCAGTCCTTCGCATGAATCTTGCGATGCGCGAGCGTGACGGTGACGCGCTCGAGCGGCAGCGCCTTGCGGTCGGCATACATCCGCATCGTCATCGAGGTGCAGGCGCCGAGCCCGCTCAGCAGGAATTCGTAAGGGTTGGGGCCGGTATCCGCGCCGCCGACGGAAGCGGGTTCGTCCGCCAGCATGCGATGCGGTCCGACGGTGATCTGCTGTTGCAGTTTGCCGTCGCGGGTTTCCTGCACCACGACTCGGCGCGGCTGGTCGTCGGCGGGCTTTTCCGCGACGGCGGGATCGAGATAGCGCTCGACCCAGGCCGCGACGACATGGGCGACATATTCGGCATCGCGCTTCTGGTTGAGCAAATGATCCGCGCCGGTCAGCGAAACAAAACTCTTGGGGTGCTTGGCAGCGACGAAGATATGTGTCGCGTTGTCGATGCCGACTGTGTTGTCGGTCGGCGAATGCAGGATCAGCAGCGCCTTGCGCAGCTTGCCGATCTGGGCCGTCAGGTTTTGTTCCGCGACGTCGTCGAGGAATTCGCGCTTGATGTGGAACGGCCGCCCCGCCAGCAGCACCTCGACATCGCCGTCGCGGCGGATGTCCTCGATGCGCTCCTTGAACATGCCGGTAACGTGCACGGGATCGGATGGGGCAGCGATGGTGACCACGGCTTTCGCTTCGGGAACGTGCCCGGCAGCAGCGAGCATGGCGGCGCCGCCAAGCGAATGACCGATCAGGATCGCCGGCGCCATCTTTGTTTCGCGTAAGTGGTCCGCGGCGCGGACCAAGTCGGCGACGTTGGAGGAAAACGTGGTGTTGGCGAATTCGCCCTCGCTGGCGCCGATGCCGGTAAAGTCAAACCGCAGCACGGCGATGCCATGAGCCGCGAGCGCCGTGGCGATGCGCTTCGCCGCCAGTACGTTCATGCCGCAGGTGAAGCAGTGCGCGAATAGCGCGTAGGCGACAGGCGGGTTGTCAGGCAAATCCAGCGTCGCGGCCAATTGCTGGCCGTCGACGCCGGGGAACTGGAAACGTTCGGTGCGCACGATCGATCTCCATGGCGAACGGAGATCCGAGACGGATCAATTCCGCTTCTGAATTACGTTGCCTTGCCTAATAGCAGCGGCAATTGGCGCGGTCCACGCACCGTCCCTTCCGACCAGGTTACCTGACCGGCGGGATCGAGCCGGAAGTCCGGAATGCGTTTCAGCCATTCCTCGATGGCGACCGTCATTTCCATGCGCGCCAGATTGGAGCCGACGCAGCGGTGAATACCGAGGCCGAACGCGGCGTGGCGATTTTCCTTGCGGTCGATCAGCACCTTGTCTGCGTCCTGGAACATCGCGGGATCGCGGTTGGCCGCCGGGAATGACAACAGCACCATGTTCTCCGGCTTGATCGGGCAGCCGCTGATGGTGGTTTCCTTCATCACTTCGCGCGCCATGGTCACTGGCGAATAGGCGCGCAAGAATTCCTCGATGGCAGTCGGCATCAGCTCCGGCTCGGCGATGAGCCGCTCGCGATCCGCTGGCGTCTTTGCGAGGTGCCACAGCGAGGCGCCGATCGCGCTCCAGGTGGTGTCGATGCCGGCGACCAGCAAAAGACGCAGCGAGCCGAGCACATGCATGTCCGACAGCGGTTGGCCGTCGGGACCGCGCGCGTTCATCAAGGTCGAGATCAGATCATCCGTTGATTTCGATTTGCGAGCCTGGATATGGCCCATGAAGTAGTGCGACATCTCCTCGATGGCGCGCATCAGGGTCTCTTCGTCGGTAATGCCGAGTTCGAGGATTTCGTGAATCCATTTGATGAACAGGTCGCCGTCCTGCTCGGGAATGCCCAGCATGTGAGCGATGGCGCGCACCGGAATGTGCTTGGTATAACGCGCGGCGGCATCGACGCTTGGGTCATTGATGAACTGGTCGATCAACTCGTTGCAAATCGCGCGCACGCGGGGTTCGAGCTTCTTCATCGCGTCGGGCGTGAACGGCGGCAGCAGCAGTTGCTTGGCCGGCTTGTGCTCGGGTGGATCGGAGGTGATCGGCGGCGCCGATTGGGTGATTGGCGGCCGCGAGTTGCGGACGATGATGCGGCGCGAGGAGAAGTGCTCGGTGTCGTAAGCGACCGCCTTCACGGCCTCATAGGTGGTCGGCATGTAGACGCCGAGAAAGCGATCGGTGTGGACCACCGGGCTTGCGGCGCGCAGCACATCCCAGATCGGGTAGGGATTTTCGGTCCAGCGCGGGTCGGTGTGATCGAAGTCAGAGATCCAGTCGGTGACGGGAACGGGCTTGTTCATGGATATCGTCCTGGCTCAATCAGTTCTCGTGTGAAACGGATATAGCGTCGTGGCGATCCGGGGTGCGATGGGTCGGTTCAATCCTCGGTGATGTCGATGGCCAATTCCGGGCAATTGGATTTGGCGAGCCAAGCCTTGTCTTCAAGGCCGTCCGGGACGGTGCCGTCGCCGATCTCATGCGCGTTGCCGTATTCGTCGAGTTCGAACAGTTCCGGCGCCAGCGATTTGCACCGGCTATGGCCCTGGCACTTGTCAGGATCGACGTGGATTTTGAGCTTGCCGGCCATGCAACGCGTGCTCCCTGTCTCTGCCGCATCTGCTGACGGCTGTTTTGAATCGTTACAAAACTCTAGCCCGTCGATTCCGAGGATGCCAGTGGCATTCGAAAACGCCGCCTGTTGCAATGCAGCAGGCGGCGCGGGAGGCCTGATTGTGGATCGGTGACGGTCTTTAGCGCGGATCGATCGGGGTCGAGCCGCGCAGGCCGAGTATGTCTTCCAGGACGCGTGCGCCGGCCAGCAGGCCGGCTTCGTTGCGCGCGCGGGCCACCATCTGCAATCCGATCGGCAATCCGCTCGCGGTAAACCCGCACGGCAGCGACAGCGCGGGACAGCACGCTAGCGTGATCGCGTAGGCGATGCCGAGCCACTCGACGTAGTTATCGAATTTTTTGCCGTCGCATTCGGCGACGTAGCGTTGCTCGACCGGGAACGGTGAAACGATGGTCGCCGGACACAGCAGGAGATCGTAGGTGTCGAAGAAGGCGAGCGCGCGTTGCGCCAGAGTCACGCGCTGAGCTTCGGCGCGGGCGATATCCTCGACGCTCAGCTTGAGGCCCTGTTCGATATTCCAGATCACTTCCGGCTTCAGCAGGTCGCGCTTCTCGCGCAGCAACGGAGACATGCCGATGGCGAATTCGAAGGCGCGCAGCACATGGAAGCATTCATGCGTCTCGCTCAAGTCGGGATGGGCTTCCTCGACAATGACGCCAGCCTCCGTGAAGCGCTCCGCCGCCTTGCGGGTGACGGCGGCAACTTCGGGATCGACCGGCATGATGCCGAGATCGCGCGAATAAGCGACACGCAACGGCTTTCGCCCCGAGCGCGCGGCGGCGAGGAACGAGGTCGGCAGCGCCGGCAGCGACGTGGGATCGGCGGGATGCTCGCCGCTCATGGCATCGAGCAGCAAGGCGAGATCCTCGACGTTGCGCGCCATTGGCCCCTGAACGCCGAGCGTGGCGTCGATCTTGGCCCTCGGGCTGTGAGCGACGCGGCCAAAACTCGGCCGCATCCCGACGATGCCGCAGAAGCTCGCCGGGTTGCGCAGCGAGCCGCCCATGTCGGAGCC
>JBARXT010000055.1:0-30966 GCA_049647485.1 Xanthobacteraceae bacterium
GCACGAACATATCCACCGTCTGGAACGTGCGCGCGGCGCCGACCAGCAGGTGGCCGAGGCCGTCGGTGGAGGAAATCATCTCCGCCAAAAACACCACGATGCAGGAAATCACCAGCCCGATTCGGCAACCGGTCAAGATCGACGGCAGCGCCGCGGGCGCGATCACCTTGAACAGGATCTGCCAGCGCGGCGTGCCGGCGGCCAGCGCCGACCACACCAGCTTCTGCTCCACCATCGACGCGCCGTAATAGGTCGAAAGCAGGATCGGAAACAGCGCGTCCAGCGTCACCAGCGTGATTTTCGAGACATGATCGAAGCCGAACAAAATGATCAGCGCCGGATAGAGCGCGACCTTCGGCAGCGGCGCCAGCACCTGCACCAGGGGCCGCACCACCGCATTGATCGCGGGCACCACCGCCGCCGCCAGCCCGATGCCGACACCGAGCACCACGGCGATCAGGAAGCCCGCGAACAGCCGGATCATCGTCGCCAGAATGTCGTCGAGAAAACCGATGTTGCCGAGCTGCTGCGCCAGCCGCAGGAACACCTTGCCGGGCGGCGGCAGCAGCGACGGCGGCGCATAACCAAAGCTGCACAGCGCCTGCCAGATCGCCAGCACGAACAGGATCGGCAGCGCGCCCATCAGAACCGTGGTGAGGCGTTGCGCGCTCATGACGCCCCCAGCAGGATTTCCTGATGCGGCTCGGCCCACTTCACCAGCCGCCAGCGCAGCTTGTCGAACGCCGCATCAAGCGCGATGCCGAGCGCACCGATGATGATGATCATTGCGAACACGGTATCGTATTGCGCCATATCCATGGCGTTGAACAGGATGTTGCCGGCGCCGGACTGCCGCGCGATCATTTCGCTGGTCACCATGGTGATCAGCGCCAGCACCAGACCGGTGCGGCAGCCGGTGAGAATTTCCGGCAATGCCGCAGGCAGCACGATGCGCACCATGCGCTGCATCCCGTTGAGGCCCATCGCCGCGCCCGACCACAGCATCTTTTCCTCGACCGCCTTCGCGCCCTGAAAGGAGTGATAGATCACCGGCAGGCTGACACCGAGGAAGATCACCAGCGTCTTCGACGCATCGCCGACGCCGAGCCACAGCATGATGATGGGCATCAGCGCGGCCTTCGGCACCGGATAGATCATCATCAGCAGCGGATTGAAGAACGCCGCGACGCGCGCGCTGCGTCCCATCGCCAGCCCGAGCGGAATCGCGATCAGCACCGCCAGCGTCAGGCCGATCACCATGCGGCGGATCGAGTCGAGAATATTGAGAAGCTGCTCGGGATCGCTGAGAATCTGCGGCACGGTCTGCAACGCATGCCACGCAGTGGGGAAACTTTCGGTGTTCAGCATGATCGCCGCGAACTGCCAGACGGCCAGAAGGCCAAGGCACGCCAGCAGCGGCGACAGCCGCGAGACGATGCCGCGCGCGGATGTCACGGATGCCCCGCGTCGTCGCGGCCGTCGTCGATCATGCGCTCGATATCGACGACGTATTTCTGGTAGCGCGAATCCAGCAACAGTTCGGCGCGAACGCGCGGGCGCGGCAGTTCGATATCGACGACCTGCTTGATGCGGCCGGGCGCGCGCGTCATCACCACCACCTTGTCGGAGAGGAACACCGCCTCGTCTACCGAATGCGTGACGAACAGCACCGTCTTGCGGTCCCGTTCCCAGATGTTGAGCAGATCGTTCTGCAACCGTGTGCGGGTATGCGCATCGAGCGCGCCGAACGGCTCGTCCATCAGCAGCACCGACGGGCGATAGGCCAGCGTGCGCGCGATCGCGACGCGCTGCTTCATGCCGCCGGACAATTCCTTCGGATAGAAATGCTCGAAACCCTTGAGCCCGACCATCTCGATCAGACGCAGGCTCTGCGCTTCGGCTTCCGTGCGCTTCACGCCCTGTTGCCGCAAGCCGTACATGACGTTGCCGAGCACGGTCTTCCATGGAAACAGCGCGAACTCCTGGAACACCGGCCCGCGATCCGGACCCGGCTCGGTGATCGCCGCGCCCTTCATCCGGGCAACGCCTTCGGTCGGCCCGACGAAACCGCCGACGATGTAGAGCAGCGTGGACTTGCCGCAACCGGACGGCCCGAGAATCGAGACGAAGGCACCGTCGTCAACCGTCAGGTTGATATCGGAGAGCGCGAGGTGGCTCTTGCGGCCCGAGGTCTCGAAGCGTTTCGAGACGCCATCGATTTCGATCATGGCGCGCGCGCGTTCGCCGGACGTGACTCCGGTTCCGGTGTCGCTCTCCGGCCGCAACGGCACCTGCATCCGTCCCCCTTCGTTGGTCTTCGTTCTGACGGCGGCGACAGTTTGCGGACTTTGCCCCGCATTGCAATCCTCGGACCCGCCGTTCCGCGAATTATTTTAAGATTGAAAGGTGTGTGATCGCCAGATTTGCGGTGAGATTTTGCGCCGCAATGCCGTCACCACTTTGCCGCAAGAATCCTTAGGCCGAAAGTGCCCGCATTTCGGCATAAAGATCGGCCTTGCCCTCGAAGCCGATGCCGGGCAAATCCAGCATGGTGATGTAACCGTTCTCGACCTTCACGCCATCAGGGAATCCGCCATAGGGCTGGAACAGGTCGGGATAGCTTTCGTTGCCGCCGAGCCCGAGACCCGCCGCGATATTGAGCGACATCTGATGGCCGCCATGGGGAATGCAGCGCGACGGCGACCAGCCGTGCGTCTTCAACACCTCCAACGTGCGTTGATACTCGCAAAGCCCATACGACAACGCGCAATCGAATTGCAGGAAGTCGCGATCCGGCCGCATCCCGCCGTAACGAATGAGGTTGCGCGCGTCCTGATGGCTGAACAGGTTCTCGCCGGTCGCCATCGACCCCGGATAGAATTCCGCGAGCGCCGCCTGCAATTGATAGTCAAGCGGATCGCCGGCTTCCTCGTACCAGAACAGCGGATAGTCGCGCAGCATCTTGGCGTAGGCGATTGCGGTTTCGAGATCGAAGCGGCCATTGGCATCGACGGCCAGTTGCGCCTGCGATCCGATCTCCTTCAACACCGCTTCGATGCGTTCGCGATCTTCCTTAAGCGACGCGCCGCCGATCTTCATCTTGACGACGCTGTAGCCGCGATCGAGATGGTCGCGCATCTCCTGCCGCAGTTTATCGAGACCTTTTCCAGGGTAGTAATAACCACCGGCCGCATAAACGAACACGCGCGGATCGGCGCTGCGGCCATGGCGTTCCGCCAACAGGCGAAACAACGGCTTGCCCGCGATCTTCGCCGCCGCGTCCCATACCGCCATGTCGATGGTGCCGACCGCGACCGAGCGTTCGCCATGTCCGCCCGGCTTCTCGTTCGTCATCAACGCGGCCCAGACCTTGTCTGGGTCGAGATTGTCGCCGCTGTCATCGAGCAGCGTTGCCGGATCGGATTCGGTGAGCCGTTTCGCAAAACGCTCGCGGATCAATCCACCCTGCCCGTAGCGGCCATTCGAGTTGAAGCCATAGCCGACCACCGGCTTGCCGTTGCGCTCGACGTTGGTGACGACGGCAACGAGGCTCGTCGTCATCTTCGAGAAATCGATATAGGCGTTGCGGATCGCGGAGGCGATCGGCTTGGTCACCTCGCGCACGTCGACGATGCGAACGGACATGATGAATCCTCTTGCGTCGGTCAGCTTGCGCTGTCGCGGAAATACGGCTCCACCGGCCCGCTGAGTTTGATGGTCAGCAAATTGCCATGGCGATCCTTCGCGCTCCCCGCGCTGACGCGAATCCAGCCCTCGCTGACGCAATACTCCTCGACGTTGTTTTTCTCGATGCCCTTGAAACGGATGCCGATATCGTGGGCCAGCAACTCGGCGTCGTAGTACGGACTGCGCGGATCGGTGGACAGCCGGTCCGGCAACTGCGGCGTGGGCGAATTGGTTTTCTCGTTCAAAGCAGCGCCTCGATATCTCTGGTCAAACTTTCCGGTCGCGTGGTCGGCGGATGCCGTGCGATCACCCTGCCCGCCTTGTCGATCAGGAATTTGGTGAAATTCCATTTGATCGACGCGCCGAGCAGGCCCGCTTTCTCACGTTTCAGAAATTTGTACAACGGGTGCGCGGCATCGCCGTTGACGTCGATCTTCTCGAACATTGGAAACGTCACCGCGTATTTGTCTTCGCAAAACGCCGCGATCTCCGCCGAACTGCCGCGCTCCTGCTGGCCGAACTGATTGCAGGGGAAACCCAGCACAGAGAAGCCGCGCGACGCGAGGCGGCGGTGGAGGTCTTCCAGCCCCTTGTATTGCGGGGTGAAGCCGCAGGCGCTGGCGGTGTTGACGATCAACAGTGCCTGCCCCTCGAATTCCCTCAAGGCAACATCATGACCATCGAGCGCGCGGGCGGAAAAATCGTAAATCGTCGTCATGACGCCATCGCCGTTCCTCAGCCAGCCGGATCGACCGGTGACGCGGGCGTGCCGCCCGCCTCGATCGCTTCGCCCGCAAGCAGGCACAGATCCTCGCGATAGCGTCCCGCCACCACCTGCACGCCGACCGGCACGCGACCTACCAATCCTGTCGTCACCGTCAGGCCCGGCAACCCCATGAACGGAAGGCCGACCTGCGGCATCTGCGCCCGCCACACCCGCGCGAAAGATGCGTCGTCCTTGAGATCGAGTTGGTCCTCGAACGGCAGTTCGCCGGACACCGGCATCACCAGCACCGGATAATCCTGCAGGAAGAGTTGCCATGCCCGCGTCAGCGCGGCGCGGCGCTGCACGATCGCCGACAGCCCCGCCGCATCGAGCGGATATACTTTGTCGCGACTGCCGCGCAGGCACGCCAGCGCGCCGGGATCGCCTTCCTTCTCGGCCGCCGCCAGCATCGCCTCGAAGCCGTCGCCGAGCCAGAATTTGCGCTGCAACTCGGCCGCTTCGTTAAGCGGCGGCGTGTTGTCGATTTCCTCTACGGTCCAGCCCGCGCTTTGCAAGCGACTCGCGGCATCTTTCAACGCATCAACCACCTCTGGCACCGTCTCGAGTCCATCGGGTCGCAGGCACAGCGCTGCGCGGCGCGGCATCGGCGGCCCTTCGAGTGGCGCCGGCACCCACCACGGATCGCGCACATCTTGCTGTGCCATCGCGGCGAGCGCGATGCGCAGATCGCCGATGGTTCGCGCCAGCGGACCGGACACGGCGGAAATCTGCGGACACAACGGCCGCTCCGGCAGCGACAGGTTGTGCGCGGCAATGCGCCCAAGCGTCGGCCGCAAACCATGGATGCCGCAAGCATAAGCCGGATAGCGCACCGATCCGGCGATATCGGTGCCATGACCGATATGGCCGATGCCGGCGGCGGTGGCCGACCCCGCCCCGCCCGACGAGCCGCCAGGCGTGCGTGCGGAATCGCGCGGGTTTTTGGTGTGGCCATGCAACTGGTTGTTGGCAAACCAGCGGAAGGAGAACGCCGGCGTGTTGGTGCGGCCGACGATCACCGCACCGGCGCGACGCATGTTCGCCACGACCGGATTGTCTTCCTTGGCGATGTGATCGCGTTGCGCCTTGATGCCGTTGGTGGTGGCGAAGCCGGCCTGATCGACATTCACTTTGATGGTAATGGGCACGCCCGCGAGCACGCCGGGGTCCTTGCCTTCCGCGATGGTCTTGTCCACCGCCGCCGCCTGCGCCAGCGTATCGTCCGGTCGATGATCCACCACCGCATTGATCTTCGGATTGACCGCCTCAAGCCGCGCCAACGCCGCCTTCGCCGCCTCTACCGCTGACACTTTTCGCGAACGAACCAGCGCGGCCAGTTCGGTTGCCGGGAGACGCCAAAGGTTATCCATCAACTCGCTCCATCCTTGATCGCGGTCTTGTCGGCTGCCGCTCTCCGAGCGTTACGGCGTTTTCGGGCGGATTGCCACCCGTCAGATGCCTCGACCGCCCACCCTATGCAGACGTCGAATCGTGAAATTGCTGCATCGCGAAAATCATCGATCAGGCGGGCAGAGTTTTACCGGCCCGCCGAATTTGCAATGGTCTTCGATCTGAATCGCCGTAAGCTGCGGATGGACAATTCGCCGCCCGCAAACAAGCCAAGCCGTAGTTGTAAACGAAATCGATGATGCCTGACGCGGGTGGAACGCAGAAAAACGAGCGCGGCGATCCTTACGCACCGCTGACGACGCAGATGCTGCCGGTCGAGGGCGGCCACGAGCTTTACGTCGAGACCGTCGGCAATCCCGACGGTATGCCGGCGGTGTACCTGCACGGCGGCCCTGGCAGCGGCTGCCAGCCCGACCATCGCAAGCTGTTCGATCCGGAGCGCTGCCGCGCGGTGCTGTTCGATCAGCGTGGCTGCGGACGCAGTAAGCCGAAGGGCAGCCGCGATGCCAATACATTGCCGCATCTGATCGCCGACATGGAAGCGATCCGCGAGACGCTCGGCATTGGTCGCTGGCTGGTTAGCGGCGGCTCATGGGGCGCGACGCTGGCATTGGCCTATGCCGAAGCCCATCCCGAACGCGTCAGCGGCATCGTGCTGCGTGCGACCTTTCTCGGCACCCGCGCAGAAGTCGATGCTGCCTTTTGCGAAACGATGCCGCGTCTCTATCCCGGCCTCAACAAGGACTTCCTCAGTCTGTTGTCACCACATGAGCGGACAGCGCCGCTCGACGCCTATTGGCGGCGCATCCTCGATCCCGATCCGGCGATCCATGGTCCGGCCGCCCGTGCCTGGCATGATACGGAGCGCATCCTCTCCGAACATGCACCGAAACAGACGCGGCTCGATCTCACATCGTTGACCTCGTCGCGACCGCTGCCGTCAACGCCGTTCATGGAAGCGCACTACTTCAGCAACGATTGCTTCATGACGCCGGGACAGTTATTCGCGAACGCATCCCGCTTGCGTGGCATTCCCGGCATCATCGTGCAGGGCCGCTACGATCTGTTGTGCCCGCCATCGACATCGCACACGCTCGCCGCGACATGGTCGACGGCGGAGGTGCGTGCGATCGAAGGCGCCGGGCATTCGCTGTACGATCCCGGCATCCGTGACGCCGTCATCAAGGCGACCGCGGATCTGGTGGCCAGCCATTCCCTTTGAAAACGCCTTGATATAAGGACGCCCGCCAATGCCGATCGCCGCCAAAGGAATGCTGCTCACCTCGATGGATGTCGACGCCGCGGACGAAGCGGACTTCAATCGCTGGTACGATCGCGAGCACATTGCCGAGCGCGTCGCCATCGACGGATTCGTCGAGGCGCGACGCTATGTCGCCCATGCCGCCAGCCCGAAATATCTCAGCCTGTACTCCACTAAGACCTTCGAAGTGCTGGACAGCCCTGCCTATCGCACCGCACTGGCCAATCAGACCGAGTGGTCGAAACAGAATATCGCGCGCTTCCGCAACATGATCCGTGCCGTGGCGCGCATTACCGCAAGCCAGGGACAGGGACGCGGCGCGGTGCTTGGCATCATCCGGCTGCGCCCGATCGATGCCGACAAACTCCACGCATTCCTGGCGCCACGGCTCGATCCCGACATGCTGGAAGGCGGCATTTCGATGCATCTGCTGGAGGGCGACCCGTCGCTGTCGAAATCATTGACCGACGACGCGCCGAATCCGGGCGCGGCCGACTGGTTCGTGCTGATCGACGGAACAGACGTGAAGCCGGTATCAGCGGCAATGGCGTTGCGCTTCGATCCGCTGGATCTTGCCGGCGCCGGCCAGATCGTTTCGTCCGGCATCTATCGCCTGATGTGGGATCTGGCGAAAAGCGATCTTTGAGTCGCGTTCAGGTCGCGCGCACCGTGCGAATATCACGTGTGCGTGACGAGCGGTGGACGGCCCTCCGATGTCCATGCTGCAATGCGACAGAAGCCTGTCCTGCTCACGATCTGATACTTTCGGATCACTTAAAAATGCATATGCACTCCATCTCATATCATATTGAATTATTATACTTCTAAGATCATGATTGGATCAGAAACAACAACAGCGCCGCAATGAGCGCTCGAAAACCGCGAAAGACCGCGCGACTGAACCCACCTTCCGAAGCGCGGATTTGGGATGGGAATGAAACCGACCGATATCTCGGCGCCTGACTATTTTCATAAAGTGGTCGATTGCCAATGGGCCTGCCCGGCACATACGCCGGTTCCTGAATATATCCGACTGATCGCCGCGGGCCGCTATAGCGACGCCTACATGATCAATTGGAAGTCCAATGTGTTTCCGGGAATTCTCGGACGCACCTGCGACCGTCCCTGCGAACCGGCTTGCCGCCGCGTGCGTGTCGAGGACGAACCGGTGGCGATCTGCCGGCTCAAACGCGTCGCCGCGGACTACAAGGACGACGTTAAAGGCCGCATGCCCTCTCCCGCGAAAGTGAAGAACGGCAAGCGAATCGCATTGGTCGGCGCCGGTCCTGCGTCGCTCACGGTCGCGCGTGATCTCGCGCCGCTTGGCTACGACTGCGTGGTATTCGACGGCGATATCCGCGCCGGCGGCATGATGCGCACGCAAATTCCGAAATTCCGCCTGCCCGACAGCGTGATCGACGAGGAAACGAATTACATCCTCGACCTCGGCGTCGATTTTCGCGGCGGCACCCGGATCGACAGCATGAAGACGCTGCTGGCCGAAGGCTACGATGCCGTCGTGGTCGGCTCCGGTGCACCCCGTGGCCGCGATCTCGACATTCCCGGCCGCAAGGAAGCCGCTGCCAACATCCATATCGGTATCGACTGGCTCTCCAGCGTGTCGTTCGACCACATCCATTCGATCGGCAAGCGCGTCATCGTGCTCGGCGGTGGTAACACCGCGATGGATTGCTGCCGTTCGGCGCGTCGCCTCGGTGGCGAAGACGTCAAGGTGGTGGTGCGCTCCGGCTTCGACGAGATGAAGGCCTCGCCCTGGGAAAAGGAAGATGCCGCGCGCGAAGGCATCCCGATCCATAATTTTCTCGTGCCGAAGCAATTCCTGCACGAGAACGGCAAGCTGACCGGCGTGGTATTCGAGAAGGTCAAGGCGGAATATGACGCCAAGGGCCGCCGCAAACTGGTCGCCTCCGGCGAGCCGGATGTGACCTTCGAATGCGACGACGTGCTGGTCGCCGTCGGTCAGGAGAATGCCTTTCCGTGGATCGAACGCGATGCCGGCATCGCTTTCGACGAATGGGGCATGCCGGAGGTGGACAAGGTCACCTTCCAATCGAGCAATCCGAAGGTGTTTTTCGGCGGCGACGCCGCGTTCGGCCCCAAGAACATCATCTGGGCCGTCGCTCATGGCCACGAGGTCGCGGTGTCCATCGACAAGATGCTGAATGGCGAAAACATCGCGCAGCGCCCACTGCCCGCCGTCACCGTCGTGAACCAGAAGATGGGCATTCACGAGTGGAGCTACAAAAACGAAATCATGAACGACGAGCGTTACGCGGTGCCGCATCGCGACAACGCAACCGCCCTCAGCAGCATCAAGGCCGAAGTCGAACTCGGCTTCGACGCCAAGCTGGCACTTGCGGAAGCCGGACGCTGTCTGAACTGCGACGTCGAGACGGTATTCTCGGCGCCACTGTGTATCGAATGCGATGCCTGCGTCGACATCTGCCCGATGGACTGCATCACCTTCACCGACAACGGCGAGGAAGAGGAATTGCGCGAACGGTTGCACGCGCCCGCGCTCAACCTGAGCCAGGACATCTACGTCGCCGACGGACTCAAGACCGGCCGCATCATGGCCAAAGACGAGGATGTCTGCCTGCATTGCGGACTGTGCGCCGAGCGTTGCCCGACCGGCGCATGGGACATGAACAAGTATTTTATTGAAATGACTCACGCAGGCCACGCATGCCGCTAACCGCCGTCAACGATTTCGTCATCCGTTTCGCCAACGTCAATGGCTCGGGCTCCGCCAGCGCCAACGAGATGTTCGCCCGCGCCATCATGCGGATGGGCATTCCGATGTCGCCGCGCAACATCTTCCCGTCGAACATTCAGGGCCTGCCGACCTGGTATGAGGTGCGCGTTACCGAAGCAAGCCATCTGGGTGCACGCGGTGGCACCGACATCATGGTGGCGATGAATCCGCAGACCTACAATGCCGACGTCGCCTCGGTGGAGCCGGACGGCTACCTGATCTACGATTCGACGCGCGCGATGCCGCCGGGTAAGCCGCGCACCGACATCAACCTGATCGGCATTCCGCTGACCGCGATCTGCAACAAGGAATACAGTGATCCACGCCAGCGGCAACTGTTCAAGAATATCATCTGTATCGGTGCGATGTCGGCGCTGCTCGACATGGACATCACCGAACTGGAAAAGCTGGTCGGCGAGCAATATCGCAGCAAGGAAAAACTGATCCAGCCCAATATCCACGCGCTGCATCTTGGTCGCGCTTACGCGGAAGCCAACTTCAAGTGCCCGATCGGGCTCAAGCTCAAGCGCTCCGACAAGGTCGGCGACCGCATTCTGATCGAGGGTAACGCCGCCGCCGCGCTCGGCGCGGTCTATGGCGGCGCGACGGTATGCGCATGGTATCCAATCACGCCGTCATCATCGGTGGCGGAGAATTTTACAAAATTCTGCGGCAAGTATCGCCACGCCCCGGCGACCGGCGAGGCGCGCTATGCCATCGTGCAGGCCGAGGACGAGATCGCATCCATCGGCATGGTGGTGGGCGCGGCATGGAACGGCGCGCGCGCCTTCACCGCCACCTCCGGCCCCGGCATTTCGCTGATGCAGGAACTGTTCGGCTTCGCTTACTTCGCGGAAATTCCTTCCGTCATCATCGATGTGCAGCGTGCCGGCCCCTCGACTGGAATGCCGACGCGCACCCAGCAATGCGACCTCATCAACTGCGCCTACGCTTCGCACGGCGACACCAAGCACATCCTGCTGATGCCGGAAGACGCCGCCGAGGCATTTGAGTTTACCTCCGGGGCGTTCGACTACGCGGACCGGCTGCAAACGCCGGTGTTCGTGCTGCTCGATCTCGATATCGGCATGAACCATCGGCTGTGCCGCCCGCTGCAATGGGATGACGCCCGCCTCTATGACCGCGGCAAGGTGATGACCGCCGCCGACCTTGAGGCCGGCAAGGATTTCGGTCGCTACACCGACGTCGACGGCGACGCCATCCCGTTCCGCACCTATCCCGGCACGCACCCGACCAAAGGCGGCTATTTTACGCGTGGCACGTCGCACGACGCGCGCGCTAAATATTCCGAGGAAGGCGCGGATTACGTCGAGGGGATGCAGCGGCTGTTGCGCAAGCATGAGACCGCCAAGGGCATCCTGCCGCGTCCGCTGCGGCACGATGCTGGAAAGCCGACGCGGTTCGGCGTCATCTATTACGGGTCGACCGCGCCGGCGATGCTTGAGGCCGCAGAAATCCTCACCGCGCGCGGCCACACGCTGGACCTGATGCGGGTGCGGGCCTTCCCATTCCATCAGGATGTCGCCAGTTTCATCGCCGATCATGACTTCGTGTTCGTCGTCGAACAGAACCGCGACGCGCAGCTGCGCTCGCTGATCGTCAACGAACTCGATATCGACCCGGTGCGGCTGGTGCCGATCCTGCATTATGACGGCACCTCGATCACCGCCCGCTTCATTTCCGGGGCGATCGGTGACCGGCTGGACGCGCTGAAAGTCACGCCGCTGCGAAAGGCGATGTCATGACCTATCTGACCAAGCCGAAATTCCATCATCCCTCGCTGCCGAAGAACACGCTCGGCTACACCCGACGCGATTACGAGGCGGCGACCTCGACGCTATGCGCCGGTTGCGGCCACGATTCGATTTCGGCGGCGATCATCGAAGCCTCATTCGAACTGGCCATCGAACCGCATCGCGTGGCCAAGATCTCCGGCATCGGCTGCTCGTCGAAAACGCCGACCTATTTCCTCGGCGCGTCGCACGGCTTCAACTCGGTGCACGGCCGCATGCCATCGGTGCTGACCGGCGCCAATCTTGCCAACCGCGACCTGATCTATCTCGGCATCTCCGGCGACGGCGATTCCGCCTCGATCGGTTTCGGCCAGTTTGCTCACGCGCTGCGGCGCGGCGTCAACATGACCTACATCGTCGAGAACAACGGCGTCTACGGCCTGACCAAGGGGCAGTTCTCGGCCACCGCCGATCGTGGTTCGAAATCGAAGAAGGGCGCGGTCAACACCGATAACGCCATCGATCTGGTGGCGATGGCACTGCAACTCGGCGCGACCTTCGTGGCGCGTTCGTTCTCCGGCGACAAGAAGCAACTGGTACCGATCATCAAGGCCGCCATCGCGCATCGCGGCGCGGCCTTCATCGACGTGATCTCGCCGTGCATCGCCTTCAACAACCATCCCGGCTCGACCAAGAGCCTTGATTACGTCCGCGCCCATAACGAGGCGGTGAACGCACTCGACATCATGATCGGCCGTGAGACCATCACCGTCGACTACGAGCCCGGCAAAGTGGTCGAAGTCACCCAGCATGACGGCTCGGTGATCACGCTGCGCAAGCTCAACGATGATTACGATCCCTCCGATCGGCTGGCGGCGATGAATTTCCTGCAACAGGAAGCCGCCAAAGGCCGGATCGTCACTGGACTGCTCTATGTCGACGGTCATGCGGACGACCTGCATCAGCATTTCAACACGGTGCCGACGCCGCTCAACCAGCTCAACGAACCCGAATTGTGCCCGGGCTCCAAGCTGTTGGACAAGATCAACGCCGGGCTGCGCTAACCCGGCGTCCCCACCTCACGAAATTGCGACGGAGTCCGCGGCATGGCCGGGGAACCCTTTGCCGCGCCATGCGTCAACCCCGAGCCATCCGTACCGCGACCGGACGCCCGACAGGCATCCCCAAATGCCCACGACCGGCCACGCCGTCTCGGATCGGTTGACAAAATTCGGCCGCAGGGCAGAACACATGATGGAACCTGCCCTCCTCCTCATAGCGAACAAGGCATCATGAATCCCGTCAAATCCCTGCAAAAGCACGGCCAGGCCGTATGGCTCGACTTCCTCGCCCGCGGATTCATCGCCAAAGGTGACCTCAAGAAGCTCATCGACGACGACGGCGTGCGCGGCGTCACCTCCAATCCGGCGATCTTCGAGAAGGCCATCGGCTCCTCCGACGAATACGACGGGGCCATCGCCAAGGCCCTGAAGCAGGCCGATCGCCCGGTCACGGCCCTGTTCGAGGCGGTGGCAATCGAGGACATCCAGAACGCCGCCGACGTGCTGCGGCCGGTCTATGACAGCCTCAAGGGCGCGGATGGCTATGTCAGCCTCGAAGTTTCGCCCTATCTCGCCAACGACACCAAGGGCACCATCGCCGAGGCCGAACGGCTGTGGCGCGAGGTCAATCGCCCCAACCTGATGATCAAGGTGCCGGCAACGCCGGAGGGCCTTCCCGCCATTCGGCACCTGACAGCGCAGGGCATCAGCGTCAATATCACGCTGCTGTTCTCGCAGAAGGTCTATCAGGAGGTCGCGGAAGCCTACCTCGCCGGCTTGGAAGAGCACGTGAGCAAGGGCGGCGATCCGTCCCATGTCGCCAGCGTCGCCAGCTTCTTCGTCAGTCGCATCGACAGCGCCGTCGACAAGCAACTCGACGACGCCATCGCCAAGGCCAACGATCCGGCGGAAAAGACCCGGCTCAAGGAGTTGCAAGGCAAGGTCGCCATCGCCAACGCCAAGATGGCCTATCAACATTACAAAAAAACGTTCGCCGATGCCCGCTGGCAAAAGCTCGCCGCCAGAGGCGCGCGGCCACAGCGGCTGCTCTGGGCCTCCACCGGTACCAAGAACACGGCCTATAGCGACGTGCTCTACGTCGAGGAATTGATCGGGCCCGACACCATCAACACGGTGCCACCCGCAACGCTCGACGCGTTTCGCGATCACGGCAAACTGCGCGACAGCCTCGAGGAGGACGTTCCCGGCGCCGAGCGCGTGCTAACCGACCTCGCCGGGACCGGCATTTCGCTCGATGCCGTCACCACGAAGCTGGTAGAAGAAGGTGTCCAACTGTTTGCAGACGCCTTCGACAAGCTCTTGGGCGCGGTGGCGCACAAACGCGCGACGCTGCTCGGCCATACAATCGATCCACAGACGCTGTCGCTCGGCGACAAGCTTGCGAAAGCCGTAAGCACGAGCACGGAAGAGTGGCGCGCGTCCGGCACCATTCGCCGGTTGTGGCAACGCGATCCGTCGATCTGGACCGGCAGCGATGAAGGCAAGTGGCTCGGTTGGCTTCATAGCGTCAGCGCCGAGCAGAAGAAGCTCGCGGATTACACCGACCTTGCAGGCTGGGTGAAGCAGCAAGGTTTCACCCACGCTATCGTGCTCGGCATGGGCGGTTCAAGCCTTGGGCCGGAAGTGCTGGCAAAGACCTATCCGCAAGCGGAGGGCTTTCCGAAACTGCACGTGCTGGACTCCACCGATCCGGCGCAGGTGGCGCGGATGGAAGCCGCCGTCGATCTCGCCAAGACGCTGCTCATCGTCTCCAGCAAATCCGGCGGCACCACTGAGCCGAACGCGCTGAAGGATTATTTCTACGGTCGCGTCGAAGCGACTGTCGGCAAAGGCAAGGCCGGCAATCATTTCGTCGCCGTCACCGATCCCGGCTCGTCGCTGGAGAAGGTCGCGAAGCAACAGGGTTTCGCTCGCACCTTCTTCGGCGATCCCGAGATTGGCGGTCGTTATTCCGTACTGTCGCCGTTCGGCCTGGTGCCGGCGGCCGCTGCCGGTCTCGATATCGCGCGCTTGCTGGATTTCGCGCAGGCGATGGTCCGTTCCTGCGGACCTGACGTGCCACCGTTAGAAAACCCCGGCGTGCAGCTTGGTTTTGCATTGGGTTGCGCCGGCCGCGAAGGCCGCGACAAGGTGACGATGCTGGCGTCTGCCAAGATTGCCGACTTCGGGGCGTGGGCCGAACAACTCATCGCCGAATCCACCGGCAAGAATGGCAAGGGTTTGATCCCCATCGACGGAGAGACGCTGGGCGATCCGGCGGTCTACGGCCACGATCGTATCTTCATCGATATGCGCACGGAAGGCGAAAGCGATTCCGCGCACGAGGCGAAACTGGCCGCGCTGGAGAAAGCCGGCCATCCGGTAGTCCGCATCGTGCTGGCATCGATCCAGCATATCGGCCAGGAATTCTTCCGCTTCGAAATCGCGACCGCAGTGGCCGGCACAGTGCTCGGCATCAATCCGTTCGATCAGCCCGATGTCGAGGCCGCCAAGATCAAGACCCGCGAACTGACGGCAGCGTTCGAGAATACCGGCAAGCTGCCCGACGAGAAGCCCGCCGCCGCCATCGATGGCGTTGCCATCTACACCGATGGCGCCAACGACGCGGCGCTGCGCAAGGCTGGTGCCGACGGCAATCTCGGCTCCTGGCTGAAGGCACACCTCGCCCGCAGTAAGCCGAACGACTATGTCGCGCTGCTCGCCTATATCGATCACGATCCGGCCCATATCGACGCGCTGCAGGCGATGCGACTAGCGATCCGTGACCGTCGCCACGTCGCCACCTGCGCCGAGTTCGGCCCGCGCTTCCTGCATTCCACCGGACAGGCCTACAAGGGCGGCCCGGACAGCGGCGTATTCGTGCAGATCACGGCCGATGACGCCATGGATCTGCCGATCCCGCAGCAAGCCGCAAGCTTCGGTGTGATCAAGGCAGCGCAGGCACGCGGCGACTTCGACGTGCTGACCGAACGTGGCCGTCGCGCGCTGCGGATTCATCTCAAGGGCGATCTCAAATCCGGACTCGAAAAGCTCAAGGCCGCGATTACAACCGCACTGAACTAAAGGACGAAGATCATGCAGCTTGCCGTCGTCGGCCTGGGGCGGATGGGCGCCAACATCGCCCGCCGCGTGATGAAGCACGGCGGGCATCGAACGGTGGTTTACGACAAAAGCGCGGAGGCAATTGCCGCGCTTGCTAGTGAAGGCGCAACCGGGGCGACCACGCTTGAGGATTTGGTCGCCAAGCTCGACGCGCCGCGCACCGTGTGGGTGATGTTGCCGTCGGGGCCGATCACCGAATCCACCATCGAGGCGCTCGGCAAGCTACTGTCGAAGGATGACGTCATCATCGACGGCGGCAACACTTTCTGGCAGGACGACGTGCGTCGCGGCAAGGCACTCACCGCGCGCGGAATTCACTACCTTGATGTCGGCACCAGCGGCGGCGTGTGGGGTTTGGAGCGCGGCTACTGCATGATGATCGGCGGCGACAAGGATGTTGTCGCGCGGCTCGACCCTATCTTTGCGACGCTCGCACCGGGGCGCGGCGATATTCCGCAAACGCCCGGCCGCGAGGGACGCGATCCGCGCGTCGAGCAAGGTTACATCCACGCCGGCCCGGTCGGCTCCGGACACTTCGTCAAGATGATCCACAACGGCATCGAATACGGCTTGATGCAGGCCTATGCTGAGGGATTCGACATTCTCAAGAATGCCGACACCGAGGCATTACCGGCGGAGCATCGCTTCGATCTCGACATCGCCGACATCGCCGAGGTGTGGCGGCGCGGCAGCGTCATTCCGTCGTGGTTGCTTGATCTCACTGCGTCTGCGTTGGCGAAACACCCTACGCTTGAGAACTATTCCGGTTTCGTTGAGGATTCCGGCGAAGGCCGCTGGACCGTGAACGCCGCCATTGATGAAGCAGTGCCTGCCGAAGTGCTCACGGCCGCGCTGTATGCCCGCTTCCGCTCGCGGCGCGACCATACCTTCGCGGAAAAAATCCTTTCTGCCATGCGCGCTGGTTTCGGCGGCCATAAGGAGCCGACCAAACCATGAGTTCGAATGGTATCGCCAAACAAGCCAAGCCGGATCCATGCAGCTTCGTCATATTCGGCGTGACCGGCGACTTGACTCACCGACTGGTAATCCCAGCACTCTACAATCTCGCGGAAGCAAACCTCCTGCCGGACCACTTCTGCATCGCGGGCGTCGTGCGAAAGCAGATGAGCCCGGACGCATTGCGTGACAGCCTGATGAATGGCTTGCGCAAATTCGCCACCCGCCCGGTGCGAGACGACGTTGCTCGGCAACTTCTTGGGTGTCTCACCACGATCGAGGCCGATGCATCCGACCCGGCTTCGTTCGACCGGATGCGTGCAGAACTCGAGCACGCTGAACAAAGTCGCGCGACGGCAGGCAACCGGCTGTTCTATCTGGCGACGCCCCCCAACGCCTTCGCGCCGATTGGCCGCCAACTCGGGCGCGCCGGTCTGCTGCGCGAGGACAACGGCTACTGGCGACGGCTGGTGATCGAAAAGCCGTTCGGCACCGATCTCGCCTCCGCCAAGGCATTGAACGATGAATTGCTGAAAGTCGCCGATGAGCACCAGCTCTATCGGATCGATCATTACCTCGGCAAGGAGACGGTGCAGAACATTCTGGTGCTGCGCTTCGCCAACGGCATGTTCGAGCCGATCTGGAATCGCAATCACATCGATCACATCCAGATCACCGTGGGCGAGAAGCTTGCCGTTGGCCATCGTGGCAGTTTCTACGATGCGACCGGCGCGTTGCGCGACATGGTGCCGAACCACCTGTTTCAACTCCTGTCGCTGGTGGCGATGGAGCCTCCCGCCCGCTTCGACGCCCACACCGTGCGCACCTGCAAGGCCGAGGTGCTGGCCGCGATCCAGACCCAGAGCGAGGCAGAGGCACTGGAAAATTCCGTGCGTGGCCAGTATCGTGCCGGCCGTGTCGGCGATCAGGTCATCACCGACTATCGCAAGACCGAGAATGTTGCGCCCGATAGCACGACAGAGACTTACGTTGCGCTGAAGCTGACCATCGACAATTGGCGTTGGGCGGATGTGCCGTTCTATCTGCGGACCGGAAAAGCGCTTGGCGCCAAACGCACCGAGGTGGCGATCAAGTTCAAGGAAGCGCCGTTCGCGATGTTCCGCGATACACCGGTGGATCGGTTATCGCAAAATTTTCTCGTTATCGGCATCGAACCTGTCGAGGGTATCACTCTCCAGTTCAACACCAAGGTGCCTGGCCCTTCGATCGCCATCGACGGGGTCGAGATGAAATTTCACTACAAGGACTATTTCCACGCCGCGCCGAGCACCGGCTACGAAACGCTGATCTATGATTGTATGGTCGGCGATAACATCCTGTTCCAGCGCGCCGACAGCGTTGAGGCTGGGTGGAAGGCCGTGCAACCATTTTTGGACGCCTGGAAGAAAGCCGGAGACAAAGGGCTTGCGTTCTACAAGGCTGGCAGTGACGGGCCCGATGCCAGCGAAGTGCTTCTGGCTCGCGACGGCCGCAACTGGCGCAAACCCTGCTGAACCATGACAAATGGACGTCAGATCATTCGGGTAAACGACGCTGATGCAATAGCGCAAGCCGCAACCGAGCGGCTGATCGCACGCCTCGATGCAAATAGCGGACGCGCTGCGGTGTGTCTCACCGGCGGCTCAAGCCCGGAGCGGCTTTATCGTTTGCTGGCGAGCGACGCCTGTCGCGATCGAATCCCGTGGCGACGGGTGCACTGGTTCATCGGCGACGAACGCTTCGTCCCCCCGGATGATCCGCGCAACAACATGGCGATGGCGCGACGGTTGTTTCTCGATGTCTGCGCGCCGCCGGAAAATGTCCATCCCATTCCGGTGCAAGCGGGAACGACGCGCAACGCGGCACGGCGCTATGAAACTATGCTGCAGACCTTCTATGGCAGCGGCCGTCTCGATCCCGCGCGGCCGCTGTTCGATCTGGTCCTGATGGGGGTCGGCCCGGACGGCCATACCGCATCGCTGTTTCCGGACGATCCCGCTCTGGATGAACGAACACGTTGGGTGGTGGGCGTAGCGCACGCAAACGTTGCGCCGTTTGTGCCGCGGGTTACGTTGACGTTGCCGACCTTGGCATCATGCCGGGAGATGCTGTTCGAGGTGAGTGGCGAGGAGAAGCTCACCATTCTCGCGGAAGTTTTGAATGGCAGCGATTTGCCTGCGGCCCGCGCCCGATCGCTTGGCGAAACCGTCTGGTTGGTCGATAGTGACGCTTTGCCCGAGTTGTCCCGCAATGCATGACAAAATAAATCCGACACTCCACGCCCTGATCGTCATGGGCGTTTCCGGCTCCGGCAAAAGCACCATCGGTGAGGCGCTGGCGAAACGGCTCGACTGGCGCTTTGAGGACGGCGACAGTTTCCATCCACCAGGCAACGTCGCCAAGATGAAAGCCGGACACCCCCTCAACGACAACGATCGCAAGCCATGGCTAGAGGCCATCGCTGCGGAGATCGATCGCGTTGCCACCGCAGGCGATCATGTCATCATTGCCTGCTCTGCGCTCAAACGCGCCTATCGCGATATCCTGCTCCACGGTCGGCATGACACGCGGATCATCTTTCTTGATGGCAGCGAGACGCTGATCGCCGGCCGGCTTGCGAAACGCAAAGGCCATTTCATGCCGCCCGGTCTACTCGCCAGCCAGTTCGAAGCGCTCGAGACGCCGGCAGCCGACGAACACGTCGTTACGGTGCCGATCGATGCCGACGTCGAAACGATCGTGACCGACATCGTTCGAAAGTTGTCTTCACCCGAGACGTCAAACCGCTAGGATTTCGCACGCTGCACAGCCGGCTTGGTCGGAGCCGCTTTGGCGGAGCTGATATTGTGCGCCGTGTTGATCAGAGCGATATGTGTCAGCGCTTGCGGAAAATTCCCAGTCTGCCGGCCGATAGTAGGGTCGTATTCTTCCGCCAGAAGGCTGAGATCGTTGGCGACGCCAAGCACGCGCTCAAACAGGGTTTCAGCCTTGTCGAGACGACCGGCCAGCACATAGGCATCCGCCAACCACAACGTACACGCGAGGAAGGCACCTTCGATCGGTTCCTGCTCATCGGTTTTCCGCCGTGGGTCATGCCGCAGCACGAAGCCATCGCGCATCAGATATTTCTCGATCGCCGCGAGAGTGCCGACAACACGCGGATCTGACGGCGGCAAAAATCCGACCGACGGCAGCAGGAGAATGCTGGCGTCGAGTACCTTCGCACCATATGCCTCGACGAAACTATTCTGCACGGGATCGAATCCCTTGGTGCAGACGTCGTGATGAATCGCATCGCGCAAGCTGCGCCATTCTGTCAAAGGGGCCTTGAAGCCGAATTTTTCCGCACTCTTGATCCCCCGATCGAAGGCGACCCAGGTCATCACCTTCGATGAGACATAGTGCTTTCCGGGTCCACGAACCTCCCAGATGCCACTATCCGGCTGATTCCAGACCTTGCTGAGGTGCTTGAGGAATGCACATTCCATCGCCCAGCTTCCGTCATTGAGCTTCAATTTGGCGAGCCGCGCCTGGTGAAACACATCGAGCAACTCACCGAACACGTCGAGCTGGAGTTGCACGTGAGCAGCATTGCCGATCCGGACCGGTTGCGCGCCCTCATATCCCGGAAGCCAGGTCGCTTCCCACTCGAGCAGGCGACGTTGCCCCATAATACCGTACATGATCTGCATATCCGCCGGCGAACCCGCGACTGCGCGAAGCAACCAGTTGTGCCATGCGAGGGCTTCGTCGAAATAGCCACTGTCCATCAGCGCCAGCAAGGTGAAAGTGGCGTCACGCAGCCAACAGAAACGATAGTCCCAATTGCGGCTGCCGCCGATCTTTTCCGGCAGCGACGTGGTCGGTGCGGCAACAATACCGCCAGTAGGCGCGTAAGTGAGCGCTTTCAGGGTCACCAGCGAACGGATCACCACGTCGCGCCGTGGACCCTGATAGGTGCAATGCTCTGCCCAATCGCTCCAGAAGATTTCAGTGTCGCGCAACGCCTGATCGACGTCGATGGCCGCAGGCACCTCACGGTGCGAAGCGCCATAAGTCAGTACGAAGGGAATTGTTTCGCCGGCGCCAACGGTGAAATCCGCAAGAGTCGTCATGTTCTCGCCGTGGGTTTCGATCGGTGTCCGCAACACCGTCATATCGGGACCGCTGATCGCCAGCAGTTCACCGTTACCGCTGCGCTTGACCCACGGAATATTGGCACCAAAGCCAAAGCGAATGATCAATTCCATATGCATGGCGACACGGCCACGCTCGCCTCTAACCAATCGCACCACGTCGGAGGCGGTGCCACGCGGCGGCATGAAATCGATCAGGGTGACAGCACCGTCCGCCGTCTCAAACGTGGTCTCCAGAATCAATGTCTCGCCGCGATAGCGCCGTGACATTCGTGAATCCCCGGCTGGCGCAATACGCCACCGGCCATGGCTTTTGTTTCCGAGCAACGCGGCGAAGCAAGCTTCGGAATCGAACGCCGGCCAGCACAACCAATCGATCGAACCGTCGCCGCACACCAGCGCAGCTGTCTCACAATCGCCGATCAGCGCATAGTCTTCAATCTTCCCGGGCAATTGTCCCATCCTTCGCGACGTCTCGTTTCATCATATCGTTCGTTTGCTGTTCGACTGCCGGCGCGGCACGACGTGAGCCGAGCGCATGATCCAGTTTGCTTTCGTCGACCGCTTCCGCAATCTCGTCGAGCGTCAATGGCAAGCGACGCCGCCAATTCGGATGCTGATCGATCGTGCCCGGAACATTCGGTTGATCGGTCACCGCGATCAGATCGTCCAATCCGACAGCAAGTAACCGTGACCGGGTTCTGGCAAGGAAATGCAAGACGCCGAAGTAATCATTCTGTTCGATGGTTTCCCCGTTCAAGACGTCCGACAGCATCTGCAATGCATGATTTCGCGCCTCGACGCTTTCGCCAGGGTCAATACCCAGCGCAAGTTTGAGCGATAGATCTCCGGCGGCGCGCCAACCGGCAAAGCTCGCCAAATCGTGGGTATTGAATGTCACGAGTGCCTTTTCGATATAATGATCGATGCCGCGAAAGCCGCCATTATAATCGCGCTCGAACATCATCACCTGATACGACCAGATGCCCCATGCCGCGATCTCGTCGCGAAAACCGTCCGGAACGGTGCCGAGATCTTCACCGATTACGACACAACGCGCAGCGACGCTCTCTTGCGCCGCGATCGCCAGCATCGCCTGAAACGGCATTCGCACATAGGCGCCATCGCGCGGACCGAAGCCGTGCGGCACCAGATACAATCGCTTGAGGCCAAGGATGTGATCGAGCCTGATTGCCCCGGCATGACGCATCGCTGCACGCAACATGTCGCGAAACGGCGCGAAGCCGCTTGCGAGCAATCCGGAAGAGTTAAAGCCCGCCAGCCCCCAGTTTTGCCCCGTGGTATTCAACGCATCTGGCGGCGCCCCCACCGCGAGTTGCCGCGAGATCGCCGTCTGTTCGTTCCATGCATCGAATCCATCGGGCTGCACGCCGACTGCCACGTCCAGATAGAGGCCGACGTCCATGCCAAGCTGATCCGCGCGATCGCGACAGGCCCGCAACTGCTCGTCGGCGATCCACTGCACGAAGGCGACGAAAGCGATTTCGATATGATCTTCGGTGGTGCGCAGGCTTTCGCAAGCCAGATTATCGGCGCTCCGCCAAGGTTCGGGCCATTCCCACCACGGGAGCCGAAAGCGGCAGCGCAACACCTCAAAACAGCCGAAGCGCCAAAGCGTCGCGCCGCCCGCTTCTCGAAAGGCGTCAAACGCGGCAGCGCGCTCGAGATTTGGCTTCGTCTTGAAATGCTCGAATGCGGCACGCAAGCCTTGCCATTTCAGCTTCGCGACGGCGGCATAGTCGACCAATGATGTCTGTCGAACCCTTTGCAGCGCTTCGCGATGTTCAATCGCGAACGATTCCGGCAACTCCGGGATGGCTTCGACGTCGATATAAAGCGCATTAAGAAACAGCCGACTGTTCGGTGCATACGGACTGCAATCGCCTGGCCGCTCCGCGGACAATGCGTGCAGTGGGTTGAGACCAACTCCGCTGGCGCCCCAGCGTGCTGCGAGTTCAATCAAACGCTTCAAATCGGAGAAATCCCCGATACCCCAATTCTGCGGCGAGCGCAGTCCGTAGAGTTGCACCGCCAGAAGCCATGATCGCGCAAAATCTCCTTGATAGGCCAGTTGGGGCGCAACGATCAGGGGCCATTCCTCGCGACTCTCATTGGCGTCACACAAATGGAGACGATAGGTCCCGACCGCGAGGCCATCGGCACACCTGACGGCGTGCTCGTGGGCCTCCCCTTCGACCACGACGACCTCGCCCATTGTGATCTGCCAGCGTACCGGCAAGGCTGAAGAGGAAGCCAATTGGATTGGCGAGACATCGCCGACGCGTGTCACCACGGGTCCATTCAGAAACCGACCTGCTTCTGGGCGCGGCATCGCCGCCATCAACTGATCCAGCGCCGCGCGCGCGATCCGGTGGCCCTGACCTTGCCCGTCGATGAAATCGGTCTCGATGCCGAATTCCCTGGCCTTCGCGAAAACGTTCATGTCCAGTCCGCGCGACACGACGTCGCCTTGTCGCAAATTTTTGAAATGTTTGAGCTGGATAGTAACGGGTCAACGGAGACGGAGCGATTGAGTTCCAATGGAACCAAACCCCGTTCGGGAACTTGTTAGAGAAGCCGCACATGTTCTATTCGAACTTGTCGGAATTGGCCGGGGCCTGTTCAAACCGAGCGTTGATATCGTGAACAAACCAAACCGATCTGTCGGGAGCGTCATCCGCGACGCTTTCCACATCGAAGACATTTATCCCAGCGTCGATAACGGTCGCTTCGCCGTCAAACGCGTGGTCGGCGCCCCTGTCGACGTCTGGGCCGATATTTTCCGCGATGGGCACGATATCATCGCCGCGGACTTGATCTGGCGGCGCGAACAGGACACGGACTGGAATCGCACACCGATGCGGTTGCACAATAATGACCGCTGGACCGCCTCCTTCACGCCGCAACATGTCGGTCGTCACGTCTATGCGATCGAGGCATGGACCGATGAATTTGCCACCTGGCGCCATGGCTTCGAACTGAAGGGCGCCGCAGGCCAGGATGTCGAGCTCGATGCACTGGAAGGTGCCGGGTTGCTCACCAAGGCGCAATCGGGCGGAGCCGATGCCGCCGCTGTCATTCTGCGGCAGTGTGAGCAATTCCTGCAAACTGGAGACACCTCATCGTTGCTCTCACCCGATTTGCGGGAGGCCATGTCGGAAAGCCAGGATCGCGCCGACCTGACGCGTTCACAGCTCTATCCTTTGACGGTCGATCGCGCCTTGGCGTGCTGCGGCGCCTGGTACGAAATGGTGCCGCGAAGCCAAGGGCGCGAGCCGGGCCGACATGGCACCTTTCGGGATTGCATCGAACGGTTGCCGGATATCGCTGCAATGGGCTTCGACGTGGTCTACTTCACGCCGATCCATCCGATCGGACAGACCCATCGCAAAGGCCGCAACAATAAACTGACCGCCGCCGCCGGCGATCCCGGGAGTCCCTATGCTATCGGCTCGGAGGATGGCGGTCACGATGTCGTGCACCCCGAGCTTGGCACGCTGGATGACTTCCACGCCTTCGTGATTGCCGCCCGACGGTTGAATATCGAGGTCGCCCTCGATATCGCCGTGCAGTGTTCGCCCGACCATCCCTGGCTCCGCGAACACCCGCAATGGTTCAAGCGGCGACCGGATGGCTCGATGCGTTATGCGGAGAATCCGCCCAAGAAATACGAAGACATCGTCAATCCTGATTTTACCTGCGATGACGCTGGTTCGCTGTGGAACGCGCTTCGGGACGTGGTATTGTTCTGGCTCGATCACGGCGTTCGCATTTTCCGCATCGACAATCCGCACACCAAGCCGCTTCCGTTCTGGGAATGGCTGATCCGCGAGGTGCAAACTCGCGACCCCGGCGTCATCTTCCTTGCCGAGGCCTTTACCCGACCGAAGCTGATGAAGGCGCTTGCGAAGCGCGGGTTCACCCAGTCTTACACCTACTTCACGTGGCGAACGCACAAGTGGGAACTGGAAGAATACTTGCGCGAACTGACGGGCTATCCGGAGCGGGACTTCTACCGCCCGAATTTCTTCGTCTCTACGCCGGATATCCTGCCCTATCATTTGCAAGGCGGTGAACCGTGGATGTTCAAATCGCGTTTTGCGCTGGCCGCAACGCTGTCCGCCACCTACGGCATTTACAATGGTTTCGAACTGATCGAACACGATGCCATCCCCGGCAAGGAGGAATACCTGAACTCTGAGAAATATGAGATCAAGGTGCGCGATTGGGACCGGCCAGGAAACATCAAACCATATATCCGTGCGCTGAACTTCGCGCGTCGCGCCAACCCTGCCTTGCAACAGACCCGCAACCTTCGCTTTGTAGCGATCGATGATCCAAATGTTACCGGCTTCGTCAAAACGTCGGATGACGGCACGAATACCGTAGCGGCCGTTATTGCGCTGTCGCGCGATCCGCATGATGTTTGGTTGCCGCTCAACGACGTAGAGGTAAAGGTCGGCGACGAGATGCGAACCGTCGTCGCGGTGGAGAACCTGCTGACCGGAGAACGGCATGCGGTGGAATGGGGTGGCCTGCGCTTACGCATCGACCCGTCGTACGATCCCGCTTTGCTGTTCCGCTGCATGGCTTGAAGGAGTAGGCCATGAACGTCATCCAGACCGTTGCGCCTGACAAGGCTCCGATGTCTCATACTGTTACTGTCGATCCGCTATGGTACAAGGACGCCGTCATCTACCAGTTGCATGTCCGCGCCTTCGCCGACAGCAACAATGACGGCATAGGTGACTTCGTCGGGCTCACCGACAAGCTGAGCTACCTGCAGGATCTCGGCGTCAATACATTATGGCTGATGCCCTTTTATCCGTCGCCTGGGCGCGACGACGGCTATGACATCGCCGACTACGGCGCGATCAGTCCGTCCTACGGCACCATGAAGGAATTTCGCCGTTTCATCGCGGAGGCGAAGCGGCGCGGACTGCGCGTCATCACCGAGCTTGTCATCAATCATACCTCCGACCAGCACAACTGGTTCAAACGCGCTCGGCGCAGCCCGGCCGGCTCGAGTGCACGCAACTGGTACGTCTGGAGCGATACCGACCAAAAATACGACGGCACTCGTATCATTTTTACCGATACCGAGAAATCCAACTGGAGCTGGGATCCCGAAGCCAACGCCTACTATTGGCATCGTTTCTTTTCACATCAGCCCGATCTCAACTTCGATAACCCGCGCGTGGTCGACGCGGTTATCCGCGTGATGAAGCGTTGGCTCGATGCGGGCGTCGACGGTTTCCGGCTCGACGCCATTCCCTATCTCTGCGAGCGCGACGGCACAAACAACGAGAATCTTCCGGAGACCCATGCCGTCATTAAACACCTGCGCGCGGCGCTCGATGCTTATGCACCCGGCAAGGTATTACTCGCGGAGGCCAATCAATGGCCGGAGGATGTGCAGGAATATTTCGGCACTGGCGATGAATGTCACATGGCCTATCATTTTCCCTTGATGCCGCGCATCTATATGGCCCTTGCCCAAGAGGATCGCTTTCCGATTACCGATATTCTGCGTCAAACGCCGGACATTCCCGACAATTGCCAGTGGGCAATGTTTCTGCGCAACCACGACGAGCTGACGCTCGAAATGGTCACCGACGTCGAGCGTGACTATCTGTGGTCGACCTACGCCAACGATCCTCGCGCACGCATCAATGTTGGTATTCGTCGCCGGCTCGCTCCCCTGATGGACAACGACCGGCGCAAGATCGAGTTGATGAATTCCCTGCTTCTCTCGTTCCCTGGTACGCCGATCATCTACTATGGCGACGAAATCGGCATGGGTGACAACATCTACCTCGGCGATCGCAATGGCGTACGCACGCCGATGCAATGGACGCCGGATCGCAACGGCGGCTTCTCCCGTGCCGACCCCGCGAGCCTCTATGCTCCGCCGATCATGGATCCAGTTTACGGCTACGAGGCCGTCAACGTCGAAGCACAATCGCGCAGTCTGTCGTCACTTCTTAACGCCACGAAACGTCTGATTTCGGTACGCAAATCCACACTGGCATTCGGGCGCGGCAGCATGACGTTCGTGCGCTCCAGCAATCGTTCTGTTCTCACCTATATTCGCCAATACGGAGATGAGGTCATTCTCTGCGTCGCCAACCTATCGCGTTCGGCGCAAGCGACGGAGATCGACCTCTCGGCTTGGAAGGATCGCATTCCGCTGGAAATGCTCGGCCGCACCTTATTCCCCGCCATCGGAGATCTGACCTATCTGATCACGCTGGCCCCTTATGGTTTCTACTGGTTCCAGTTGCGCGAGAAGGAAGTGTCAGTCCATGTCGAGCCGACCCGAATGCCGGAATTCGAAACGCTTGTCGTGCCGCTCGGCGCGACATGGGTGACGCTGGAGCGCACACGCGGCGTTTTCGAACGCGATGTGCTACCACCCTATTTGTCACGCACACGATGGTTTCCCGAGCGTTCTCCGTCCGCGATTTCCGTCAAGGTTACTTCGGCCATTCCGTTCGCCAATATCGGCGATAATCGACCCTGGTTGGCGTTCTTCGAGTGGCCGCAAACCGGGACGGCAATCCGTTATACCCTCCCCTTGCGGATCCGCTGGCATCGCTTCGAACGCGAGTATCACAACCCCCGCGCCCTCGCCGCGGTGCGCCAGGGCGCGCGCGAGGGAACGTTGTTGGATGTCGTGAGTGAACACGAGTTCGTCGAAACTTTGATCGCCAACCTCCGCAACAACGAAGTGGTCGTCGAAGGGGATTCGCGATTGGAGTTTCGTGCCACCGAGGCACTTCTGGAGCAACCAGCCACGCCGATCAAGCACGTTCAGGCGGTGGAGACCGAGCAATCCAACAGCACCTCGCTCGTCGATCGCGATTTCGTGGTGAAAATCTATCGGAAACTCGAAACAGGTATCAATCCGGAGATCGAAGTCGGGCGATTTCTGACCGAGGTCGCACATTTTCAGAACTCGCCGGCGCTGCTTGGCAGCATCGAACTCGTGGAGGGTGAACGACGCAGCGCGGTTGGGATTGTCCACGCCTACCTGCAAAATCAGGGCGATGCCTGGACAGTAACGGCCGCCTATCTCGATCGCTTCGTCGAACAGGAACGCCTGCTGGCGAATTCCGACAGCGCCACCGAGAATGAAGACCAGATATCTTATCTACGTTACATGGCACAGACCGGTCACCGCGTCGCCGAAATGCACGTGGCCCTGGCGAGCCGCGACGACATTGTGGATTTCCGCCCCGAACCGGTAACAGGCGAGGACATAGCCGCCTGGACCGATGACATCGTCGCACACGCCGACCGTATCGTCAGTCATCTACAGAACGTGCGCGCCGAAAGCACGGAGCGGGACCGCACTCTGATCGATCGGTTGCTCGCTGCACAAGGGAAGTTGCGAAACGTCCTGCAGCGCTTCATGCATGGTGGTACTGACCTCATGAAAATCCGCCATCACGGTGATTTCCATCTCGGTCAGATGCTGATCGTCAGGGACGACACCTTCATCATCGATTTCGAGGGAGAACCGCGTCGACCGCTGATCGAACGTCGCCGCAAGGCACCGGCCGCACGGGATATCGCCGGGCTGGTGCGTTCCATTGATTATTCAACGACGGCGGCCCTCGAACGAGCCCTGACGATAGCGCCTGATGAAGCCGGGAAGATTACCGCTGCGTTGGAGTCGTGGCGCGAGCGCGCGACCGCCGCTTTCCTCGCCGGCTACAGCGAGCACATGAGCGATCGACGTCTATGGCCGGCCGATCCGGTCGTTGCGGAACCGCTGCTGAACTTTTTCTTATTGGAGAAAGCGCTCTACGAAGTCGAATACGAGATCGCCCATCGGCCCGACTGGGTCCGGGTGCCGCTCAGCGGCGCGCTGCGCATTCTGTCACGAGTTGACGAGGTCGCAGCATGAGCAAGCTCCCCGCGGAAGCCTACGCTATCGTCGAAGGGCGGCATTCCGATCCATTTCGTTACCTCGGCCCCCATCTCGAGAACGATCACGCGGTTATTCGTGCCTTCCTGCCTCAGGCATCAGACGTCGAAGCTGTCGACGAACATGGCCATGCGGCCACGTTGGCGCGGCTTCATGAGGCGGGCCTGTTTGCTGGAGAACTGCCGAGAGGCGTGACGCGCTATCAACTCCGCGCACGTTTTGGCGATACGATCGTCGAACTACAAGACCCTTATCGCTTTCCGCCGATTCTGTCTGACTTCGATCTGTACCTGTTGGGCGAAGGAACCCACCAGCATCTCTACGACAAGCTTGGCGCTCATCCCATGACGCTCGATGGCGTGACCGGCGTGGCCTTCGTGGTCTTTGCGCCGAACGCACGACGCGTCAGCGTGGTGGGCGATTTCAATTTCTGGGAGCCGCGTCGTCACTCGATGCGGGTACGTGGCAACGGCTACTGGGAAATCTTCATTCCCGGTGCGACGTCCGGCGACCGCTACAAATTCGATATCATCGGGCCGCAAGGTCAGCAATTGCCGTTGAAATCCGATCCGATGGCATTTGCCGCCGAAAAGCGACCCGATACTGCCTCTATTGTGATCGACATTGCGGACTTGCCGCGGCCTGCTCCGCCCCCCGCTCACGTCAACGCGTTGAGCGCGCCGATATCGATCTATGAGGTTCATCTCGGTTCGTGGCGACGAAAAGACGACAATGCCTGGCTTTCCTACCGCGAACTGGCGGAGACCCTGCCTCGCTATGTCCGAGACATGAACTTCACTCATGTCGAGTTCCTGCCGATCAGCGAGCATCCGTTTGACGGGTCATGGGGCTATCAACCAACCGGTCTTTATGCGCCGACGAGCCGTTTCGGCACACCGGAAGATTTCTGCGCACTCATCGACGCCTGCCATCGCGAAGGGCTCGGCGTTCTGCTGGACTGGGTGCCGGGACATTTCCCCGACGACCCACACGGGCTCGGTCAATTCGACGGCACTGCGCTGTACGAGCATGCGAACCCGTTGCAGGGGCGGCATCTCGACTGGGGCACGTTGATCTACAACTACGGTCGTACCGAAGTCGTCAATTTCCTGATCTCGAATGCCCGGTTCTGGCTCGATCGCTACGGCGTTGATGGCCTCCGCGTCGATGCCGTTGCATCGATGCTGTATCTTGATTACAGCCGCCCGCCCGGCGGCTGGATTCCCAACAAGTATGGTGGGCGGGAAAATCTTGAGGCCATCGAATTTTTCCGCCGTTTCAACACCGAGGTATTTTCTCAATTCCCCGACGCGACCACGGCCGCGGAAGAATCAACCGCATGGCCGCAGGTGTCACGACCGATCGAATTCGGCGGGCTCGGATTTGGCTACAAGTGGAATATGGGATGGATGCATGACACGCTGAACTATATCAGCAAGGATCCTGTTCATCGCCGCCATCACCACGGCGATATCCTGTTTGGCCTGCAATACGCCTTTTCGGAGAACTTCATTCTGCCGCTGTCGCATGATGAAGTGGTGCACGGCAAGCGCTCGTTGCTTGGCCGCATGCCGGGCGACAATTGGCAACGCTTCGCCAACCTGCGTGCCTATTATGCATTCATGTTCGCACATCCGGGCAAGAAGTTGTTGTTCATGGGCTGCGAATTCGGCCAGCAGCGGGAATGGAATCATGATCAGTCCCTGGATTGGCACCTGCTCGAGCAACCCTCGCACGCTGGAGTACAAGCGTTGATCCGCGATCTCAACCGGGTCTATCGCGAAACTCCAGCACTGCACGAATGTGATTGCGATACCGTAGGTTTCGAATGGCTGGTGACCGACGATGCCGGGCGCAATGTCTTCGCCTGGCTGCGCAAGGCACATGATGCGCGCCGACAATGCCTCGTCGTCGTCAATTTCTCGCCCAATGTCTACCGTGACTATCGAATCCGCGTGCCATTTCCCGGCGTATGGCGCGAGATATTCAACTCCGACTCAGCATTTTATGGTGGCAGCAACATCGGAAACATCGGTGCCGTGCAAACATCCGATGCGCTCGTACCAGAATTGACGCTATCG
>JBARXT010000056.1:0-26380 GCA_049647485.1 Xanthobacteraceae bacterium
CGATCGCAGGTATTTGCGGATCGTGTTCCGCGACAATCCCGTGCGCCGCGAAATCTCCCGGATCGAAAGCTCGTCTCGCAAATGCCAGCGTCGGATAACGCTCAGTAACGCCATGTCTATCACTCCAGAATCCCCTGCACTCATCAAGCAGGGGCAGGTTCAAACATGGGTCACTTCTCGATGGAAAAATCCCTCAATCCCGGATCAGTTCTCGGTGGAAATCAACAGGCGCGCGGCCGCAGGTCTACGCCGAGTTTTCGCCGGAGAGGGCCGCAGATGCTGGTCGTCGCTACATTGGATCGGATCAGGCGTGGATCAGCCACATCCTTGGTCGCGGTGAGGCGACGTGGGGCGCCGAACATGGCGTCTATTGGTACAGCCACGGCCTTCGACAACCAGGCGATGAGCCGCCGCGCGTCGTATTCTATCCCGGCAGTATGAAGCCTGATCATCTTGTCGATATCGGACTCGATGATTGGGTGCGCCGCCACTATCGCCGCGAGCCGACGGGCCGAGCGCTGATCCTGGGTTACGGCCCGTCGATCTGGGTCGACGTCGAGCGCGAGCTGGCATCGGGTTCTTTCGACGCGGTCATTGCGTCTCCAGAGGCCGCCGAGCATTGGCCGGCGCCGGTGCTGGCGATCGCCAATGATGACGATCATGCGCTTCGGCTGGCGCGGATGCATGGGTTTGAAGATTTCGTGTTCTGCGGTCGGTCTGGGGCGGTGAATGTCGCCGCCTGACGTCGGAATGCGGGTCAGATTTATCGCTGATTTCGACTACAAGCCGACTGCTCAGATGACGATCGCATATCGTGCCGGCGATGTGCGGCTGGTGAAGCGTGAATGCGGCGAGCGGGCCATCGCGCTCGGTCGCGCTGAGTTGACGGATTTCCCGACGCCGCCGGCGGGGCTGGCGCAGACCATCGCCGCCGGCCGCAAGCGCCGCCGTCGCGCCAAGGAATAGATGAATGCGCATCTTTGGCTTGGAAATATCGCGGGCGCGGAAGGAAAAGGCTCTTTCCGGCGTGCCGGGCAACCGGGGGGGATGGTGGCCAGTCGTTTGGGAAAGCTTTTCCGGCGCGTGGCAGCGCAATGTAGAGGTCCGATACGATAGCGTTCTGTCGTTTCATGCCGATTTCGCGTGCAAGACGTTGATCGCGTCGGACATCGCGAAGATGCGCGTTAAACTGGTCGCGCGCGGCCCAAACGACATCTGGACGGAAACGACGAACCCCGCCTACGCGGTTCTGCGAAAGCCGAATCCCTGGCAGACCCGAATCCAGTTCTTCGAAAGCTGGGTGATTTCAAAACTTCAGCGCGGGAACGCCTACATTCTCAAGGTGCGGGACGGCCGAAATGTCGTCAAGCAGCTCTATGTGCTTGATCCGCAGCTTGTCACGCCGCTGGTGTCGGACACCGGAGAGGTGTTTTATCAGTTGAATGCCGATAGCTTGGCCGGCGTGCAGCAAGCGATCACTGTCCCGGCGCGCGAGATTATCCACGACCGGTTCAATTGCATCTTTCACCCGCTCGTTGGCGTGTCTCCAATCTTTGCGGGCGGCCTTGCCGCGATGCAGGGGCTGGCGATCCAGAATAATTCGACCGAGTTTTTTCAGGGAGGGTCAACGGCGCCTGGCATTCTCACCGCGCCCGGCGCAATCTCCGATGAGACGGCTACCCGCCTCAAAACTCACTGGGAAACGAACTACACCGGCAAGGGGAACGCCAAGAAGGTGGCGGTGCTCGGCGACGGCCTCAAATACGAGGCCATGTCGATGAAGAATACCGACGCGCAGCTTATCGAGCAGTTGCGCTGGACGGCAGAGGTTGTCTGTTCCGTCTATCATGTTCCGCCTTACAAGATTGGCGTCGGTCAAATGCCGACGGTCAATAACGTGCAGTCGCTCAACATCGAATACTATTCGCAAGCGCTGCAGGTGCTGATCGAGAGCATCGAACTTTGCCTCGATGAGGGGCTAAACACCGGCGAGAATCTCGGCACCGAATTCGATCTGGATGGCTTGCTGCGCATGGACAGCGCCATGCAGATGGACGTTTTGGAGAAATCCAAAGGCAAGATGACCGTCAACGAGCAGCGCCGCCGGCTCAACCTACCTCCCGTCGACGGTGGTGATACGGTCTATCTGCAAGAGCAGGATCACAGCCTCGAATGGCTATCGCGCCGCGATGCGCAGCCGATCGAAGCTCCGGCGCCGGAACCAGCGGCGACTGAGCCTGAGCCCGATTCAGAACAGGCCCGCGCTTATCGGGCGCTATTCGAGAAAGACCTTCACGAGGCCCTGAATGCTTGACACGAAGGAAATCGCGAAGGCGACGGCGGCGGTCGTGAAAGCGCACGTCGCAGCCCTAGTTGACCCACTGCGCGCGGCGGTGGCCGCATTGGAGAAGCGGATTGACGAGCTCCCAACCCCGCAGAACGGCAAGGATGCCGACGAGGAAGTTATTGTTGCGCGGGTGCGCGACGAGGTGTCGGCCGAGTTGAAGGATCTGCGGAGCGCTATCGAGGCTATCCAGCCCGCGCCTGAGTTGCCGGATATCCCCGGAATGGTGGAGCAGGCGGTTTCGGATGCTCGCGGCCAGGATGTCACGCAAATCCAATCGTGGATGGACGGTGTCGATGAGAAGCTTGCGGCGCTGCCTGCCCCGCGCGATGGCAAGGACGCCGATCCGATCGACATGGACGCCGTCCGCAGCATGATTTCTGAATCGGTGACGGCCGCGGTGGCTGCGATTCCTGCCCCGCAAGACGGCAAGAGTGTCACCATCGACGATGTGCGCCCGGTTATCGATGATGCCGTGACCCGCGCCGTGGCCGCGCTGCCGAAGGCGAAGGACGGAGAGCCCGGCAAGGATGGCGTCGGCGTTGCCGGCGCCGTGATCGATCGCGACGGTTCTCTTGTCGTCACGCTATCGAATGGTGACACGAAGCAACTCGGACTGGTTGTCGGCAAGGATGGCGAGCCCGGTAAGCAAGGCCGTGACGGCTTCTCTCTGAAGGACTTCGACACCGAGATGTTGCCGGATGGTCAAACGATCCTGCTCAAGTTTGGTAGCGGGGACATTCTCGAGATCCACGAGTTGTTCTTCCCGGTCGTTGTTGACCGCGGTGTCTGGCGCGAGGGTGAGGCTTATACGCGCGGGTCGGGCGTCACCTGGGGCGGATCGTTTTGGATCGCGCAGCGCGACAACCCCGGCAAGCCCGATACGGCCGACGGCGGCTGGCGGTTGGCGGTGAAGAAGGGCCAGCCAGGCAAGGACGCCAAGAATGGTTGATCTGGTCACGGTCGATCAAGTCGACAAAGCGCTGAAACTCGGTCTTGCCGCGGACGTCGGAGATTCATCGGCCGGTGATGGCGACACGTCGCGGCTGGACGACATCACGCTGAAGATTTCGCAGGCGACCGATATCGTGCTGGATTTCATCCAGCCGAAACCCGACCCAGAATGGACGATCGAGACCGTGCCGGCGCGCGTGACCGCCGCCATAATCATCACGGTGCGGTGCTTGCTGGATGACACAGAGGAGTCGCTGGCGATGCTGACCGGCCTATCCGGCAAGACCGGCCCTGATCCGAAGAACCCGATTGCCGCGCTGCTCTGGCGGCTGCGCGATCCGTCAATGGCGTGACCTATTCGTCCGCCAATGCCCTTATCGCGTCGTCGACCGATTGTATGAGGCCTCCAAATGCTGAAAGCACTTCTTTCGCGATTTCGTTCTGCCGGGAATCGGCGCTTGGTTCAAAGCCTGGAAGGTTCGATTGCAGAATATGAAGATGCTCTAGGAGAAGCTCGGCGTCGAGCCCACAATCTTTTGCGAGACGCTGAACGAGGACGTGAACGAAAGACTGAACGGCGCTCCGTTGCGCCTCAATCTTGATGAATAACTTGGTGAACTCTTCGTCGGACATCTGCGCCTCCCGCTGTTGGTTGAGGCAATGATCGTCTGGCATCTCCACGCTGGCAAGGTCTGAAATGGTCGACAGCAACCGACGTCACGGCGCGCTGCGCTACCGGATGCATTTCCAGCGTCGGGCTGACGGTGACGATGGTTTCGGCAACGTCATCCCCGGCGCTGGCGATTTCGCGACCGTGTTCACGATGGACGCCGCGATGCGCCCGCTCAAAGGTACGGAAGCGGTGATGCAGGCGCGGCTTCAGGGCCGCCAGCCGTGGATTGTCACCGTGCGAGACTGCGCGCCGATGAAAGATGTGACGACAGCTTGGCGACTGGTCGACGCGCGAGACGTTAACCGGTTCTTCGACATCAGTGCTGCACCGGTAGACCCGGACGGGAAAGGCCAGTGGGTCGATCTGCTCGTGACGGAAGGTGAGCCGAGCTGATGGCCTCAAAGGTGAAGGGGCTGCAGTCATTGCAGGCGAAGCTGAAAAGGTTGCCGCCGCAGACGCGCTCCGCGATCAAACAAGCTTTGGCCGAAAGCGCCGATGAGATGGTGGGGATGATGAAGCGGCTGGCGCCAGTGGGGCCACCCTCCGGACAGCAGAAGGCGAAGGGCGCGACCGCTGGCGCGTTGCGTAACAGCATCACACAGGCTTGGGGTGATGGCAGTGGTCCGAAATATGCGGCGTTTCAGAAGCGGAGCGGAAAGAAGGCATCTCCCGTGTCCGGTGATCCGGACCTCTCCGTCCGCATTTCGGCCGGCAACAGCAAGGTGCGATACGCTCACATGGTGGAATTCGGAACGGCGCCGCACATCAACGGGGGAAAGTTCGCTGGCACTCAGCACCCCGGTACGGCGGCGCAACCATTCTTCTATCCCGCCTATCGCGCGCTCCGGAAGCGGGTGAAGAGCCGGATTTCCCGCGCAACAAACAAGGCCGCCAAGGCGGCCGCGGCTGCGAGCAAGAGTAAATGACCAGTCCGACATTTGAACTTGTCGCAGCCGCGATAGCGAAGTTGCGAGCGACGCCGGCCGTGACAGGTTTCGTCGGCACGAAGATTTATGACCGCGTGCCGGAAAAACAGGACGGTACGCCAAACGTCACGAGTCCGTACATCAGCTTCGGCCCGGTGACGGGATCGCCCGATGACGCCGATTGCAGCGATGCAGTTGAGGTGACGTTTCAGGTTGACGTCTGGTCGTGGGGGAATGGTGAAGCCTACGGCTCGGCGGAGTGCCACAAGATCAGCGATGCGGTGCGCCGCGCGCTGCATAACGCGGAATTAACGCTATCGGTGAACGCGCTCGTGACGCTCACTTGTGAGCTATTCCGCATCCTTCGCGATGATGACGGCGTGACCAATCACGGCGTGATCCAGTTTTCGGCGGTCGTCGAGACGCCCTGACAACTCGACTTCTCTAACAGGAGGCCACAATGGCATCAGCGACCCGCATCAAGGGCGGTAAACTTCGCGTGCTTCTCGAAACCATCACGCCCGGCACTTATGCGGCGCCGTGCGGGTTCACGTCGAAAACCCTCACCCTGACGAAGGGGCTCGAGGAAGTGAATGTGCCCGACTGCGACGACCCGGATGCTGTGGACTGGGTTGGCCGTGACGCTTCTTCGTTGAGTATGTCGGTGAGCGGCGAGGGCGTGTTGGCGGCTCAGTCCGTCGATACATGGCTCGATGCGTTTCATGATGTCGACTCTGTCGGCGTGAAAATCGAGATCGAGTTTCCGGCCAAGACCATCACCTATACCGGCCGGATGCACGTCGAGAGCATGGAAGCGACGGCCCCGAACGGTCAAACCGTCACCAGCAACATCTCGATGCAGTCCGATGGCGAGATGGCCCGCACCTCAACCCCGGCCTCGTAATGAGCCGGGACGCGTCGGTTACGCTGCCCTGGGCGGATGGTGACTACACCTTCCGCCTCGCGTGGGGCGAGTTGATCAAGCTGCAAGAGGCTTGTGACGCTGGCCCCGGCATGGTGCTTCAGCGGCTCATGACTAATGATTGCCGCGTGCAGGACATCTCGAACACGATCCGGCTCGGACTGGTCGGCGGCGGGATGGAGCCGACCAAGGCGCTTCAGATGGTTCGCGACTATGTCGAGAGCCGCCCGCCGCTGGAAAACCGCGCCTTGGCTTACGGCATTCTGGCTGTAGCGTGGCACGGCCCCCCGGATGAACAGCCGGGAAAACGTCCGCGGCGTCGGAGCAAGAAGCCGACCGCATAGATGATCTGCCGAACGGCAGGGTTCGGGCTGCGATCATCTATGGCAACGGCGCCGCAATGGGCTTCACACCGCAAGAAGTCGACCGCATGTCAGTGTGGCAATACGCGGCCGCGGTCGAGGGGTTTAATCGGGCAAACGCGGCTGACGGCGGCAACAAGCTGTCCGACGCCGAAAAAGCGGAACTGTCGGAGTGGATTCTGTCCGCGCCGACAGCGGTCCGCGGCCTTTTGAGCATCGTCTATTCGTGGGACGGACGCGATTTCGCGCCAGTCCGCACGGTATCCTTCGAGATTGGTGGATAGTGCATGGCTACCGAGCTTGAGCGCCTCGTGGTGTCCCTCGAGGCTTCAATCACTAAGTATGAGCGCACGATGCAGAAGGCGCTCGGCCAGACGAATTCCACGATGGCCAAGATCGAGAAGCGCACCGCGCAATCGAGCAATCTGGTTGCGGCGAACTTCGGCAAGCTTGGCGCCGTGTTCGCCGGCTTTGCGTCGGTGAAGGGTGCTCAGGCTCTCATCGATACCGCGACGCGCATTGATAATGCGTTGAAGGTGGCCGGCTTGTCCGGCGACCAATTGACCAAGGTTTACGATTCGCTCTTTGCCTCGGCGCAAAAGAATGCGGCTCCGCTGGAGTCTCTTGTTCAACTGTATGGGCGCGTATCGCTCGTTCAGAAGGAGCTTGGCGTTTCAACGCAGGACATGTTGAAATTCACCGACAACGTGGCTGTGGCGTTGCGGGTGTCGGGCAAGTCGGCGGCGGAGTCGTCCGGCGCGCTTCTTCAGTTCAGTCAGGCGCTGGGAGGCGGTGTCGTCAGAGCGGAAGAATTCAATTCATTGCTCGAAGGAGCGTTACCGATCGTGCAGGCGGCCGCCCGCGGTATCGACGACGCCGGAGGATCAGTCGCAAAACTCCGCAAATTGGTCACCGACGGCAAGGTTTCGTCGGAGGCGTTCTTCAAGGGTTTTCAGGCGGGTGCCGCGTCTCTCAATCAACAGGTTGCCGGCGCATCGCTCACGGTGGCGCAGGGTTTCACCCGGCTTGAGAACGCCGCTGTTGATGCCGCGAAGCGCATCAATGACGCCGCGGGCGTCAGTAAATCCGCGACGTCGACGCTCGATGCGCTCGCTTTTGTTGTCAATAAGCTGGGCGATGCGTTCGTCTATCTTGCGAAGGCGGGCGAGCAATCCAATGCTGCGAAGCAGATCGACGATATTGGAGTTGCGGCTCGAAACCTTTGGAATGATCCATCGTTCAGGAATCTGTATGCCTTCCTACTCGACACGTCAGAGTCGCGTGCGGTCGCGGCGGCTAACACTGCGATCAGTGGTCGGGTCGACGGCATTAACGCCCTACGCAAGGCGATGCAGGCCGCCAATACCGAGGCGTCGAAAGGCCAGAAAAAGACCGGCGACCAGCCTAACCGATTCGACGATGCGTTCTCGCAGTTCGCCACGAAGAAGGTGAAGCTGTCGGATTACCCGGTCAAAGACGACAAAAAGAAAGATGGCACTGGCGCGGATCGTGACGCGTTCGAGCGGCGTATTGCGATGACCCAGCGCCAGATCGACCTGATGGGTGTTGAGGCCAGGACGATCGATCAGACGGTCGCGGCGCGGGAGAGGGCTCGTGTTGTCGTCGAGTTGGAGACGGCAGCGCGCCGCGCCAACGAACAGGCTGGATTGAAGAATACGGAAGTGACCGCCAAACAGCGCGACACGATCAATTCGCTCGCCGACGCGTATGCGAAGGCACGCGGTCAGTTGGAGCAATTGAATAGCCCGCTCGCCACCTTTGCGCGAGAAGCGACCGACGTCGGGAAGCAATTGGAGGACGTTGCTGTTCATTCGCTGGACCGCATGGGGGATGAGCTGGCCGACGTGATCACCGGCACCAAGAGTGCCGCCGACGCGTTCAAGTCCATGGCGGACATGATCCTTAAGGAAATCGTCAAGATCGCCATCAAGAAGGCAATCCTTGGGCCGATCGCTGGGCTGCTCGGAGGCGGCGGCGGGGGCGCCTTGTCAGCCATCATCCCGAAGTTCGATGGCGGCGGGTTTACCGGCAGGGGCGGGAAGCGCGTCCCCGCGGGTATCGTCCACAAAGGCGAATATGTCTTTGACCAAGAGGCGGTGAAGGCGGCCGGCGGTCCCGCAGTTCTCGATGCTGCTCGAAAGAGGCTGAAGGGCTACGCTGATGGTGGATACGTGGGTGGGCTCACGCTCCCAAAACTGACGACGCCCCCATCCGGGTCGGCCAAAAGTCAAATCAACATCGTCGATAACGTCGGCGTCAAGGTGCAGGCGCGGGAAGTGGTTGACGGCCGCGGCAATCGCCGCGTCGATGTGCAGCTTGATGATGCCGTCGCTGCATCGTTGTCTCGGCCGGGGTCGGCCGCTCGCGGTGCTCTGCGCAATAACTTCGGTGCGCGGCCTGTGGGTGTGCGGCGGTGAGCGTTGTCGTTTGGCCGGAAGATTTGCCGTGCTCAGTCACGACGGATAGCCTGGCGACGGGGCCGCGCGGAACGCGACTTTCGACGGCGACGGATGCGGGTATCGGCAAGCTGCGGCGGCGCGGCCCTAAGGTCGCGCCCGCGACCGGGATTCTCTACGTCACGCAGAATCAGCGTGCCCGTTTCGATCGGTTCTGGGAAGAGGACACCGCCGGCGGCGTGCTGCCATTCTTGTTTCGCGATCAGCAGGTCGACGGTTATCCGCTCGAAGATGATCTGGGTGGATGGTTGCAGACCGAGACCGGGGAGCCGATCCGAATTGAATCCTGGTGGCTTTGCCAGTTCGGCCAACAGGAACCCGTTTACACACGCGTGACCGGGCGCCGCTTCAGAATCCAGATCAGTCTGGTCATCCTGCCATGACGACGCTGTCCCTCTCGTTCCGTCAAGCTTTCAACGAAGAAAGTACGGACGAATATCCGGTTGTTCTGGTCGAGATCACGCCGCCAGGCGCAACCAAACCGGAGCGCATTTGCAGCGAGCCAGTGCAGCGGTTGTCCACTGATCCGCTGCGCTACGGCGTCGTGCATGACGGCGAAGAATACGAATGGGTGTTGATGTCGGCCGGATTGCCGGACGATCAGCAAGGCAAGCCGCCGTCAACGACGCTGATCTTCGAAAACGTCGTAGAGGACATGGCGGCGACGGTACGCGGCGTGACGCCGGGAACGCAGGCTGACGTAGTTCTCAAGGTGGCGCTGTCGTCGGCGCCGGATGAGATCGAAGAACGCTACGTCATGAAGGCGACCAGTGCTTCCTACAACGCCATGCAGGTGTCGTTGGAAATTTCGCGGGAGCCGATCGAGAGCGAGCCGTGGCCGGCGTTTCGTATGACGAAGGACAGATTTCCGGGGTTGTTTAGATGAGCCGCACTGATGACGAGAAATACCACTACGCGCGTGACGCGGGGATCGGAACGTGGTGCGTTCGCGGCCCGAATGGGTTCTATCTGTCAGTTCCAGAAAAACGATTGGCGGCAGAAATCGCAATCGCGCTGTCAAATGGCGCGTCGTTAGAATCTCAGACTTCTCGCATCAACGATTATCGCCGATAGATGCACTGGTCCCGCGACTACGTCGGCTTGCCATGGCAATTCGCGGGTCGCTCGCGTGGCGGCGTCGATTGCTGGGGCTTGCTGTGGCTGATCTACCGCGACGTACTCGGCATCGAGGTCACCAGCTACGCGCACGAGACAACAGACGCTCCGGAGCGCGAGCAGATCGCCGCACTGATGGCGGGGGAATTGATCAAGTCGCCATGGCTGGATGTCCAGCCGAGCACCGAACGTCCATTCGACATGGCCGTATTTCGCCGCGCCGGCATCGATAGCCACGTCGGCGTCGTCGTTGAGCCGGGTCGGATGCTGCACATCACCCACGGCACTGAATCCCGCGTCGAGCGGTTCGATCAAGGCCGCTGGAAGTCAAAGCTGTTGGCGATCCATCGCCACGAAAGCCTGAACGGTTAATCCTGAATGCGCCATGAGACTGTGAAGGACGGCGAGCCTGTCGGCTTGCTGGCCCTGCCACATATTGACCCGACGCGTGGTCGGAAGCGGCTGGACGTCGCCTACGGCATGACGCTTGCCGAGATGGCCGTGGTGGCGCTTCCGGGCGTGGCGATGGATCGCGTCCGCGTGTCGATCGGCGAGCACGTCATTGATCGCGCAATCTGGCATCGCGTCCGGCCGCATCACGGCGCGACGGTTATCATCCGCGCCGTGCCCGGTGACGATACGCTGCGGAGCGTGTTGTCGGTCGCGGTGCTTGTCGCCGCGGTCGCGCTCGGCCAGTTCTATGCGCCGGCGATTGCTGGCTCTGTGCTTGGTTCCGCTTTCCCGGCCGGCTTGACGGGCTACGGCGCGCTCGCCGCGTCTGCGGGGACCATTTCAACGATTGGCTCTCTCGCAACAGCAGGCTTCGCTGTTGCTGGTTCGCTACTACTGAATGCCTTGATCCCTGTTCGCGGACTTGGCGATCAGGATAAAGGCACAGATATCTACGCCATCACCGGCCTTAAAAACTCGGCCAATCCTGGTGGTGTCATTCCGTCGATCCTCGGCAAACATCGCTACGCGCCGCCATATGCGGCCACGCCATTCACTGAGATCATCGGCGATGATCAGTATGTCACCGCAGCGTTTCTGTTCGGCCACGGCCCGCTGTCGATTACCGATCAGAAACTCGGCGATACGCCGATCGGTCAGTATAACGATATTCAGGTTGAGTTATTTGACGGCTCAACGATGCCAAATTCAACGCTGTACTCGCGGCAGGTGATCGAAGAACAGATTGCGGTCAACCTGACCTACGCAAACGGCGCGCAGTATCGCACTACAGCACGCGACGCGACGGCTTGTTCCATCGATATCACCTTTGTGCAGGGACTGGTTCGCTTCAACGACGATGGTGATCCAGGATGGTGGACAGTCCAGATCGAAATCTACCAACGTAATGTTAATTCCAGTACGTGGACGCATGTTGCGGCTGTTGATCTAAGTGGTGACGCTCAGAAAATCACGCGACGTACCTATGGTTGGGCGTTCCCTGAGCGCGGTCAGTACGAAATACTGGTCTATCGCGTAACGGGAGATACGGGCGATCCGAAAGTTATGGATCGCTCGGATTGGAGTTGCCTTCGATCGTTTCGGCCCGAGAGCCCGTTCAACTATAAAAAGCCCGTCGCGATGGCTGTCGTTCGTATCCGCGCAAGCGGTCAGTTAAACGGCGTCGTCGACAATTATAACGCGGTTGCTCAGATCGTTTGTCCAGATTGGGATTCTGGCAGTCAGACATGGATCACGCGAACGACGCAGAATCCGGCATCGCTCTTCCGGCACGTTCTGCAAGGTCCGGCGAACGCCTATCCGAAAACTGATGACGAAATCGATCTCACGAAACTTCAGCAATGGCACGAATTCTGCGCGTCAAAGGGACTGAAATACAACCGCGTTCACGACTACGACGCGACGCGCCTCGATGTGCTCGGCGACATAGCAGCGGCGGGTCGCGCCACGCCGCACGACGACGGCGAGCGGTGGAGCGTCACCATCGACACGGCGCAGGCCACATATGTATCCGCGATCACGCCGCGCAATTCGTGGGAATTTCAGGGGACGACGCCACAGGTGAGTTTCCCGGACGGTCACCGCGTCCAGTTCATTGACGAAACCAATGGCTACAATCAAGCCGAACGCATCATCCCATTTCCAGGCATCGAACCGGCTCATGTCGAGGTCACGGAAGATTTGCCGTTGCCGGGCGTCACCGATCCGTCCCTGATTTGGAAAGAAGCGCGTCGTCGGCAATATGAACTGATCCATCGACCGCATACGTATTCGGTCAGCCAGGATATTGAGTCTCTCGTGCTGGCGCGGGGCGACCTGACACGCCTGAACCAAGACGTACTCGATCGCAATCATGTCGCCGCCCGCATCCGATCGGTGAGCGGCCAAGTCGTGACGCTGGATACCCCAATCTCGCTGGAGGCGGGGCGCTCCTATGCGGTGGCGGTGCGGAAGTCGGACGGAACGTCGATCCGGCGCACAATCGTGACCGTCGATGGCGAAACCTATTCGCTCCAGTTAATCGGTGACATAGCGGGCATCGCGACCGACGATCTTGCCATGGTCGGCCTATCGGTAGCGGGTCCGGCGCTTGATGTGATCGTCAAGAGTGTCGAGCGCGGGGACAACATGACCGCCAAGCTGACATTGGTGGATGCCGCGCCGCAGATTGAAGAGCTTGTCGACGCTGAAGTCCCGCCGACATGGAGCGGTCGCGTCGGAGAGGTCGTCGATATTTCGGGACTGTTGCCAGCGGTCCCCACCTTCACCGTCAGCGATGCCGAACTTGTCTTTAACGTGGCGCTGTCGCCGGGACCGGCCGGGGCGAATATCGGCGCCACGGCTTACTACATCGTCTCCTATCGGCTGCACGGCGGCGGCGCGTTCACGACTGTCAATGTGCCGATCGCGACCGGCGTGGCTCGCATCGATGGGTTTGCAGTCGGTGACGAAATCGACGTCAAGGCGCGCGCCTTCACCTCCTACAACGTCGGCTCTGCGGAAACTGACATCGCGCAAGCGACGCTGCACGCGGCGGCTCCAAACGAGCCCTCTGCCGATAACGACGGCTACACCGCCGACACCATCGCATTCACAGTGGATCATTTCTAATGGCAAAAGAAACTATTGGAATCGGCACCGCGCCGAACGATGGCACCGGCGACGCGCTGCGAACCGCGTTCGGCAAAGTCAACGACAATTTCGATGAACTTTACGCCGGCGTGTTCTCAACCGAGGTTGCGGTCGCATCCGCCAGCACATGCAACATTGGCGCTGCGGATAGTCCGTTCGTCGAGATCACCGGGACGACGGCAATCACGTCGTTCGGGAGCGCAGTTGATCGGTTCAGATGCATTCGCTTTTCAGGCGCGTTGACGCTCACACATGGCTCGTCCCTAGTTCTGCCCGGAGCGGCGAACATCACGACCGCCGCAGGCGATACGGCCTTTGCCGTTTCCGACGCTACAGGGAAATGGCGCGTCTACGTCTATTCGAAGGCGAGTGGCGCTGGCGGCGCGCCGGCGGTCGCCGACCTGACCGATACGGCATGGACGTCGTGGACGCCAACCGTATCGTCGCAAAGCGGCACGGTAACAGGCGCAACGATCACGAAAAGCGGCAGCTACAAGATCATCGGCAAGACGCTGTTCTGGAAGATCAATTGCACGCTCACGAGCATCGGCTCCGGCTCTCCGGGAGGTGCGGTTATGTTCACCGTGCCGAGTGGCCTCGCGCCAGCCGCAGGAAATAATCCGGGCGCAGGCTACTACGTCAACGATGGCGCGCTTGCCGGCGTCAACGCATCAAGCAATGGCAGCATCTACGCGTTCAAGGCCAACGGCACCACGCTTTGGGCCAACGGCAACGTGTTCGCGATCGGCGGAAACTACGAAATATCCTGATACTTGGAGTCCATAAATGGCCGAAGGCATTCGCTCGCCCAATATTCCATCCGGCATTCGTCTCGATGAGTTCATCGGACATCAAATCGACGGCACGACGCGCTCGACACGTCGCGTTCCGCGTGATGCCGTACTCGGAAATATCGAGGCCGTGGTCAACAGTTTCGTTGTTGGTGGCGGCGTAATCTTCAAGACGCTGGTGCAGGCATTGGCGAACTTGAACTACCCGGCCAACCAGATGGCGTGGGTGATTCAGGACACGACGCCGGCGAACAACGGCATTTACCAGAAGATCGCAGCATCGGGCTTTGGATCGTGGGGGCGCGTCGGCGACCTGCCGTACTCGTTCTATCGCGCCCTCAATGAGGGTGCGGGAACTGCCAATGCGATCCAGGCTACCAACGGCTACCCGATGGCGAACAAGGATGCGCTGATCGTCGTCAACCTCACAGCCGACAACACGGCGTCGCCGGTCACCCTGTCTCTGAACGGCGGAACCGCGCTCACCATCAAGACATCGTCTGGCAACGACATTCCGGTCGGCGCGCTGCTCGATGGTATGATGATTGCGGGCTACATCGATGCTGGCGGAACGCAGTTCCGCTTGCTGTCGGACATTGCCAGCGCGTCGATCGTTGCCGCCGCAGAGGCGGTGCTGGCAGACATCAAGACGCACCATTTGGGTGCCTTCGCCAATGACACCGCGGCATCCGCGTCGGTTGGCGACGCGCCCGAGATCGGGACGCTCTACTTCAATACGACGGTCGGCAAACTTCGCGTTTGGGACAGTGTCGAGTGGCAGGATTGGAGCGTCACGCTGAACAATGGCGACGTGTCCTTCCTCAAATTGTCCGATACGCTTGTTCAGACGGACGCAGATTCGTCTCCGGACGAAACCAGCGACACGGAAATTCCGACCGTCAAGCGCGTTGGAACGCTCATTCGGAATGCTGGCGGCATGGTTTTGACGCCGTTCCAGTTCGGCGCGCTGCCTGACGGGTCGGACAGTAGCGCGGCGTTGCTGGAAGCATTTGCCGAAATGGAGTCGTCCGGAAAGGTGCTGGACCTTGGCCCCTACACTTGGACCATCGGGGACCAACTCGACTACACATGGACCGCCAAGCCAAAGATTTATGGTGACGCGGCAACCATCAAGCTCGATCGCGGAGAAGAGGACGACATTGAATGTGTCGTCAAGTTCCTCGGGGGTGAGGTCGGCGCGGATTTCCGCGGGTGGACGGTCGATGCAAGTCGGCAGGCATATAACGCTTTCTGGTTGTTCAACACGCTCGGTACGATGGATGCGGCCGATATCGGTGATGTCTATTGCGAGGACTTCGGAGCGCAGAACGCGTACCGATCCGGAACCGAGTTGAATGGTGGCGTCGGGATGCGCTTCAACGGCGGCTACCGCAGCCTGCATCTGGTCCGACCACGTGTCAAAAACATCAAGATGGCCGAGGGCGCAGGGGAAATGTCGGTCCTTGGCGTCGCCGGCATCATGATCAATAACGCCGACGTGGCGATGGCGCGCGACGTTGTTATTGAGAAGCCGGACATCGTTGATGTTTATTCTGAGGATACGTCATACGTCTACGATCAGGATGGCATCGTTATTTTTAGCAATGCTCCGTCTGCAACTGACGGCGAGAACGGCTCCATTCTTATCAGTGGTGGCACCATAACCAACTGCCGCGGTCGCAGCATTAAAATGGCGCGCGTAAACGCCACGGTCGACGGCACTTATTTTAAGCGGCTATCGGGGACTGGCTTTTCCAACAGCGGATTTAACGAGATCGATTTCCAGTATGGTGATGGTCGCGCTCGTAACCTGCGATACTTTCATCAGGGAAATTCGGCTCAGGCTATCATTGGAACGACGGCAAAAAATAATGTCACCGGTGGCCTTCATGTTGAGAACGTGAGAGGGTGGCAATCGAGTACGCTGCTTTCCATGACGGCGTTGGTGATCCGGACGTTCAGCGGTTCCTATCCGGCAAGCCCTGTTACGATCAGGAATTTCTCGCATGGCGGCAAGCTCGTGCCATGCATACTGCGCCACAGCAGCAACAAAAACACGACCGCTTCAACCGATCACCGAGAGACGATTTCGATCTCGGACTGCGAAGTCGACGCTCTCGGAAACGGTATTCTTAGCCGCGCTGGCGGTGCCGTCCAGGCGGTGCTGACTAGCGTCGTGAATGGCGGCTCGACTGACGTCGCCAAGGCTACGCACGATAGCGGCTCGACAACGATCATCGATAGCGGCCTGGTTGGGTTTACCTAAGAGGATCGGGGCTGCTGACGCCTGGGATAGAGGCCGGTTGCGTGACGCGGGATTCCCGCCGCGCCCTCGCTATGGAACCAGCAACGATTGCGAACAGCAGGATGTTGCCGATGTTCGATGCGTCGCCGGACTTCAAAGATATCAGGAAAAGCACCGTAGCCACGGCGGCTGTCACGGCTTCTTCGGGGGTTATCGTTCGGTTGAATAGCTTCCTCGCTAGAGGGAAAAGCAGTATCGCCATGGCGATGAGCAATGCCGCTGCGGCAATCACTCCGATCTCAAGGAATGTTTCCAGAACGATGTTGTGAGGGTACAGCAGCCCGCCGTCGCTTCGAATTGCGTAGAGCCCAAGCCCGCCGCCTCTCAGCAACTTGGAAATTTCGCTTGTGTTCGTGAGAGAATCTTCCGCCGCCTTCTGCAGCGCGGCGATCTCGCCTGTCGCCCCTGCAGATTGGTATGTTGGAGTTGTGCTGTATTCAACGACGTTCTGGAATGCGTCAAAGCGGTAGCGGAATCCAGACGGTGCCGTCTGCCAGTATTCGATGTTGAAGTCGTTCGTGACGAACGGCCATATCGTTAGAGGGACAAGAATGATGGCGATAGTCGGGATCAGGGATTTCCGAAGAGTGGGATGTCGGAAATAGCGCTCGGCCAGAATAACAACAATGGCGATCACGAAGAGGGCGGTGTCGATCCGCCTGTCGAGCATGATGGTGGAAAGCAGACAGAGGCCGATGAAGATCGATATGAATAAATTGCGCGTTCGGTTTTCGCTCATCAACACAAGCGAAACGATTGCTCCAATGATCAGAATGAGCCCCATAGAGATTGTTGAAAATTCCGCCCGACCGATCCCATTATACCAATCAGCCGCGACAGCGTATGGCGCCCTTATGAGGTTGTCAGAGGCAGAAACAAGAACGACGAAGGCGATCATCGACGTGGCCAACATGCTCAAGAGCATGGCTTTGACGGCGCGTTCGCGGTTTTGCAAAACGGAAAACATCACGCCGAACGCTATGGGCGGTAATGTCTTTATGAAAAATACGGTCAGTTTGGCGGTGACGTAGTGGTCCGCGTGGTCCCGCCAGCCGCGCGGGTGAAATAGAAAATCCCACTGCTCGGGGAACGCCGCCATTGCGACCAGGGCGACGTAGAGCAATACCAACCCTATAGCGACCAATTGATTGTTGCCGAGGCGGAAGTCGTGCCTGCAGAATATGAAGAACAGAAAAGCCGCGGCCGTCGCGACCAGCGAAATTGTTTGTCCGGAAATAAAGAGAGACCGTCCGAGTAGGGGCGTGGCTATTGCTAAGCCGACAGCAACACCAAAAGCTGTTACCCAAATAGTGGAGCTGGGTTTCGTTTCTGCGGTGAACATGTCGGTTCCTTTAGTTGCCCGCTATGAGCAAGAATCACCCGAAATTCGGTAGACGACGCCATACTCGTCTTGCGTATCTTTAGGAATGTCTGGATTGACGCTGCGCCGCCAATCACCCTTATTCGCCGTGAGCGCGTATAGCGCGCCTTGGTATGGCACGAGTGATGAAACGCGCTGTCCAAAGAAGTTGGCGACCAAGCCCGCCTTTACAGCCTCTTGTTCGAATGGAGTGGGTGATTTTTCGGTCGTGAACAGGCGCACGGGCTCGTGCCATTTTTTGCCGTCATACCTGTAAATCTCTCCATGGGGCCAATATCCGACAAAGAGATTTCCGCAGTACGCAGCCAGCGTTTGAGATTCGAATTCATAGTCGCCACGCGTCTTAAATTGCGGTGGTGAGATGTCGCTTACTTTGACGGTTTCCCCGTCGAATTCGAATATGCGTCCGGAGGGGTATTCGCCAATCAGGGCGTCCCCCTGGAAAACCGTAGATGAATAAAACTGGTTTGATGGTTGGTCGGGGATCGGCGGGTCTGATCCGTCACAGCTGTAGACGTCGTTGACGTTCACCATGCGGCACCATGTCCGGTCCCGGTACAACAGGGCCTCGCCAAAGCTGGTGCCTACAAAAATACTCCCGTTCGCTGCCGTAACAGAGAAGATCAGCGTTCGCGGTTTTACTTCAATGGAGTCACAGACGGAAAACTGGCAGGCTTGCAGTAGGCCATTTGTAGCTAGATTAATTTGCCAACCATACGCTTGAAATTGAGGGCAGGGGAGCGGTGGCGCTTCATCGAAAGACCCTCCGTCGAACTTGTACTGCTTGAAATTGGGAATGTCTTGGACTCTCAACTCGCCGTTTGCCACGATCAATAGACCGGATCGGATGTCTTTGGATGGGCGGCCAATTTTGTCGACGGTGAACTCTTTTCCGCGGCGGGGCGATGCATCGATCGGAGTGCCGCAATAGGTTTGCCAACCCATTTTGCTGCTCAAAGTATCGTTTTTTTCGTCCGAACACGCAGACAGAGCGAGCGATAAAATGATCGCGGCGACCGCAAAACCGTATGAATTCATTGGAGTTAAGGCCCGTAGCAAAACTAAACATGCGGACCTACTGCGCTCCCGTAGGTCGTCCTCAGCCGGTCAAGTATCGTTCAGGCCCGGCGTCAAGTAAACCCGTCTAGATTCGGTTCTGCCAGCGATCAATACCCGCCGCGACGATCAGCACGGCAACCGCGACGTAAAGCAAAAACCAGAACGCATCGAACACGGCGATAACTCCCGGAACTCTCAATCCTAGCCGGGTTAAGACCAGCGCGCCACCTATTTGGGCAGCGCTCGATCAATCACGCACCTCAACTCCATCAACCCATCTTTCGGGAGCGAGAACCTATGGCCGATCCCAAGCGTATCAGCCCGACCGGCCTTGCCATCGTGAAGGCGTTCGAGGGCTGCCTTGAGCCGGTGAAGGGCCGCTTCGGCTACTTCGAGCCGTATGTCGATCCTGTCGGCGTGCTGACCATCGGTTACGGTCACACCAACCACCACGAGCCGAAATTCACGACTGCCACGGTCTGGTCGCAGCAACAGTGCGACGCCGCGCTGGCGGGCGACATGGCGACGTTCGAGGCCCACGTTTCGAAGTATGCCAAGGTCGCGCTGAGTCAGAACGAGTTCGATGCATTGGTGTCATGGGCCTACAACACGGGCGGGCCGGTGACGGCGACACTCTGGCGCAAACTCAATGCCGGTGATCGCGCGTCCGTCCCGAAAGAACTGGCGAAGTGGAATCGCGGCGGCGGCAAGGTGCTGAACGGCCTTGTTCGGCGTCGGACAGCCGAGGCGCAGTTGTTTGCAGGGGACGTGGCAGGGGCGCTCAAGACGGCCGGGGCGAAGATACCTGCCACGCGGACAGACTCGCCAGCGGCCACGGCTGACCCGCCTAGCACCGTTCCAGCAAAGACCGATCAACAGCCGTCCGCTTGGGCGGCTTTTTTCATGGCCGTGCTCGGCCTGTTTAAGAGGAAATGACCATGGGGCCATTCATTCGCATTGGGCTGCGGTATCTCGGCGGCTATCTCGCGGCGCGGGGCTTCCTCGCCCAAACCGATACCGGAATCTTCGACGATCCTGATCTGGTGGCGGCCATCAGCTACGGCGGGGCCGCGCTGTGTGCTCTGGCGAGTGAGGGCTATTACTGGATGGCGCGCCGGTTCGGGTGGGCGAAGTGACCATCCTCATGTCAATCCTCGGCTGGCTCACGTCCGGCCCGCTGGATCGCATCTTCAAAACGATTGATACCAGCATCGACAACGAGACGAAGCGCGAGGAAATCAAAACCCGCGCCGTCGAAAGCTATCTGTCGGCTCAGGTATCCGTCCTGACGGGCAGGGGATGGTGGTTCCCGCTGCTATTCCTGATCCCGGCCGGGCTCTGGTTCGCCGCCGTGTGCGTCTACAGCATTCTGTGGTGCAAGGCGTGCGCCTTCCCGCAAGACTGGTCCATCGCTGCTCTGCCGCCGCCGCTGAACGACTGGATGGGCGCCATCGTCGGCTCGCTATTCATCGGCAAGGCTGGCGAGCAGATCATCGCGAGGTGGCGCAAATGACCTGCTCCCTCGCCGGCCTCGTCCGGCATTTCAACAACCGGATATCCGAAGCGGCCGCCGCGTGGATGATGATCGGCATCGCCGTTCTGATCGCCACGAACCCGGCCGCTGCCGATGCTCACTCATTCGACCTGATCGGCGTGGCCGTGGTGGATGATTGGCTTGCGCCGGCGTTCCTGACGGTCGGGGTCGTGCGGATGGCGGCGCTGGTCGCCAATGGCAGCTGGCCTCTCTACGGGCCTTGGATGCGCGCCGGCGGAGCCTTGGTCGGCGCGCTGATCTGGTCGCAGATGTGCTTGTCTCTCGTCATTCTCGCGCTGCCGTCCCCCGGTATCCCGATTTATGCGGTCCTGACCGCAACCGAGCTTTTCTCCATCTATCGGGCGCTGGCGGGGAATCATGGACGCGATCAACGATAAAGCCTTCGCCGCCCTCGGCGCATATCCGATCATCCAGTCTGCGGTCGCGCTGCTGACCCTGCTGGGTGCGCTTTATCTGGGAATCCGCGCCACCCGCGACAGGCCGCCGCCATCGCCGCCCCATGAGCCGGTCCCGCAATGGCTGCTGATCGCGCCGATGCACGACCTGATCGAGGATGCCGCCGACATCGCGGACCATATGCGTCAGCAAACCAAGCTGCTCGAAAAGATCGATGCATCGCTTATGGCCTGCAAGGTGTCGCTGGAGCTGATCCGCGACGAATCCCGGCTGAGGTAACCCCACCCCAAGAGGCCCCATGCTCCGAACCGTCATCCTGGCGGCGTGCTTCTGCGCGCTTGCGTCGCTTGCCCATGCCGAGGTCGTCGCGCATCCACGCGGCTGTCCGGCGCGCCTGTTTTGCGGTTGCGGCGCTGCGGTGAAGGTGTTCGGCAAGCCGATCCGGTCGCTGTGGCTGGCGCGAGCTTGGTATCGCTTCCCGCGCGCGCGGCCGGCTCCGGGCAGGGTAGCGGTGCGGCGGCATCATGTCTTTGTGCTGCTGGATCATATCAGCGGATCGACGTGGCGGGTTTACGACGCCAACAGCGGACGCAGGCTGACCCGCGTCCATCATCGATCAATCGCCGGCTGGACGATCGTGGATCCGCGCGGCTCGAGGGTGGCAGGGCAATGACCCAACCCCTCGGCGCCATCCTCACCATCCTCGCGATCTGGCTCTACGCCTGCGATCGGGGAAATCGACTTGTGCCGTGGGTCGGAGGGGTGGGGGTGGTGTTGCTGCTCACCCCCGCCGCATACGTCGCTTTGCTGCAATGAATTCGACCAGCCGCGCCGGGTCGGACGCGAACCTCTCCCATGCGGCCTTGAACTTCTTCATGCAGTCGGCGCGATCACGGCCCTCACCTTGCGAATCTATGTCACGCATGGGCACGGCGGTATCGATCCCCCATCGCCAGCCTTGGCGGGCTTCGGTCAGATTCTGAATGCCGATGGAGCCGAGTTCAATTTCCTCGCCGTGATCTTTCAGGATAACCCGGTAATTATCCGGGGCCTGCGAATGGACAATCTTGCGAAGGTAGAGGTCGGTCATTCCTTCCTCGCCGGCCTATCCCTTGACCCATGCTCCGCAACGAAGCCGTTGGTGACATGGGGCCAGTTGGTCATGCCGGGTGGCCCTTTAGGCGCAGTACTTCTCTTAGGAACGGTTCTTCGCCTACATAGCGGCGCATCCAGTCTAAGCGCTCGACAATGTCAAAATCCCAAGCATCCGGGCTGCCGGGATCATATCCGAGATGCGCCGCGATCTCGCGCTGAGCTTTTGTTGGAATCCTTGCCATCTCTCTCCATCCTAGCCCGGATCGGTGGGGGTGTCAGTTTTCCTCTTGGCCCGCCGCGCCATCGCTTCGGCATACTCGCGGCTCAACATAGAGGTGACGCCATGTTTGAAATCCTCAGGGAATAAGCCGTGTCCGCAATGCGGACAGGCGGGGACCATGTTTCGTCTGCGCCATGCCTCGTCCATCGCCTTAGCCGCAAGCGAACGTAAGGCGTGCTTCTCAGCCGCTACGACGGCATCTGATCGACGTTCCAGATTGTCGCAAGCCCGGCTGTGTTGTTCGACGAGCCCCGTGAAAGCGTCGAATGGCTCAACGTCCTTTTCGCAGTCTTTGCACCAAATCCGGCGCTCATTTCGATCATAAACGAGGCGGGCGTGAGGGCACGACGAATGAGCCCGGCGTGATAGTCCACGCGCTACCCGGATATCCCCGATATCAATTACAGTCACGCCGCCGAGAAACGGTTGTTCCTTGATTGGAGGGTCGCGATCATCGGCCATCTCTCACTCCCCCTCCTTGGAGGGCGGGGAAGGGAGGGGCATCCAGTGTGTTGGGTGCCAAGGAGTGAAGCCGGCGCCTTGCCATCCCAACTCATATTCCTGGTCGGTGTATCGAAATAGTTCCGTCCCCTCGACCGGCTCATAGAAGCCGGACTTGTGGACATACCATTCGACGACACATAACAATGGGTCGCCATGGAGGTCGCATCCAAAAGCTAGGATGCGCGTCCCATCCCTCGGAGCCGTCCCGATATCCTGCCAGGTGGTCATGGGGCGCGTCCTTCTGGTCGGCTCATCGTTTTCGCTGTCACGATCATCTTGGCGAGCGGAGCCCGTTCGGCGGCAATCTCGTAGACATAGGCGGTCATGCCTTCGAGTAGATGAGTGATCCTGTCAGGCTGTCCGTGTGCCGCCAGCGCAGCAGTGAAGCCGAGCGTAGCCGCCAGTTTTTCGATGATGTCCGACATGGCCGCCGGGTCGTGAATCGTGCCGCGCGACACTTCCAACGAAACCAGCGCGTTGAGCTTGTCGGCAAAGGTTTGCCCGCTCATCGCCCCATCCCCCAACGTGAACGGGGGAGGTGGAACATACCGCGATCAAACTCCACGGATTTTCCACGGATTGACTTGCGCGTTTCGTGATTCGTTCCGTTGTGTCCTGCCGAGATGGATTGCAGAAACCCCAATAAAATAAGCATTTCCCGTCTCCGAAATGGTTGCGGCCAGCCTTTGGGGGAAGGCTGGCCGCGCGCGATCCGGTCTTGGACGGGGAGGGGTGGGGGACGACCGGGTCGCGTAACTCCTTGCCTTAACGTGCGCTCGCGGTGGCGACCGCAGAGTTCGGTTGGCCAAGCGAAACCCACACGTTGGGATCGCTCTGAGATTGCCGTTTCACGAACCGGTAGCCGGTCTCGGTCCAGGCCACGACTTCCTCGTTCTGATTGTCGAGGATGAATTCGCCCTTGTTCGATTTCACCGTGAGCACGGCGTGGCCTTCACCCTTCTTGTCACGCACCACCGTGATGAGCAGCGCTTCGCGCGGCCAGCCCGCATCGATCAGCATCTTGCGCTTGAGCAGCACGTAATCTTCACAATCTCCGTAGCCATCGGTCGGCAGCGACCATTTCTCGACGACGCCCCAATGCTCCATATCGGTCATCGGCTTGATGTTGTCGTTGACCCAGCGATTGACGCGCAGCAGATCCTTCCAGGCGGTCTGCGACATGACGATATCGCGGGCCTGTGTCGCGTCGCCCCGGCATTCGCCCGGACTCTCGGCACAGAATTCGACCCAGCCGATCGGCGAGCGTGAAGTGTCACCAAGACTTGCGTATTGAACCCGCTCGCTGCCGGCATGCGCGGCCGCTGTAAATCCTATCAGGACGGCGGCAATCGCCAGTCCTTTCCCCAATCCCCGTTTAAACATTGTGGCCCCCGTTTCTTGTTGGGACCACTATTCACACAAAGGATTTGCAGCGCGGCTAAGTCGCTCAAGTACAATTGAGATGAATACGAATAAAGACTTGGGAAAATTCGATCTCTACTTGAATTGAATTTGTCTCAAATTTTATCAATCTGGATTTGATTCAAATTTTATCGATTAACCGGCGAAGTGCTGCAAATCCGCAGGCGCGCATCGGCCTCGCACCGCTGCGTTAACGAGATTATTGGACGTGAAATCGTGGCTTCGCCCATGGCTGGGCGAACTCAAGCACATCGATGGAGGGGATTTGGACGGTCCGCGCGTTTACCGGGTGGTGACGCTATCTTCCAGAGTCTCCGCGAGCTGCTCGTGAAGGAATTCGAGCGCGAAGCCTTCGTCAAGGTGACGGACAATGCGTGCCTGCACCTGACCGAGCGAAACCAGCGACTTCACCGGCGGCCGATATTCCGCCGCGATCGCCGCACCCGACAACGACAGGTCGATGATCCGGCAGGTCATCCGTTCTCCGTCTTCCATCGTCAGAATTGCGATGGGATTGCGCGGCACGATGCGATCGTGTCGACGATCCTCGGGAAGATTGAGGATGTCGCGATTGGCAAGCCACGTCAGTTGCGCGGCGAGCTTGTCGCGTTTGCGCGGCGTTGCGCCGACGCTCATCGCAAAACCATTGTCGATGATGCGGGTGATCTTGCCTTCCACCCGGCCGATATGATCGAGATAGGCGATGACGCGGTCGCCGACATTGCCGATCCCCGGCGCCAGCATCGCTACCCCGCCGGGCGACATGTTGATCACCTGGCACGGATACTCGCGCCGGTCCGGCAGCATGTAGCGGCCGAGCAGGTGAACCTTCACCCGCTGGAAACGCCGGCGCTCTTGGGCGACCGGATGCTCGGACTGTTTTTGCGCGAAAGCCATACTGAACTGCACCGGGTGGGCCGGGTCACGGGTATGGATAAACCCTACGGTGCTCAGGGTTAACGCGGCGTTACGTTGGGGCTGCGCGGGCCGAAAGACGGCGCGGCGGACGGTTGATCCTGTTCAGACCAGACCTTCATAAACCATGAGCCCGCGCGCCAATGCCAGCTTTCTGAGGACGCGCGGCGCAAAACGCTGTGGCGGGTGTCCCATGTAGCGCCACGACGTCAACGTCAGCCCCGTAAGGGCGTGGCAGCCGTCGACGAATGGCACGAGCAGCCCGGTCAGGCTGATTGGCATATGGGCGCGCGTATTGAAGGGCAACAGCAGCAGTTCGAGCGGGATGGGTCGTCCCTCGGGGGTGTGGGCGGTCACACCGACGATGGCGGCCAACTTGTCTGCGGTGACGGCACCAAGAATGTCTTCGATGTCGATCCGGCTTGTCGCCTCGAACAGGCCGGCGAATTCCTTGCCCTTGAGATCCGCGCCGAGCAGGGCGCAGACCCGCGTTCCAGCCACCCGGAACGGATATCCGGCATCAGGCTCATAGGACAGCACGAAGATGTCGCCCAGCAGTTCGCGAACCGGACCCGGCTCCAGTTCGCTGCGGTCCGGAGCTGCGTTCAGGCCGCGCTTTTCATCCCAATAGGCGAAGAACTCGCGACTTGCCGGATGTTTCATGACTCGAACCTGACCAGCGGTCGACCCCGATGGGACAGAGTTGTCCCGTCTTCATGCACCGCCGATCCCCTTTGATGTTGTTGCAGGGGAGGTCGTGCAGCGTCCATGCCCGGATGCGGTTTCCACCGGACTTTGCGTCGTTAAGGTTAAATTCACCATGAATTTTAAGGCGTCGGTAACCAGCACGGCGAGCCGCCCGCGTTAACGCTAGATTCACTATCAGCTTGGGGCTTCCGAAAAACGCGGTAGTATCAGTTTGCTCCAAGACGTGAAGGAAACTCCGGGTTTGGATTGTCGCGGGCTTCTCCAAGGGCTGGCGAAGGCGATCCCGGCAGGGTGGTTGAGAACAAAAGATCGGCTTGTGACGCGGGAGGGGTGGGGGACCTCGCGTAGCAGGACCGGCACAGGCAAAAGGCAGCGTTTCTCAGGCGCTGCCTTTTTCTTTTGGGTGGCGGCGATCGGTGATGCTCGGGGAGTGGGGTCCGCTTTGCGATTTTTCGAATCCCGGAGAGTTCTCGACCTGGGACTCGCGCCTATGCAGCCCTTGGCATGACGCGATTACGGCCCTGTTTCTTCGCCTGGTACAATAGCCGGTCTGCAGAAGACAGCATCTGGTCGAAGACTTTGGGGTTTCGGCCGTCGCTTGTCGTCGCAATCCCAATGCTGATGGTCAGCGGGCAGGGACAGTTCGGCGGCCGTATCGCCTCGACGGTTGCGCGCAAATCCTCGGCGACGCGCCAGGCTCCTTCCGCGTTGCTGCCGTCGAGAAGCGGCGGGGTGCGAGGATACCCCGACAGGATACCCGATCCCGACGCGGTTATCTGTCTCATGGGGTTGCGCCGGCGGGCCAAGCCGCCTATTGGGGCCCATTGCTCGCTTGAGCCCGGTCTTTTAGGCAGCCGACGTTGGACCCCCGCCTTTCTCCACGCGAACCGATTCTGACGCTCCCCGGCGCGTTGACGGCCTATGTCGTGTTGCTGATCGCGATTCATGCAGTGCGAACGCTGCTGCTGCCGATCGAGTGGGATTATTGGGTGCTGGAGGTCTTCAGCTTCATCCCGAAGCGATACGACACCTCCCTCCTGGCCATACCTATTGCTGGAGGAACCGGCGCGAAGGTTTGGACATTCCTCACCTA
>JBARXT010000057.1:0-5212 GCA_049647485.1 Xanthobacteraceae bacterium
GCGGCGCCGCGCACCAGCGCCAGCGCCGCCAGCGTCCCGAGCACCGCGGCCAGCGTCGCCGAAACCGCGGCAACGCGCAGGCTCGTCACCAACGCCGACAGCATCGCCTGGTCGTTGAAGAACGCCGTGTACCAGCGCAGCGACCAGCCGCCCCAGACCGTGACCAGTTGCGAGGCATTGAACGAATAGATCACGAGGATCACGATCGGCAGGTACAGAAAGGCAAGCCCCAATGCCAGGGATACGACATTGAAGCGCGACATCGCTGCAAGGCGACGGGCGCTCACGATCGCACCATCTGACGACGCTGAAACCGGTCGTAGATTACGAGCGGCAGCAACAGGATCAACAGCAGCATCACCGCCGTCGCGGCAGCCACCGGCCAGTCGCGGTTGGTGAAAAACTCCAGCCACAAGGTCTGGCCGATCATCAGCGAATCCGATCCCGCCAGCAGATCCGGAATGACGAATTCGCCGACCAGCGGAATGAAGCACAAGAGAGCGCCGGCACCGATCCCCGGCAAGGACAGCGGCAGCGTCACGCGCCAGAAGCTCTGCACCGGCGAACTGCCGAGATCGGCGGCGGCTTCCAGCAACGCCGGATCGAGTTTCGACAGCGTCGCGTAGAGCGGCAGGATCATGAACGGCAGGTAGGAATAGACCATGCCGATATACATGGCGGTGTCGGTCGAGAGCCACACCACCGGCTCCGACACGATATGCAGCGCCAGCAGGATCTGATTCAGCAACCCATCATGCTGCAGGATATTGATCCATGCATAGACGCGGATCAGGAACGAGGTCCAGAACGGCACGATCACCAGCATCATCGCCAACGGCTGCCAACGCCGCGGCAGGCGCGACATCGCATAGGCGATCGGATAACCGATCAGCAACAGCAGCGCGGACGCAGTCGCCGCCACCGTGAGACTGCGCAGGCCCGACGACAGGTAGAGATTATCCGAGAGCAGCAGACGGAAGTTATCGAGCGACAGCGCCGCGAAGGCCGCAACCAGCGCCTGCCAGCCCGCGCCCAGATCGAACACCGGCAGATAAGGCGGCTGCGCGTTGGCCACCTGCGACAGACTGAGCTTGAGCACGAACCCGAACGGCACCAGAAAGAACAGCACCATCCAGCCGTAAGGCGCGATGGCGGCAAGACGCGCCGGCCGTGTGAAGATATTGCGCGCGCTCATGTCATCGATCCAGCACCACGCAGTCATCGGGCGCGAACCACGCCGTCACCCGCTGTCCGACGCCGTAGGCGTCCGCATTGAGGCGCGCGGCATTGGCGAGCGACGCGCGAAGCGACGCGCCGCCGTCGAGCACGATCGTATAGGACGACGCGCTGCCGAGATACGACACGTCGGCAACCACGCCTTCGAGCCGGTTCATCGCGGTTGCGCCGGAATCGTCTGCCGGTGCCCGCTGTGACAACCTGATCTTTTCCGGCCGGATGGCGACGCAGACTTTGGCCACGTCACCGAGACTGCGCGGCGCCGATGCCGACAGCACACCCGCGCCTTGCGTCGTCACGCGCAGGCGGCCCGCCTCGCGTGCCTCGATCCGGCCTTCAAGGATATTGACGTCGCCGACGAATTCGGCGACCCACCGCGAACGCGGCTCTTCGTAGAGTTGGCGCGGCGTCGCCACCTGCGCGAGCTTCCCTGCGTTCATCACGCCGATTCGATCCGCCAGGGTCATCGCCTCGTCCTGATCGTGGGTCACGACGATGAAGGTGAGGCCAAGCTGGCGCTGCAAGGCCAGCAATTCGCGTTGGGTGCTTTCACGCAATTTCTTATCGAGCGCCGCCAGCGGTTCATCGAGCAACAGCAATTGCGGCCGCCGCGCCACCGCGCGCGCCAGCGCCACGCGCTGACGCTGGCCGCCCGACAGTTGTTCGGGGCGGCGCTTCTCCAACCCTTCCAGACGAACCAGCGCCAGCAGTTCTGCGACACGCGTAGCAATCTCGGCGCGCGACATGCCGGCGCGGCGCAAACCGAAAGCAATGTTGTCGCGCACGTTGAGGTGCGGAAACAGCGCGTAGTTCTGGAACATCATGTTGACCGGGCGCTGGTGCGGCGGCATCGGCGCGACGTCCTCGCCATGCAGCAGAATCCGCCCGGAATCCGGCGTCTCGAACCCGGCCAACATCCGCAGCAGCGTGGTCTTGCCGCAGCCGCTGGGCCCCAGCAGCGCGAAGAACTCACCCGCCTTGATATCAAGCGACACGCCATCGACCGCCGTGAAGCCGCCGAACCGTTTCCCGACCGCGTCGATGCGCAGCAGCGGCAAGGCCACGCCTGCGTTCGCCTGTAGCGCCGTTTCTGAAAGTGCCCCCACCCTTACCCCCGATGATGCGGCGCTCGCCATCACGCCGAAACCCCGTTCGCCGAAGCCTCCGGCATGGCTGGATTTCGAGAAACAATGATGTAGCCGGGGATGCGCGAAGGCTCAACAGCCGCGCGACAAAACGCTGCGGGCAGCAGGACAATCGGCGCGGTTCAGCCGAATTTCCGGCCGGCAGTTAACAGTTCCGGCTCGGCGCGGCCAACCAGCGCGGCATACTGCTCGATCGGCGCCGGCTTGCCGATGAAAAAGCCTTGGATCACGTCGCAGGATTCATCCGCAAGGAAGCACAGTTGCTCGTAGGTTTCGACGCCCTCGGCCACGATCGACATATGCAGGCCATGTCCAAGTCCGATGACCGCGCGAATGATCGCGGCCGACTGCGGATTGTGACCGAGATTCATCACGAAGGCCCGGTCGATCTTGATCTTGTCGAACGGGAACGCTTGCAAGTAAGTCAGCGACGAATAGCCGCTGCCGAAATCGTCCATCGAAATGCACACGCCGAGCGCTTTCAGCCGGCGTAGCAGACCGAGGCCGCGATCGAAGTCCTCGATCAGCACGCCCTCGGTGATTTCCAGTTCGAGACGTCCCGGCGCAAGCCCGGTTTCGAGCAATACCGTATGCAGGAAATTCACCAGGTCGCTGTGCATGAACTGCGCCGGCGACAGGTTGACCGCGATCTGCAGCGGCTTCGGCCACGACGCCGCCTCGCGACAGGCTTCGCGCAAGATCCACTGGCCCATTTCAACGATCAGGCCGCTCTCTTCCGCGAGCGGAATGAAATCGCCCGGTGGGACGTCGCCACGCATCGGATGCCGCCAGCGCGCAAGCGCTTCGAACCCGATGGTCTCGCGCTCGACATCACCGCGGCTTGCACGCGTCTGCGGCTGAAAGTGCAACGACAGTTCGCCATTACGGATCGCCATCGACAGGTCTTGATGAAGAATCCGCCGGTCGCGAATCTGCCGATCCATTTGCGGCTCGTAAATATTGATCGAGCCTCGCGACCGCGCTTTGGCCCGGAACAATGCCGCGCCGGAATTCGCCAACAGCGAAGCCGCGTCCGTACCATTAGCCGGAAAGATCGCAATGCCGGTAGTGAGGCCGTACGAACCGACTTGCCATCGATGCGGAATTCCTCCGCCATGGTCTCGACCAGACGATTAGCCACGGACAACGCAGCCTCGGGCTGCGAGCCATCTATGATAAGGCCGAATTCGTCGCCACTCAGCCGGGCCACCACGCCGCCGCGCGCGGCGTCCTGAATCCGCTGCGATACCTCGACCAGCAGCTTGTCGCCGACCGCGTGGCCGAAAACGTCGTTGATCTCCTTGAGGCCGTCGAGGTCGACCGACAAGACCGCAAATTTCTCGTCCGTTCCGTCGCACGCCTCGATCATCTGGGCCAGCGACTGCAGGAATGCCGGGCGGTTCGGCAGATCGGTCAAGCCATCGTGATAGGCCATATGCGCCATACGCGCCTCGGTCTGGCGCCGGTCGGTAACGTCTTCATGCGTCTTGATCAGGTATTGCGGCCCGCCTGCCTCGCCCGCGACCGTCACGCGCCGAGTCAGGAACAGCCGCAAGCCATCCTTGGTGCTGATCGGATGCTCCTCGGTTTGCATCCCGCCCTTCTTGATGGCGGCATTGTCCCGGCTGATGATAACCGAGGCTTCGCGCGCGTTGAACAACTCTGCCGAGGTCAATCCGGTGACGTCTTCGCGGCGGCGATTGAGAATGACTTCGGCGCGGCGGTTGGCGAGCAGGTAGCGCCGGTCGTTGATGCTCTCCACCGTCACCGCGATCGGGATGTGGTCGACCACGAGTTCCAGGAACGCCTTGGCGTTTTCCAGTTGCTCCGACAGCGAGGCGCGCTCGGTCACATCGTCGAACAATGCAACAAGAAATTCGGGTTCGTTGTTCTGGTTACGCACGACCACGCGATTGTTCGCCAAAATGCAATTTCGACCGTTACGTTCGATGTGAATTTCACCGCTGGTTTGCCTTTTCGGCGATACCATGGCCGCCCGGTCGGCAGCATCGATCGCCGCGGCCGTCTTCGCCGCATAAAGCTCGTCGGCGCGTCGTCCGACAATCGTCTCACGCGAGAAGCCGGAAAACTGCTCGAAAGCCCTGTTAGCGAAGATGTAGCGGCCGTCCTCGATACTCTTCGCGGCGATACAGACCGGAACATTGTCCATAATGGATTCGAGGAAGCTGTTGGCGGAGGCCAGTTGCTTCGCGAGGTTGCGCTGCTCGGTGCAATCCTCGTGTGTCGAAACCGCACCGCCGTTCAGCAGCCGATAGCGCTTCACCAGGATCGAGCGACCATTCGTCAGTTCCAGAACCAGGCCATTGGTATCCACGGCATAGGCATCGCCATGGTCGGCCGCTTCAGGAATCCCGCGCCGCCGGCGCAGCGCGAAAAGTTCGCGACCGGTGATACCCGACACAATGTCGCTGCGGGTGAGGCCGTAAATTTCGAGGTAGCGGTCGTTGCAGAAAACCACCTTGTCCTGGCGATTGACGATGACAACGCCATGACTAAGTGTATTCAGCGCGGTGGTGACGAGCGCAGTGCCGCGCGAAAATGCGCGCTTGACCCGATTCAAGGCAGCAACAGCCCAAAGAACGATGGCGATCAAAAAGGCGAGAGCCACCACACCGCCGATGACGAATTGCCATAGCAGGATCGGATCCGTCGCTCCGAACGAAGCCGTCTGGTCAAAGTTAGCAGGCAACGCCGATGCTGCCGCAAACGGCACCACCGTCATTAAAACAAACGCCGCGCTCCAAGCAGGATTCGCTCCGTTGCCGCCTGCCTGCCACTTCTTGCCAGCCATCATTCACCTGCGGATATCG
>JBARXT010000058.1:0-2352 GCA_049647485.1 Xanthobacteraceae bacterium
TGACTTCGCCCAGGCCGACGCGCTCGGCGATCCACTTGGCGCGCTCGGCCAGCGCCTTGTCGGGAAACAGCATCAAGAGGCTGTCCGGCAACAGCGCCACCATGATGTTCTCCAGCACGGTCTGGCGGTTCAATGGCCGCGAGTGCTGGAACACCATGCCGAAGCCTTGCCGGGCGATGCGATGCGCGGGCATCCCGGCGACGTCATGGCCCTGAAAGCGCACGGTGCCTTCGGTCGGCCGCTCGATGCCCATGATGGCTTTCATGGCGGTCGACTTGCCCGAGCCGTTGGGGCCGATCAGGCCGAAGATTTCTCCGCCGTGAACGTCGAAGTTGAGGTTCTTGACGGCGGTGAGGCCGCCGAACTTTTTCGTCAGTCCCCGAACCTCGAGGACGGGTGCGGTGCTTTGAGTGCTGCTCATGAACGTGCCTCGCGTGACAGCACCGATCCAAGGAAGCCGCCGGGGAAGAACAGGATGACGACAAGGGCGACAGCGGAAACGATGAACGTCGCCAGTTCGCCGGTCGGTCGCAGGAACTCGCCGGCGACGATCAGGAAGATGGCGCCGAGCGCCGCGCCGAGCACGGTGCGCCGTCCGCCGAGCACGGCGGCGACGATCACCTGCACGCCGACCGCGATGTCCACGACGGTGCCGACCGAGGCGGTGCCGAAGTAGAACACCAGCAGCGCGCCGGACAGGCCGGAGAAGAAAGCGCTGACGATAAACGCCGCCAGCTTGTGCTTGACGATGTTGAAGCCGAGCGCACCGGCCTGCACCGGGTCCTGGCCGCTGGCCTGCAACACCAGACCAACCGGCGATTGCGACAGCCCGAACAGGATCGCGGCGCTGATCACCATGAAGCCGAGCGCGATCCAGTAATTGACGCCGGCATCGATCGACAGCACGTCAGGAATCGTGAGGCCGATTTCGCCGCCGGTGAGATCGGCGAACACCACGATGAAGCTTTGCAGGATCAGCACTGCGACCAGCGTGGTGAGACCAAAATAGGGGCCGCGCACCCGCAATGCCGGCAGCGCCAGCACGAAGCCGGCAATCACCGCCGCCACCGCACCGAGCGCAATGCATGGATACATCGGCATTCCGTAGTGATTGTTGAGGATGCCGGCGGTGTAGGCGCCGGTGCCGATCAGGAAGGTCGGGCCGAAGTTCACTTCGCCGGCGAACCCGAACAGCAGGTCCCACGACATCGCGAACACGCCGAAGTAATAGGCGACCGTCAACAGGCCGAGGATGTAACCGGAGACATACCACGGCAGCGTTGCCGCGAGGATGACGAGGATCAGCGAAATCCCGAACAGGGGCGTCTTGAAGAAACCGAGCATCTCAGCGCCTCCCGAGCAGGCCTTGCGGCCGGATATACATCACGATCACGAGCAACAGCAGCGCCGGGATCGAGCGGTAGGCGGGCGAGATCATGTAGGCGGTGAAGGTTTCGAGATAGCCGACCACGAAGGCTGCGATCAGCGATCCGGAGACGCTGCCGAGGCCGCCGAGCACGACGATGGAAAACGCACTCGCGGTCAGCGGTCCCACGCTGTAGGAACTGACGCCGAGGAACATGCCTAACAGCACGCCGGCGATGCCGGCCAGAACGCCGTAAATGATCCAGACCACGACATAGACGTTGGTCAGCTCAAATCCGAGAATGGTGACGCCGCGCGGGTTCATTGATGCCGCCAGCACCACCTTGCCGGTGCGGGTGCGGTTGACCAGCATCCAGAGCAGCGCGATCACCAGACAGCACACCGCTGCGGTGAACAGCGTGTTGGTCGGCGTGCGGATGCCGGCGATTCTGACCACACCCTCGATGATCGGCAGCACGGTCTTGGCGTTGTTGGTGAAGAAGTAGGCGATCGCCTCCTGGATCATGATGCCCCAGAGCAGCGTCGCGGTGAGGACGAAGATTTCCTTTTCCTCGTTCGGAATCTTGTTGGAGCGCTGGATCGGCTGCACCACCGTGAAGTAGGTGGCCAGCGACAGCAGCGCGGCAACGGCGACGCCGACCAGCGCGCCGGAATAACTGTCCAGATGGAAGACGCTGGCGGCGGCCCAGGCAGCCACCGCAGCGGCAACCATGATCGCGCCGTGCGACAGGTTCAGGACGCCGGAAACGCCGAAAATGAGGGTGAAACCGGTCGCACCCAGCGCATAGAGCGCGCTGATGGCGAAACCGTCGATCAGGATTTGTAAGGCAAGCATCTACACCAGCCGTGGCAGCTTTCGCCGCGCCAAACGAGGGATTGCAGGACGGAGAGGGGCCTTCCGGGCAGGGATGCCCGGAAGGCGGCGGTATCACTATTTAGCCGAGGAGAACTTGATGAAGCTGGGGA
>JBARXT010000059.1:0-17093 GCA_049647485.1 Xanthobacteraceae bacterium
AGCCGCCATAGATGCCGTCGATGATATCGGCGTATTTCTCGTTGATGACGTTGCGGCGCACCTTGCGGGTGCGGGTCAGTTCGCCGTCGTCGGCGTCGAGTTCCTTGTAGAGCAGCAGGAATTTCGAGATGCGTTGCGCCGGCGGCAGCGTGGCGTTCACCGCTTCGACTTCCTTGTGCAGCAGCTTGTAGACCTCGGGCCGCGACGACAGGTCGGTGTAGGTGGTGAAGGAGATGCGATTCTTCTCCGCCCATTTCGAGACGATCGAATAACGAATACAGATGATCGCGGCGAGGCTGTCGCGACCATCGCCAAGCACGACGGCTTCGGCGACATAGGGCGAAAACTTCAGCTTGTTTTCAATGTATTGCGGCGAGAAGCGATCGCCCGCGAGTGTCTGCGCCATGTCCTTGATGCGGTCGATGACGACGAGTTCGTGGTTTTTGTTGAAGTACCCCGCGTCGCCGGAGCGCATCCAGCCTTCGTGCATATCGGCGACCGAAGCTTCCGGATTCTTGTAGTAGCCGAGAAACATGTTGGGATGCCGGACAAGAATTTCGCCGACGCCGTTGGCATCCGCTTTCTCGATCCGCAGTTCGATGTCGTCTGCCATCGCGACGCCGGTGGTGTCGGGATCGACGCTTTCTTCCCGATGCAGGGTATAGGCGCCGAGCGTTTCGGTCTGTCCGTAGAGCGTACGCAGCGGCACGCCCATGGCGCGGAAGAACTTGAAGGTGTCGGGCCCGAGCGCCGCTCCGCCGGTGGCCGCCGACGTCAATCGGGAAAAGCCGAGCCGGTCACGCAGGGCGCGGAACAGCAGTCCATCGGCGACGACGGAGTGCTTGCCATGCTCCAGTGCGGCGAGCCCGGTCTTCATGCCGATGTCGTAGAGTTTCTGCTTCAGCGGCGAGGCGTCCATCACCCGCGCGCGCACTTCGGCAGCGAGCGATTCCCAGACGCGTGGCGCGAACAGCACGAAGGTTGGCGCGATCTCGCGGAAGTCGTTCATCATCGTCTCGGGCTCTTCGACGAAGTTGATCTTCATTCGCGACAGAAGCCCCATGCCCAGCGCGTAAATCTGTTCCATGATCCACGGCAACGGCAACACCGAGACGTATTCGTCGTCGGGGCCCTTGGGATCGAAGGTGAGGTAGGTGGCGCAGTGGCGCAACACCGAGCCGCCTGACAGCATCGCGAGCTTCGGATTGGCGGTGGTGCCGGATGTGGTGCAGAGGATCGCGGTGGTGTCGGCGCCGGTGGCATCGACCAGCCGATCGTAAAGGTCCGGTTCGCCCGCGGCGCGGGCGCGGCCCATCTCGGCCAGCTTGTCAGCGGTCAGCAGCCGGGGATCATCGTATTTCCGCATCCCGCGCGGATCGGAATAGACGATGTGGCGGATGCTCGGCACACGGTCACCGAGACTGAGCAGCTTGTCGATCTGCTCTTCATCCTCGGCGAACACCACCTTGGCCTCGCCGTAGCTGATGAGGTACGCCGCTTCGTCTTCCAGCACGTCGCGATAAAGCCCGAGGCTGAAGCCTCCGATGGCATGGGCTGCGATTTCGGCGGCGACCCAGTCCGGGCGGTTGTCACCAATGATGCCGATCACGTCGTCCTTGCCGAGACCCAGTTCGATCAATCCGAGCGCGAAATCGCGGGTACGAGCGTGGTACTGTTCCCAGGTGAACGGCTTCCACAGTCCGAAATCCTTCTCGCGCAGCGCCACCTCGCCGCCATGTTCGCGCGCGTTGAGCCGCAGTATCTTCGGGAAGGTCGGCGCCTGCGTGGCGCGGGCGTGATAATCGAATGCCGGCTGCCGGGTCATGCGTTTGCCTCCAGCGGCCGCGTGTCGTCGGGATCCGCTAGCGCCTCGTCTTCCTCACCGAGATAGGCGCTGCGGACGTGCGGATCGGCCAGCACGGCGCTCGGCTCGCCCTCGGCGATCTTCTTGCCGAAATCCAGCACGACGACCCGGTGCGAGATGTCCATCACCACGCCCATGTCGTGCTCGATCATCACCACCGTCATGCCGAACTCCTCGTTGAGGTCGACGATGTAGCGGGCCATGTCCTCCTTCTCTTCGAAGTTCATGCCGGCCATCGGCTCGTCGAGCAGGATCAGCTTCGGCTCCAGCGCCATCGCGCGCGCAAGTTCGACGCGCTTGCGCAGGCCGTAGGAGAGGGTGCCGGCGGTTGCCTTGCGCACCGATTGCAGGTCGAGGAAGTCGATGATCTCTTCGACTTTCTGCCGATGAGCGAGTTCTTCGCGCCGCGCGCCGCTGAGCCAGTACAGCGAGCCGGTGACGAAGTTGTTCTTCAACAGGTGATGGCGGCCGACCATGATGTTGTCGAGCACGCTCATATGATGAAACAACGCGAGATTCTGGAAAGTGCGGCCGATGCCTAGCGCCGGGCGGGCATTGGTGTTGAGACCGGTGATATCCTGTCCGCGATAGAACAGCTTTCCCTCGGTCGGGCGGTAGCGGCCGGAAATGCAGTTGACGATCGAGGTCTTGCCGGCGCCGTTGGGACCGATGATGGAGAACAGTTCGCCTTCGCGCACGCCGAAGCTGACATCGGTGAGGGCGCGTACGCCGCCGAAGCGCAGCGAAACGCCGCGGACTTCCAGCGCATGGTCTGCCGTTGCGTTCACCGCTCCCCTCCCTACTTTCGGCGTCTTCGACGCTCTTGTGGGCCATGCCCAGACTGGAACCGTGTCCCGGCGTCGGTGAAGATCGCTCAAGTCACGGATTTTGCCTGTAAATTCTCAGGACGCCAAGCCGCGTCCTCCGTGCCCGGATGCCGCCGGATGATATTGCAAGTTGTGGCACCAAACCGGTCGCACTAAAGTACAACCTTAGTCGCGTGCCTTGTCGTTGTTCTCGTTTTTCGCCAATCCTGCCGTCAGCAAGCGGCGGTCCAACGATTTTCATAATGTCTATGGCAAAGCCGATTGCCGGAATGTCTTGTGTCCGACATTTCCCGCTGCAATGTGAACAAGTGGCCGTCGCAGCGTGCTGTCGCGGTAAAATCAAGCCGCTCGGATCATGATCGCTTCCGACCATCTCAAACGCATTGCGCTGTGGGCCTCCGGATTGAGTGAACGCGAGATCGAGGTCGCACGCGCCGGGATGACCGAAAGGGCGTTTGCCGCCGACGAATTCATCTGCATGCGTGGCGACAAGTTCGAGTACTGGACCGGCGTGGTTTCAGGCCTCGTGAGGATCGGAACGATCTCGCATTCAGGCAAGGCGGTGACCTTTACCGGTCTCACGTCCGGGGCCTGGTTCGGGGAAGGCTCGGTGCTGAAGAACGAGACGCGGCGATACGACGCGGTTGCGCTGCGCGACAGCCGGATCGCCTTGATGGAGCGTGCGACGTTCCAGTGGCTGTTCGAGAACAGCGTCGGATTCAACCGTTTCCTGGTGTCGCAACTCAACGAGCGCGTCGGCCATTTCATGGGGCTCCTGGAATACGGTCGCATGCTGGATCCGACGGCGCGGCTGGCGCGCTGTATCGCCTCGCTCTTCAACCCGATCCTGTATCCGGATGGCACCCGCCAACTCGACATTACCCAGGAGGAAATCGGCGCACTCTCCGGCATGTCGCGGCAGAACGCCAACCGATGCCTCAAGGCGCTGGAAAAGGAAGGCGTGCTGCGGCTTGAGTATGGCGGTCTGACCATTCTCGATCTGGAGCGGTTGCGCAATTACGGGGAGTAGGGCGGCCCAAAATCGTCATCGTCATCCCGGAGGCGCCATTGCGCAGCAACGGCCTCGAAAGGCGGGATTGTGGCGGCGCGTCATCTTTCGAGGCTCGCCGATGCTTGCGTCTGAGGATGATGCTTGCGGCCTACGCCGCCTTCGTCTTGACCTTCTTCGATGTCGCGCTGGTGCCGATCACTTCGTAGGCTTCGAGTTGCGCGATCTCGGCGGCACTGAGTCCCAGTACCTCGCCTAGCACTTCGTGATTGTGCTGACCCAGCGTAGGTGCGAGGCGGGTGATCGGGTAGGGCAGGCGCGCGTCGCCCTCGCGATAGGACACCGATGGCAACAGATGCGGTCCCATATAAGGGCGCACGGCGGATTGCCAATGTCCGGTCGAGATCAGGTGAGGATCGCCCGCGAGATCTGCGGGAAGCCGCGCCACCCCCGCGGCGATGCCGGCAGCCTGCAAGGTTACCATCGCGAGGTCGGGACGCACCGTCATGGTCCAGTGACGGATCGCCACCTCGATGCGATCCTCCTCAAGACGCCGGCCCGCGGCAGCCTCCAGCGCCGGGTCGGCGGCGAGATCGGGCCGATGCATGATGTCGCACAGCTTCGGCCATTCGTCGTCGCTGCGGATCGCCAGCGCGATCCATTGGTCCTCGCCGAGGCAGGGGAAACAGCCGTTCGGCACGTATTGCGGATGGCGATTGCCGATTCGCGGCGAGGTTTTGCCGGTCGCGGCCTGCTCGATGATCGATGGCGCGGTGAACTGCATGCTGCATTCGACTTGCGCAAGGTCGATATGCTGGCCCTCGCCGGTGTTGCGCTGCTGCATGAAGCCGAGCATCAGCGCCGCCGCTGCGCTGACGCCGCCCAACGGATCGCCAAGTGCAGCATGCAGCATGGTCGGCGGGTCTTCTTCGCTGCCGTTTACGGAAGGCAATCCGGACGCTTGTTCGAGGGTCGAGCCGTAGGCCCGGCAATCCCTCCATGCCCCCGTGGTGCCGAAGGCCGGCATCGTCACAACCACGAGCCGCGGATTGATCTTGAGCATCGCGGCCGGATCGAGCCCCATGCGGGGCAGAACGTCGGCGGCGTAGTTGTCGATCACGGCGTCGGCGGTCTTGAGAAGCCGCTTGAGCAAATCCAGTCCAGCGTCTGAGGTCAGGTCGAGAGTGATGCCGCGCTTGTTGCGGTTCATCATCTGGAACCAATAGGTTTTCTCGTAGGTGCGTTCCGGATGATACGGCCCGCGCGGATCGGTGCCGCGAAACCAATCGGGATATTGGCACGATTCCACCTTGATCACGTCGGCGCCGAGGTCGCCCATCTGCCGCGTCGCCGTCGGTCCGGCCCAACCCATGGTCAGGTCGATGATGCGCAGGCCCTTGAGCGGCTGGGGATCGTCGGGCGTCGCCGCCCGCGTCGCCAGACGCGCGCGCGAGGCGACTGACGCCTCATTGTGTGCGCCGGCGAGCGGCGCCACGCCGTTGGGTTTGGGGCGCGAGCGTGTCAGGTGTTGCGGCAGCACCGGTGCGTCGAAGGACGCCTCGCCGATCCGAACCGGCGCGAAAGCGCCGCGCGCACGATGGACCTGCTGCGCCAGCAGTTCGGCCATGTCCGGCACGACGGCGAGCGGCAACCGCAATTCGATGCCCTGTTCGAACCATTCGCGTGCGGTTTTCTGCATCAACACCGGATGAATGATATGACTCAACTCATCGGCATGCTTGTATCGCTCCGCCGTGGATGAGTATCGCGGATCGGGACCGAGTTCGGGTAGCCCGATCATGGCGCAGAAGCTGTTCCATTGTGCCGGGGTCACCACGGTGACGCCGAGCCAGCCCTGTTTGGTGGCGAAGTTGCCCACCGGAAAGCCGCGTCCGAAGCGGTTGACGGCAATACGCGGCCGCGTGAAGCCGGATTCCAGCGCCAGCCCGGTATCGAACTCGCTGATCTGCAACATCGCCTCAAAAGCGCTGACCGCAAATCGTCGCGCGCCATGCGCGCGGCCGTAGAGTCCTGCGAGGCTCGGGATGAAAGCGGTCAGTCCGGCCATCACCGCGATCTGGCCGTCTCGCGGCAAGACCGGCGGACCTTCCGCCGCGCCGACCAGTTTCACCAGCCCGGCAAGGCTGCGGCATACTGAATCGGTCGCAACATAGTCGCGATAAGGGCCGTGTTCGCCGAACCATGAGATCGTGGTGATCGCCAGCGCCGGATCGGAAGCTTTAAGATCGTCGTGTCGCAGCAGCGAAGTTTCGATGTCGAGTGGCGTCCGCCCATCAAGCAGCAGGTCGGCGCCACCGAGCATTGCGCGAACTCGTTCGACATCGGCGCGTTCGGCGAGATCGGCGATGACGCTTTGCTTGTTGGTATTGAGCCAGGCGAAGCAGGCGCTTTCCTCGCGACCGTCACCTGCATTCGCCGTCGGTGCAATACGCCGCGCCGGATCGCCGCCGGGCGGCTCGACCTTGATGACCTCCGCGCCGAAATCGGAGAACAGCTTTCCGCAGTAGGCGAGCGCATCGCCGGTGCCGATTTCCACCACGCGCAAATTCGTCAACGGCATATCCGGCATCGGTTTCCGCCTTTGTTTTTCGTTGCACGTATAATGTCCGGACGATCAGATGCGTCAAGTCGCGCGGTCGGCAAGGCGGCCGACCTTCAACGGCAACGTCGGAAATTCGGCTGCACGCTTTAACGATTGCCTGGAAATGGGATTGGCGCGAAGCCGCAGCGGATGATAGAGCAAGCCGCGTCGCGCCGGCTGGGACCGGCTTCGTTCATATGGTTACGTCATGCCCGATCCCCAGTTTGTTCTGACCCTGTCCTGCCCGGATCGACCGGGGATCGTCTCCGCGGTATCGACCTTCCTTGCTCACAATGGACAGAACATCCTTGACGCACAGCAGTTCAACGACGTCGAGTCGGATCATTTCTTCATGCGGGTGGTGTTCAATCCAGCCGATCTCGCAGTAAGCCTGTCGTCGCTGCAAACCGGTTTCGGCGCCATCGCCGAGCGGTTCGCGATGCGCTGGCTGATGCGCGACCGTGCAACGCGGCGCCGGGTCATGCTGCTGGTGTCGCAATCCGACCATTGCCTCGCGGACATTTTGTATCGCTGGCGCACCGGGGAATTGGCGATGATCCCGACCGCCATCGTCTCCAATCATCCGCGCGAAACCTATAACGGGCTCGATCTTGGCGACATCCCGTTTCACTATCTGCCGGTTACCGGCGAAACCCGGCCCGCGCAGGAGGCGGCCATCTCCGATCTGGTGAGAACGACGCAGACCGATCTGGTGGTGCTGGCTCGCTACATGCAGATCCTGTCGGACAAGCTGGCGGAAGAACTGTCGGGGCGCTGCATCAACATTCACCACTCGTTTCTGCCGGGGTTCAAGGGTGCGAGGCCGTATCATCAGGCTCATGCGCGCGGGGTCAAACTGATCGGAGCCACGGCGCATTACGTCACCAGCGCGCTGGATGAGGGCCCGATCATCGATCAGGACGTCGAGCGGATCAGTCATCGTGACGCGCCGGAGGATCTGGTCCGCAAGGGGCGCGATATCGAGCGACGAGTACTGGCGCGCGCGGTTCGCCACCATCTTCAGGATCGCGTGATCCTCAACGGCAACAAGACGGTCGTGTTCATGGATTGAGGGCGTCGACGATCATTTCGCCGGCAGGCTAGCGGCGATCTCGCGCAGCACTTTACGCGGAAGGTCGATTCCCGCCAGCTTCCAGGTCAGCGAACTGCGATGCAGGACGATAGCCGTCGCTTGCTCCGGGTCGGCGGATTTGCTGACCCGAATGCTCAGCTTTACGGCGTTGATGTAGTGGATCCGACCAAACTGCGTCAGCAGGTTGATCTTCTGCAGATCGGTGAGGGACGGCAGTCCCGATAGTGCCGGTGATGTCTGCGTTTCCGCAAGCTGGCCCGACTTGAGCAACTCAGTGAGGTTCTCGGGCGTCAGCAACTTCGACACCAGGGCGTCGGCAATGGCCGCGCCATAGCCCCCCACCAGCATTCGTTCCACTGTGCCGACGCGCCGATTGGCGCCGATGCGCTCCAGATAGGCATTCACGATCTGCTCGCTCAGGGAGCGACTCAGCCGGGGCAGGTCGGTGCGAGCGACGATCGCGGCGCCATCGCCAGTCCGCGTGGCCTCTGCCAGGTGGGCGAGGCTATACAGCGCCGACCCATAATAGGTCGCGATGGTTGCGACGGCCGCAATGACGATGCCCAGGAACCAGCGCATCCCGTGTCTGTTCGCTCCAAATCAGGTCTCTGAGGGCGTACCCGAAGCGATAACCCATGGGAAATCGAATTGTTCGCAGGTGCACCCAAACATTCGTTTTATCCAATTTTTTGTGGCTAAAATCCTGTTGATCGACCTGTGCTTTTGTGAGCCATTTGGGTCGATGCCGGTGTCCAATGCGGCAGGTCCATGCCGACCCGGGAAGTTTCAATTGTGCCAGGCGAGAACGCTGGCTTCGGTTCATTAGCGGACGCCGAGGGGAGGAGTCTTTATGTTCATCCGTCAGAAAACACTGTTCCAAGTGGCCGTCGCCGGCCTTTTGTTGGGTGCTTCCGCCATCGGGGCGCAAGCGCAGGACACCGTGAAGATCGGCCTCATCGTGCCGATGACCGGCGGTCAAGCGTCCACCGGCAAGCAGATCGACAATGCCGTCAAACTCTACATGCAGCAGCATGGCGACACGGTCGCGGGCAAGAAGATCGAGGTCATCCTGAAGGACGACGCCGCGGTGCCGGACAACACCAAGCGACTGGCGCAGGAATTGATCGTCAACGACAAGGTCAGCATCATCGCGGGTTTCGGCGTGACGCCGGCGGCCTTCGCCGCCGCCCCGTTGGCGACCCAGGCCAAGGTGCCGGAAGTCGTGATGGCCGCAGGCACTTCCGTCATCACCGAGCGTTCGCCCTATATCGTTCGCACCAGTTTCACGCTGGGCCAGTCGTCCACCATCATCGGCGATTGGGCGGCGAAGAACGGCATCAAGAAGGTCGCGACATTGACGTCCGACTATGCGCCCGGCCATGACGCGCTGAAATTTTTCAACGAGCATTTCACCGCCGGCGGCGGCCAGATCGTCGAGGAAGTCAAGGTGCCGCTGGCCAACCCGGACTTCGCTCCGTTCCTGCAACGCATGAAGGACGCCAAGCCGGATGCAATGTTCGTGTTCGTGCCGGCCGGGCAGGGCGGCAACTTCATGAAACAATATACCGAGCGCGGCCTCGACAAGAGCGGCATCAAGGTGATCGGGCCGGGCGACGTCATGGATGACGACCTGCTCAATGGCATGGGTGATTCCGCACTCGGCGCGGTGACGGCGCATATCTATTCGGCGGCGCACCCCTCGCAGGTGAACAAGGATTTCGTCGCGGCCTACAAGAAGGCGTACAACCAGCGCCCGGGCTTCATGGCCGTCGGCGGCTATGACGGTATCCACTTGATCTACGAAGCTCTCAAGAAGACCGGCGGCAAGGCGGATGGCGACTCGCTGATCGCGGCAATGAAAGGCATGAAGTGGGAAAGTCCGCGCGGCCCGATCTCGATCGATCCGGAAACCCGCGACATCGTGCAGAACGTCTATATCCGCAAGGTCGAGAAGAAGGACGGCGAGCTTTACAACATCGAGTTCGAAACCTTCAAGGACGTCAAGGACCCCGGCAAGACGAAGAAGTGATCGTTCAACGGCCAGGCCGTCATCCTGAGATGCGAGCCTTCGCGGCGAACCTCGAAGGATGGCGGCGATCATGTCATGCCGTCGCCCTTCGGCGGCCGCAGGGATGCGGACGCTTCACGACGACGGCTATCGCTGCGAACCTGCATTCATGACCACGCTTCTCACCATTCTGTTCGACGGCGTCGCTTACGGCATGTTGCTGTTCGTGCTGTCATGCGGGCTGGCGGTGACGCTCGGCCTGATGAATTTCGTCAATCTGGCGCACGGCGCGTTCGCCATGGCCGGCGGTTATATCTGCGCAGTGCTGGTCAATCAGTCCGGCGTTCCGTTTTTTGTCGCCTTGCCGATGGCGTTCATCGCCAGCGCCTTGATCGGCATCATCATGGAGCAGACGCTCTATAAACACCTTTATCATCGCAATCCGCTCGATCAGGTGCTGTTCACCATCGGGCTGGTGTTCATGGCGGTGACGGTGGTGGACTACATCATGGGATCGTCGCAGATTTTCATCCATCTGCCGGAGATGCTGCAAGGTCAGTTCCAGATTTTCGGCGTCGGAATCGGCCGCTATCGCCTGATGATCATCGTGATCTGCGGCCTGCTGACGCTGGGCCTCCAATTGACCCTGGCCAATACTCGCTTCGGCAGCCGCCTGCGCGCCGCGGTGGACGATCCGCGCGCGGCTTCCGGTCTCGGCATCAACGTGCCGCAGGTTTTCGCGCTGACCTTCGCCTTCGGATCGGGCCTGGCGGGGCTGGGCGGCGCGCTCGGCGCGGAGATCCTCGGGCTCGATCCGTATTTCCCGCTCAAGTTCATGATTTACTTCCTGATCGTCGTCACGGTCGGCGGTTCCCAAACCATCACCGGTCCGTTCCTGGCCTCGCTGCTTCTCGGCGTCGCCGATGTCGCAGGCAAGTACTACGTGCCGAAACTCGGCGCCTTCGTCATTTATACGGTGATGATCGTGATCCTGATCTGGCGTCCCAACGGCCTGTTCGGCCGCGTCACGCAGCGGTAAGCGAGCGAGTCATGAGCGGCAGTGAAAAGCGGACCGAGAGCGCGACGGTGACCAGGCCATGAGCGCGGATCACGACGTCGGCGAGATTTCGTTGCGACGTGCCCGTTGGGGGCACGGCGAAACCGCCTTCTGGCTGGTCGCGATCGCTTCCATCTTCGTTTTTTCCGATCGCTACCTGATCCTGACCGAAATGGCCTGGCTTGGGTTGTTCGCGCTATCGCTCGATCTGATCCTCGGCTATGCCGGGATCGTTTCGCTCGGCCACGCCGCCTTCTTCGGCGTCGGCGCCTATTGCGCGGGTCTGCTGGCGGTGCACGGCATCGTCAAGGAGCCGGTCCTGGCGCTGTTGGTCGCCGGGCTCGCCGCCACGGTTCTGGGCTTCGCGACCAGCTTCCTGGTGATCCGAGGCTCGGAGCTCAGCCAGTTGATGGTGACGCTCGGCATCGCGCTGCTGCTGCGCGAACTCGCCAACAAGTTCTCCGACATCACCGGTGGTTTTGACGGATTGCAAGGTATCGTCATCGATCCGGTCCTCGGCCTGTTTGCCTTCGATATCTTCGGCAAGGTCGGCTTCATCTACTGCCTCGTGGTGTTGTTCGTGCTGTTCCTGTTGGCGCGCCTGATCGTGCATTCGCCGTTCGGCCTGTCGCTGCGTGCAATCCGCAACAATCCGCTGCGCGCCGCAGCCATCGGCATTCCGGTCAACCGGCGGTTGATCGCGATTTATACGTTGTCGGCGTTCTATGCGGGGATCGCCGGCGCCTTGTTCACGCAGACCACGGCGCTGGCCTCGCTCGACGTGTTTTCGTTCGAGCGCTCCGCCGATCTGTTGCTGGTGCTGGTGATCGGCGGCGCCGGCTATCTCTACGGCGGCTTGATCGGCGCCGTGGTGTTCCGGGTGCTGCAAGACATGTTCTCGTCATGGACGCCGCAGTTCTGGCAGTTCTGGATCGGGCTGGTGCTGGTGTCGATCGTTCTGATCGGCCGCGAGCGGATGTATCGCGGCGTGCTGTGGCTGCCGCGACTCCTGATGCAACGCGTGGTCGCAATGCGCGATGGCGCGGCCACTTCGGATCGGAGCGCGTCATGACATTCGCGCTGGAAACCATCGGTCTCGACAAGCAGTTCGGCGGCCTGCACGTCACCCGCGATCTGTCGCTGAAGATCGCGGCCGGCGCGCGTCATGCGCTGATCGGTCCCAACGGCGCCGGCAAGACCACCGTGATCAATCTGCTGACCGGCGTGATCAAGCCGAACGGCGGGAAGATCATGCTGGAGGGCGCGGACATCGCAGGCCTCACGGTGCAGGCGCGGGTGTTGCGTGGGCTGTCGCGAACGTTCCAGATCAACCAGCTTTACGCCGATCTGACGCCGCTCGAGACCATCGGGCTCGCGGTGTCGGAACGGCTCGGCCATGGCGGCGACTGGTGGCGGCGCATGGGAACGCGTGCCGATGTCAACGCGGAGATCGCCGAGAACCTTGCGCGCTTCCATCTGCTCGACGTCATGAACGAGCCGACCGGTAAATTGCCCTACGGCAAGCAGCGGCTGTTGGAGATCGCGCTTGCCATCGCTACCAGGCCGCGCGTGCTGCTGCTCGACGAGCCGGCGGCCGGCGTGCCGCAGAGCGAGCGTCATGACATTCTCGCCGCTGTCGCGAGCCTGCCGCGCGAGGTGACGGTGCTGCTGATCGAGCACGATATGGACCTCGTGTTTTCGTTCGCGGATCGCATTTCGGTGCTGGTCAATGGTGCGTTGCTGGTGGAAGGCACGCCGGACGAGGTGGCACGCGACCCGCGCGTCAAGGCGGTCTATCTCGGTGAGGGTACCGATGCCTGATCTGTTGAGTATAGACAATCTGCGCGCCGGTTATGGCGAAGCCGTGGTGCTGCCGGATATGACCTTGCGGCTCGCGGATGGCGAGGTGCTGGCGCTGCTCGGCCGCAACGGCACCGGCAAGACCACATTGATCAATTCCATCGTCGGCGCCACGCGCCGCTTCAGCGGCACCATCCAACTCGGCGAAACCGATCTGACGCCGCTGCGCTCCGACCAGCGGGCTCGTGTCGGCATCGGGTGGGTACCGCAGGAGCGCAATATCTTCCGTTCGCTCACCGTCGAGGAAAACATGACGGCGGTGGCGCAGCCCGGCCCGTGGGACGTAGAGCGGGTCTACACCATGTTTCCGCGTCTCAAGGAGCGGCGCAAGAATTTTGGCAATCAACTCTCCGGTGGCGAGCAGCAGATGCTGGCGATCGGCCGCGCGCTGACGCTCAATCCCAAGGTGCTGTTGCTCGACGAGCCAACCGAAGGGCTCGCGCCGATCATCGTCGATGAATTGCTGGCGGCGCTCGGCGCGATCACCCGCGCCGGCGGCATCTGCACGATCATCGTCGAGCAGAACGCCCACAGGATCCTCCGTCTTGCCGACCGCGTGGTGATCCTCGATCGTGGAACCATCGTCCATGAGGCGTTGAGTGCGGCGTTGCAGGTGGATTCTGCACCGCTGGAGCGTTTCCTCGGTGTCGGAGGAAAGGCGTAACACGCTTGTTGTCGCGACGTGGCTTCGCTACGTTTGCGGCGACGAAGAACAGTCCATTACGATCTCGGGAGCAAGAACAATGCAACGAACAAAACCGCCGTTTCGCGCCGATGAAGTGGGTAGCCTGTTGCGCCCGCCGCGCATCAAGGAAGCGCGCGCCAAACTCGAGAAGGGCGAGATTTCGGCGGACGACCTGCGCAAGATCGAGGACAGCGAGATCGAGAAGGTCGTACACAAGCAGGCGTCGATCGGTTTGAAGCTTGCGACCGACGGTGAATTTCGTCGTTCGTGGTGGCACTTCGACTTCCTCAAGGATCTAGTCGGTTGCGAGCTGTTTCACCCGGAGCTCGGCATTCAGTTCGCCGGCGTGCAGACCCGCCACGATGCGGTGCGCGTGATCGGCAAGGTGGACTTCCCCGACGATCATCCGATGCTCGATCATTTCCGCTTCCTGAAGAAGCACGCCGATGCGGCGGGCGTCACTGCCAAGATGACGATTCCCTCGCCGGCGGTGCTGCATTTCCGCGGCGGCCGCAACCTGATCTCGAAGGAGGTTTATCCCGACCTCGAACCGTTCTTCGAAGACCTTGGCAAGACCTATCGCAAGGCGGTGAAGGCATTCTACGATGCGGGCTGTCGGTATTTGCAGTTCGACGACACCGTGTGGGCCTATCTGTGCTCGCAGGAAGAACTGAAGAAGTCGCGTGAGCGCGGCGACAATCCAGATGGCCTGCAGGAAATTTATGCCCGCGTCATCAACTACGCCATCGCCGAGCGTCCGGCCGACATGACCATCACGACGCACGTGTGTCGCGGCAATTTCCGCTCGACCTGGATTTCATCCGGTGGCTACGAGCCGGTGGCGGAAACGCTGCTCGGCAAGATCAATTACGACGGCTATTTTCTCGAATACGACTCCGATCGCGCCGGCGGGTTCGAGCCGTTGCGCTTCCTGCCCAAGGGCAACAAGGTGGTCGTGGTCGGGGTCATCACCTCGAAGTTCGGCGAGTTGGAAAACAAGGCCGACATCGAGCGCCGCTTGCGGGAAGCCGCGAAGTTCGCGCCGCTGGAACAGCTTGCGGTGTCGCCGCAATGCGGCTTCGCTTCGACGGAAGAGGGCAACGTGCTGTCGGAAGACGAGCAGTGGGCCAAGCTGACACTGGCCGTTAATGTCGCGAAGGACGTGTGGAGCTGACGCGGCCGCGTCGCATGGTGCGCGCGGTGTGCGAAGCCGGGCGACGCTTTGCGGCGCACTCCTCGCATTGATGTTTGTCGCGGGATGAGCCCGACGGCGGCACATGCAGAGCATTGGGTCGACGAATGGCGACAGGTTTGTTCCGAGAATAAGTCCTGATGTTCATTATCTGGCAATATCTTTTTATGCAGAATATGAACGTTATGTGAGTCTCATGATATGTTGAGTTTCATGAGGAGACGGACAATGCCCAATGCATCAACGGCCAGGGCAATGGATCGCAAGGATCTGACCGGTCCCGCCCTCCGAACGTTTTTTCGGATAGCCGAGGCTTGGAAGCTCCAGGAGCAAGAGCAGATGCGCCTGCTTGGGCTTGAGAGCCGGTCTAGGTTCCAGTCTTGGAAGCGCGGTGTCGTCGCCACAATCCCCAAGGACGCTCTGGAACGTATTTCCTACGTTCTCGGCATCTACAAGGGATTGCATATTCTTCTTCCGAGAACGGCCGATCAGTGGATTCGGAAGTCGAATACCGCCGGGATTTTCGGCGGTCGGTCGGCGCTTGATCGCATGACCTCCGGCAATGTCGCGGACCTCTATGTCGTTCGCCAGTATGTCGATGCGCAGCACGGCTGATGACGGACAACCCACCAATAGCAAAGATCGAATGGCGCGCCTGCTTTCGAATCGTGCCGAGCCGGTTTCCACCCATCAATCTCTTTGAGGCCGTCGCCGATCCCGCCGACCCTGAGGCAATCTTCCAGGTCGAGGCGATGACCAATGACAGGCTGCGCGAGGAGGCGGGGGACATTCTCCTGGTGGCACCCGAGGACAATCGCCTTCATCTACCACGCGAAGGTGTCGCTTGAGCGAACGCCGATGCGCCTCCCCGACGTCATCGGCAATCAGTCCTCGGTCGCCAAGGCTTACGAACAGTTCGACGTGAGCGGGCGGATGAAACCGTCGCCCTACTACGACCGAATCGTCGACTTCATGGAAGAACTGATGAAGTTCACCCTGTTGACGCGCGGCGTCTCCGGATATCTAACGGATCGTTACAGCGAGCGGAAGGAAGCGGGGAAAAGCTGGCGAACCGGATGAATTTCGATCAGGTGATTTGAAATGTTCGGAGAGCAAGAAAGTAGATGCCTTCCTGATGCGCGGCAACATTGGCCGTCTTCATTTAAACAGACGGTTGTCCCAATGAACTGGTTCGTGAGGGCTACAGGTTACGTGTCTGAATTCCGGATGGGCCGGGTTGATCAGAATATTGCGTTCAACCCGCGCCACGACGCTGGGAACAAGCAAGATTGCGCTGCGCCTTTGATGGCACCATTTCTCGCCGAACGCCTTGCTAGATGCCGCGGGCATCTTGTCCCAGCCCGGCATGGCGGACGTCGAGACTACCTCATAAGTGAGCCCACGCGGGATGGTGATCGCAATGAAGTGCTGGTTCGGAGGCAACCGTCCGCTCCCGTGAACTAGCTTTTCGAGCACGGCCGTCGAATAGTGCTCGCTGGCGTATATGAGAGGGCTACCTGACGTATTCCAGCGCCCAGGGGCTATTGTCGATCCTGTGGCGTCGAAAATCGGACAGTCACCATCTGGATCGCCAATCCGGAAGCAGGTTAGACCGCGATCAAGGATTTGCGCAGTCACGCGGCGGTGCCGTACTTCAGGCGACCGAGAATATCGAGAACCAACTCCGCTCCGAACTCGCTCTGAAGCGCGACGTCGAAAGGCCGCTTGTTCTCGATCATCGCGTGCGGCCGGAAAAGGAAATTCCGGGCATCGGCGTCGCTCTTCCAGACGTCGACCGCAAGCGCCCATACCCGGGCGATTCTGGCCATTCTCGTCCCCTGATCTGGAGAGAGTTTGCCGCCTTTCCGGCGATCATAGGTCGGCTTGGGAATCAATACATACTTGAAATGAGTGTCGTCCGGCGCAAGCAGACAAGCGACCCTATCAACCACCTTGAACGGAAGCCCGCGTTCGATTTTGGCAACGAGATTGAGTGGCGATGCGGCCACCTTGTCATTGGGAGGTAGTCCCAGAACTCCAGCGATGTTTTCAAAACCGCGCATGATGTCCTCCATATCAACTGAGGCAGCATATGGTATCATATGATGAAACAATCAAGTGAATTGGCAGTCCAACGCCCTTATGCTCACGCAATCACCTTGATATATAGTGGATATTATAGTATCCCTTAATAGTAAAAAACGAGATTAGTGGCTATCATGTTATCCCTTAAACTAACTACGCCTCATGAGGTTGCCATCGGGATCGCTCACCGAGCGAAACGGAGGCGTTTGGAGGCCAATCTAACACAAGAAGGTCTGGCGTCTCGAGCACAAGTGAGTTTGGGGTCTCTCAAGAGGTTCGAGCACACCGGTAAATCTTCAGTGGAGTTTCTGATTGCCATAGCGTTCGCACTTGAAGCCGAACAACAGTTCGAGACCCTTTTTCCTTCCAAGGTGCGCAAGTCAATCGATGACGTGATCTCCAAGCCGCCTAGGCTGAGAGGAGGAAGAAAGTGACGAAGCCAGACGGCAAAACGACTTTTCTTGGCATTCAAAAGCTGTCGGTCTCGTTAGATTTTTACAGACAACGGATCGACGTAGGAACGTTGGCGTGGAGCAAAGAAGAGCGCCGCGCTTACTTCGAATACCACCCTGACTTTTCGGCGAGACGTCTCGCCATCTCACCGTTCAAGCTTCCAGTTGCGGAGGGCGCGAAGGAAGCGCCGTATGCGCCGTTTGGAGGCTTGCACGGAATGTTCAACGACAGCTTGCCCGATGGCTGGGGACGCCTTCTGCTGGATCGCCACCTACAAAAACTCGGTTACGATTTCAGACTTCTCACCCCCCTCGACCGGTTGGCTTTCATCGGCCAAACCGGAATGGGAGCACTGCGC
>JBARXT010000060.1:0-10692 GCA_049647485.1 Xanthobacteraceae bacterium
GATCACATCGTATGCGTCTGCCAACGGCGTATCCGCGTTGAGGTTGAGTTGATGGGCCGCGTTTTATCGCGAGATCCGCGTCGGGGAAAGCGGAAACCGGAAGTCGATTGGTTTAGCGCTGTTTCACGTGAAACAGGTCATCCGTCTGGCGGCTTTCGATGCCAGAGCCGACCTGGCGCGTCGCTTCCCGGAGGTGCGTTGATATCTTTCGCGACGGCTCACAACCAGCCACGGGATTCCATGGTTCGGGGCGGTGTTTCACGTGAAACACAAATGGCAGCGGAATTCCTTGAGTAAAGAAGGCAATCCGACGAGCCCGACCATTTTGAGCACCGCATCCGGTTGAGGGTCAGGAATCTGCGACAGGGTCTGCTCTGCGGCAGGATTTGCGGCACCTCGAAAAGACCACTGCGCTCCTTATCGCACAACTTTCAAACGCGAGAATCCAGCCCATAAAACATCATTCTTATAAAATGAATGTACAATTATTTCTATGTTCTAGGATATTACTTGCCAATGCAGAAGTCGCGAAAAATCACGTCGAGCAAATCCTCCACGTCCACGCGACCGAGAAGCCGACCCAGGGCAAAAGCCGCGGCCCGCAGTTCCTCCGCGACCAGCTCCTCCCCTTGGTCCTTTGCTTCAATGCTGCGTCGCAGCATATCCTCCGTTGTGCGCAGCAATTCCCGGTGGCGCGCCCGTCCGATCAGTCCGGACTCGCCCGCTGCGAAATAATATTCCGCATACTTCCGGATCGCGTCGACAAGATCGGGCATTCCATCGCCCCGCTCCGCCGAGATCGCAAAGTGGCAATCCGACGCCGAATCGTCTGCCGCAATGCCGCCGCCAAACGGCCGCTGTCCTGCCGCAAGAATCCCGATCCCGTTTTCGACCTCCAAACCGGTATCGAGATCGACCTTGTTGCGCACCAGCCAGCGCGGGGCGGCACCCACGACGTCGTCCATCGGCATATCGGCCAACGGCCGATCATCCATCAGCCACAACACCAGGTCTGCGTCCCCTGCCCTCGCCCTCGCGCGCCGCACGCCCTCCTGCTCCACCGGATCATTGGTCTTGCGAATTCCCGCGGTGTCGATCAACGTCACCGGATAGCCGCCGAGATCGAGCTGCACCTCGATCACATCGCGCGTGGTGCCGGCGTGCGGCGAGACGATCGCCACCTCGCGTCGCGCCAGTGCATTCATCAGCGTCGATTTGCCGACGTTGGGCGCACCGGCAATTGCCACCACCAGCCCGTCGCGCAAACGTTCGCTATGCGCCGACGCGGCCAGCACCTGCTCGATCTCGTCCTTCAGCACCGCGATCTTCGCCAATGCCGGCGCCAGCAGTTGTTCGGGCACATCGCCTTCTTCGGCGAAGTCAATCCCCGCTTCCACCAGTGCGGCCGCCTCGATGATCTGCCGTCGCCAGTCGCGCGCCTTGTCGCCAAGCAGTCCCTGCAATTGCCGCAGCGCCTGACGTCGCTGCCGGTCGGTGTCGGCGTGAATCAGATCGTCGAGCCCTTCGGCTTCGGTGAGATCGATCTTGCCGTTCTCGAACGCGCGTCGCGTGAACTCGCCCGGCTCTGCCGGCCGCACATCGTCGAACATCGACAACGCCGCAAACAACGCCGCCAGCACCGCGCGACCGCCATGGACGTGAAACTCGGCGACGTCTTCGCCGGTCGCACTCGCAGGGCCCGGAAACCACAGCACCACCGCGTCATCGATGGCTTCGCCTTGGGCATCGCGCAGCAGCACGCGCGTCGCGACGCGCGGTGCTGGTCGCTTGCCCGCGAGCGTCTCCAATACGTGACCCGCGCGCGCACCGGAGACGCGCACAATGGCAATCGCGGTCGGCGGCCGGCCGGACGACAGAGCGAAGATGGTTTGTTCTCGCGGATGCATGGCCTATCTATTCAACAACCGTGACGCTCGATGCAACCACGCATCGTCATCCCATCGCAACCGGAAGGCCGCAGCATGACCGAGGCTTCAACGCACACCAACCGGCTTTCACGCGAGACAAGTCCTTATCTGCTGCAACACCAGCATAACCCGGTGGACTGGTGGCCATGGGGTCCGGACGCATTGGCGGAAGCGAAGCGCACCAACAAGCCGATCCTGCTGTCGGTCGGCTATGCAGCGTGCCACTGGTGCCACGTCATGGCGCACGAGAGTTTTGAAGACGAGGCGACCGCGAAGGTGATGAACGAGCTGTTCGTCAACATCAAGGTCGACCGCGAGGAGCGGCCGGACATCGATCAGATTTACATGAATGCGCTGCATCTGCTGGGCGAGCAGGGCGGTTGGCCGCTGACAATGTTTCTCACCTCCGATGGCGAGCCGTTCTGGGGCGGCACCTACTTTCCCAAACAGGCGCAATATGGCCGGCCGGCCTTTACCGATCTCTTGCGTACCGTGTCACGGCTGTATCGCGACGAGCCGGACAAGATCATCCAGAACCGCGATGCGCTGCTCGCCAAACTCGCGGAACGATCGCGCGGCAATGCGGCGGCACAACTCGGCGTCGGTGAACTGAACAACGCCGCAACGTCGATCGCACGCGCCACCGATCCGGTGAATGGCGGCCTGCGCGGCGCGCCAAAATTTCCGCAATGCGCGATGCTGGAATTCCTGTGGCGCGGCGGCGCACGCAGCGGCGACGAGCGCTTCTTTATCACCACCAACCTGACACTGACGCATATCAGCCAGGGTGGCATCTACGATCATCTCGGCGGCGGCTACGCGCGCTATTCCGTCGACGAACGATGGCTGGTGCCGCATTTCGAGAAAATGCTTTACGACAACGCGCAACTGCTCGACCTGTTGGCGCTCGAACATGCGCGCGCGCCGAATCCGCTTTATGCGCAACGCGCACAGGAAACCGTTAGCTGGCTGATACGCGAGATGACGACGGCGGAGGGCGCATTCGCGTCGTCGCTCGACGCCGATTCCGAAGGCGAGGAGGGCAAGTTCTACGTCTGGTCGCTGGCGGAAATCGAAGATGTTCTGGGTCGCGAGGACACCGCCGATTTCGTCGCGCGCTACGACATCACCGCAGATGGGAATTTCGAAGGCCACAACATTCCCAATCGTCTCAAGACCATCGATCTCGGCAATGACGAGGACGACCATATGCGAACGTTGCGGGAGAAACTATTAGCGCGCCGCGCAACGCGTATTCGTCCCGGCCTCGACGACAAGGTGCTGGCGGACTGGAACGGCTTGACGATCGCAGCGCTGGCACGCGCGGCCGTCGTCTTCGACCAACCGGCATGGAACGATCTCGCACGACGTGCGTTCGGGTTCATCGCCAGCACCATGACACGCGATGGCCGCCTCGGGCATTCATGGCGCGCCGGACAATTGCTCATTCCCGGCCTTGCATCCGACTACGCCGCGATGATCCGCGCCGCGCTGGCGCTGCACGAAACAACCGGCGAAGCATCGTTGCTGCAGCAGGCGATCGCTTGGCAGGATATGCTGGATCGTCATTACGCGGACGCCGAACACGGCGGCTACTATCTCACCGCCGACGACGCCGAAGGCTTGATCGTTCGTCCGCATTCCAGCGTCGACGATGCGATTCCAAACCACAACGGCCTGATCGCGCAGAACCTGGTGCGATTGGCGGTGCTCGATGGTAACGATCGTTGGCGAATCAAAACCGACGCGCTGTTCGCGGCGCTGTTGCCGCGCGCGGTCGAAAACATGTTCGGCCATCTGTCGCTGCTGAACGCGCTCGACCTTCATCTGACCGGCGCTGAGGTTGTCGTAGTGGGCGAGGGCGACGAAGCCAATGTACTTGTTGCCGCAGCGCGGCGATTGCCGCATGCCGCAACCATCGTTCTTCATGCGCCACGCGCCGATTTGCTGCCGCAGGATCATCCGGCACGGGCCAAGGCGGCCAGCGTCAATGGCGCAGCGGCTTTCGTCTGCCGCCAGCAAAGCTGCTCGCTGCCGGTGACGACACCACAGACATTGATCGAACTCGTCGCGCAACGATAGCCGGCGATATCGTCAATCGCGCGGACCGTACCACCAATGGATGCTGCGGCGTGGACGGTGCCCGTCCTTGTGCGGCGGCAACGTCAGGCCGCGCCAGAATCCGACCAGTACGATCAGACAAAGTACCGCACTGATCCCATAGGGCAGGGCATGGAGAAACGTCGCAAACATCAGCCGGTTCGATATCGCGATATGACTGATCGTAGGTCGCGCTGGTCCCGAAAAGGCTCGCGCCAGATCGTCATCAAACGAAAAGGCCCGCGATTTCTCGCGGACCTTTGTATTTCGAGGGCTGTAATCTGCAGCGTCAGGTATTCATCGAATCGAAGAATTCGCTGTTGTTCTTGGTGTTGCGCAGCTTGTCGAGCAGGAACTCGATGGCGTCCATGGTGCCCATCGGATTAAGGATGCGCCGCAGCACATACATCTTCTTGAGCAGTTGCGGATCGGTGATGAGTTCTTCCTTGCGGGTGCCGGAACGAGCAATGTCGATGGCCGGGAAGGTGCGCTTGTCGGCGACCTTGCGGTCGAGGATCAGTTCCGAGTTGCCGGTGCCCTTGAACTCTTCGAAGATCACTTCATCCATGCGGCTGCCGGTATCGACCAGCGCAGTCGCGATGATGGTCAGCGAGCCGCCTTCCTCGATGTTACGCGCGGCGCCGAAAAAGCGCTTCGGTCGCTGCAACGCGTTGGCGTCGACACCGCCGGTCAGCACCTTGCCGGAGGACGGAACTACGGTGTTGTAGGCGCGGCCGAGACGCGTGATCGAGTCGAGCAGGATGACGACATCACGACCGTGCTCGACCAGGCGCTTGGCCTTCTCGATCACCATTTCCGCGACCTGGACGTGACGCACCGCCGGCTCGTCGAAGGTCGAGGACACCACCTCGCCCTTCACCGAGCGCTGCATGTCGGTGACTTCCTCCGGCCGCTCGTCGATCAACAGCACGATCAGGTAGCATTCCGGATGGTTCGCCGTGATCGAGTGCGCGATGTTCTGCATCAGCACGGTTTTGCCGGTGCGCGGTGGCGCCACGATCAGCGCACGCTGGCCCTTGCCGATCGGCGCAACGATATCGATCACGCGCGGCGACAGGTCCTTGCGGGTCGGGTCGTTGATTTCGAGCTTGAAGCGCTCGTCCGGAAACAGCGGCGTCAGGTTGTCGAAATTAACCTTGTGCTTGGACTTCTCCGGATCCTCGAAGTTCAGCGTATTGACCTTGAGCAGCGCGAAGTAACGCTCGCCTTCCTTCGGGCTGCGGATATGCCCTTCGATGGTATCGCCGGTCCGCAGGCCGAAGCGGCGGATTTGCGACGGCGAGACGTAAATGTCGTCAGGGCCGGGCAGATAGTTGGCGTCCGGCGAGCGCAGGAAGCCGAAGCCGTCCGACAGCACTTCGACGACGCCTTCGCCGATGATGTCGGTTTCCTGGATAGCCAGTTGTTTGAGGATGGCGAACATCAGCTCCTGCTTGCGCATGGTGCTGGCATTCTCGACGCCAAGCTCTTCGGCCAGCGTCACGAGTTCGCCGGGAGTCTGGGCCTTGAGGTCCTGGAGTTTCATTTCCCGCATGGGGGTGGTCCTGTAGAAAAATAGGAAGGAGGAAATCGAAGGTGGCTTTTGAAAATGCGGAATGCCTGACAGCGTTTCCGCAGATCTGAAGCAAGGAAGGTGCCGGAAGGGCTTCAAACCCGATGTGGCGGCCGATGCCATTTGGCTCTCGGACGACAACCACATCCGCCTGCGTGGGGTGGGATGGAACGAATATAGAAAATCAGTGGCCCTCGCGCAAGACGTGGCAAGCAGCCGTCCGCGCGAAAACCTGCGTCAAAACGGCTTGACGATCACCATGATGACAATACCGATCATGAGAACCGTCGGTATTTCATTGATTATCCTGTAGAATTTCTGGCTTCGCGTATTTCGGTCCTGACCGAATTCGCGCACCCAGCGGGTAAACAGCCCATGGATGCCCGATAGCACCAGCACCAGGAACAGCTTGACGTGAAACCAGCCGCTCAGGAACCAGTGTCCGCTCCATGCCAGATATAAACCCAGCACCCAGGTCACTGTCATCGCAGGGTTGATGATGGCTTTCAGCAATCGCCGTTCCATCACCTTGAAGGTTTCGGATTGCTTGGAACCGACCTCGGCGTCGCAGTGGTAGACGAACAAACGCGGCAGGTAGAGCATGCCGGCCATCCAGGAAATCACCGCAATGACATGGAAGGCCTTGATCCATTCGTACATTTGCAAGTCTCATTGTGGCGTCTGAAAGCGATGTCGATCGGAACCGTTTCGCGGTGATGCGATTGTCGGATGCGAGTTGTGATGAGCCCGATGGACGTCGGGTTTATCAATATCCGCAGGGCCGCTCTTTCCAAATCAATATTTCTAGAATCTTAGGTTTGAGTCTAAGTGACAGTGGATTGCGCCCGGCCAATTCTCTCCCACCTTGTCCAAGGTCGAAGCGAAATTGTCACCGCTTTTCCCGACGAAGCGGTCAGTTCAAATATAGTCCCGACTTTCAATCGGTTGCGGACTCGCAGGGCAAAGTTATCAAGCGACAAAGCGGACTATTCCCGCTAGACTCCCCACCGCATGGAATCTTATCCACGCAGGCACGCCTGTGCAGAACAATCCCGGTTATCCCGGAGCGGCCGGCCGATGGTAAAGATCCAGTGAATCCTCCACACTGATTCACACAACACACAGGGCTATTGGATCACTCGCGTGCCGACCACAGGCAATTATTTCCATCTTCACATGGTGTCGGATTCGACCGGCGAAACACTGATCACGGTGGCGCGTGCCGTCGCCGCGCAATATGCCAACGTGACGCCGGTGGAGCATGTCTACCCGCTGGTGCGGAGCCAGAAGCAACTCGACCGTGTCCTGACGGAAATCGAAGAGGCGCCGGGAATCGTCCTCTTCACGCTGCTGGAGAAAGATCTGGTCGACCGGCTCGAGGACAAGTGCAAGGAGATCAATATTCCGAGCCTGTCGATCATCGGCCCGGTGATGCAACTGTTTCACGCCTATCTCGGCGCCACCACTACCGGCCGGGTCGGCGCGCAGCACACGCTGAACGCGGATTATTTCAAGCGGATCGATGCGCTGAACTACACCATGATGCATGACGACGGCCAACACGTCGAAGGGCTGGAGGAGGCGGACGTGGTGCTGGTCGGCGTGTCGCGCACGTCGAAAACGCCGACGTCGATCTATCTTGCCAATCGTGGCATCCGCACCGCGAACGTGCCGCTGGTGCCCGGCGTTCCGATTCCGCCGCAACTGGAAGGACTGAAGAAGCCGCTGGTGGTCAGCCTTCATGCGACGCCCGAACGGCTGATCCAGATCCGGCAGAACCGACTGCTTAGCATCGGCGCGCATTCCGCCAACGATATCTACACCGACAAGCAATCGGTGACGGACGAAGTCGCCGCCGCGCGCCGGCTCAGCGCCAAGCATGGCTGGGCCTTGCTGGACGTCACGCGGCGATCGATCGAGGAAACCGCCGCCGCCGTCATCAAGCTTTACGCCGACCGGCAGCGGCAGCGAGTGCCGGAATGACGGGTGCGGGAACGATGCTGGCGCAGGGTCAGCCGCCGCTGATTCTGGCGTCGCAAAGCCGCGCCCGGCAGGCGGTTCTTGCCGGCGCCGGCATTGTTTTCGAGGTGATACCGGCTGAACTCAACGAACGTGCCGTCGAAATGGAATCGGGACTGACGTCGCCGCAAGAGGTGGCGGATTGTCTGGCGCGCGCGAAAGCATCCGCGGTGTCGGCGCTGTATCCCGGCCGTTACGTGATCGGCGCGGACCAGACGCTGGCATTGGGTGCGCAGCGTTTCAGTAAGCCGGCGGACCACGCCGCGGCCGCCGAACAGATCGCGGAGCTTGCCGGAAACACGCACGAACTGCATGCCGCGGTTGCGGTCGTCCTCGACCGACAGGTGCTGTTCTCCCACGTCAGCACCGCGCGGATGACGATGCGACCATTGAGCCGCGACACTATCGACACTTATCTCGCCCAGGCTGGCGATGCGGTGTGGGGGAGCGTCGGCGCCTACCAGCTCGAAGGGCTCGGCGTCCATCTGTTCGAGCGGATCGAAGGTGACTATTTCACGATTCTGGGGATGCCGTTGCTGCCGCTATTGGCATTCTTGCGAAGTCAGGATTGCCTTCGTTTTTAGGAGCATATCGATGCGAATACTGGGGCTGACCGGCTCGATCGGCATGGGAAAATCCACCACGGCAAAGATGTTCGCCGAGGCGGGGGTGCCGGTCTACGACGCCGATGCCACGGTGCATCGTCTCTACGAGGGTGAGGCGGCCGCGGCGATCGAGGCCGCTTTTCCGGGAACGACAGTGAATGGGAAAGTCGATCGCGCGTTATTGTCGCCGCGCGTGGTGCACGATGCCGAGGCGATGAAGCAGCTGGAAAGCATCGTACATCCGATGCTGCGCGCACATCATCAGCAATTCCTTGACGACGCCGAGAAGTCCGGCGCGTCTGTGGCTGTGGTGGATGTTCCGCTGTTGTATGAAACCGGCGGCGAAAATCGCGTCGATGCCGTGGTGGTGGTGACCACGGCGCCTGACGTGCAGCGCGAGCGCATTCTGGCGCGCGACGGCATGACGCCGGAGAAGCTGGACGCGATCCTCGCCAAGCAATTGCCGGATGCCGAGAAACGCCGGCGCGCCGATTTTATCGTGGATACGTCCCACGGACTTGATCCGGTGCGCATCCGTGTCCGCGAAATCCTCGACGAGGTTGCTAAACTGCCGCGGCGGCGAGCCTGATTCGCCGTCCCACGTTTGATTTAGAGCGGACTTGGAGAGTCATGCGCGAAATCGTTCTCGATACTGAAACCACCGGCCTCGATCCGCTGCGTGGCGATCGGTTGGTGGAAATCGGCTGCGTTGAAATCTTCAACCGGATGCCGACCGGGCAGGTCTATCACTGCTACATCAATCCCGAGCGCGACATGCCCGAGGAGGCGTTCGCGGTGCATGGCCTGTCGACTGATTTTCTTGCGGGACATCCGAAATTCGCGGACGTTGTCGATGCGTTTCTTGAATTCATTGGCGACGCGCCGCTGGTGATTCACAACGCATCGTTCGATATCGGGTTCATCAATGCCGAACTCGGCCGGATGTCCCGCACCGCGATTCCGCGCGACCGGCTGGTCGATACGCTGCTACTGGCGCGCCGCAAGCATCCCGGCGTGTCCAATCGGCTGGACGATTTATGTTCGCGATATGCGATCGACAACTCCCACCGCACCAAGCACGGCGCGCTGCTCGACGCGGAACTGCTGGCCGAGGTCTATATCGATCTGATCGGCGCGCGGCAGTCGCAACTGATCCTGACCGAAACCGGCGCGTCACGCGGTCATGGCGTCAGCGATGCGCCGCGCCGTCAGCGGCCGGTGCCGCTTGCCCCGCGCCTCACCGAGGACGAGCGCGCCGCGCACCGGACGTTTGTCGCCACGCTCAGCGACAAGCCGATCTGGCATGAATACGCCGACAGCGCGCCGGAATAGCGCTGTGCCTGTAGCGGCTGCGTGAAAAGACGCCGCGAATAAAAACCCAAAACAAAAACCCAAGGCCCCTCACCGCTGCGAAGGACCTTGGGTCATTTCGTGAAAAGAAATGGCGTCAGGTCAGCTCGGCTTGATCTGCTCGGCCTGGCGTTCCATGTTCTGCCGGTACAGACCGACGAAATCAACCGGATCGAGCATCAGCGGCGGGAAGCCGCCGTCGCGCACCGCCGTGGCGATGATCTCGCGCGCGAACGGGAATAACAGCCGGGGGCATTCGATCATCACCAGCGGATGCAGGTTTTCCTGCGGCACGTTCTGGATCCGGAACACGCCGGCATAGGCGAGTTCGAAATTGAACATTACCGTGCCCTGGTTATCGGCCTTGCCCTCGATCGACAGTACGACCTCGAACTCGTTCTCGGCGATATTGTTGGCCCCGACGTTGATCTGAATATTGATCGAGGGCTGCTGCTGTTGCGGGCCCAGCGATTTCGGCGCGTTGGGGTTCTCGAACGACAGGTCCTTGGTGTATTGCGCGAGCACGTTGAGCTGCGGGGGAGGCGCCGCCTCGGGAGGGGTACCGTTGCCGTTCGCCATAACAAATTCTCCTGAAGCATCTGGCCAGACTGGAACCGTTTGGCGGCAGGTTCGCTCCCAAGCGGCCGACGAGGGCAAATTGCCGCGTCGGCGTGTGGCTATCATAGCCCTGCCATGCTCGACAAGCAGAGGTTCGGCACGACCACGGCCGCGCTGTCCAGATGGTCCTGAATTTGGCGGCGAATAGCCGCTTAGGGGCGGATATCGGTTTCCTCTTTGCCCTGAAAAGCGCTACAATTTCATGAGCCGGATCAGCGTCAAAGGGATGCAGGGTCAATTGCGCGACCCTCGGTCCCGGAGGAACGATCTCCGCGCCAAAAAGTGCCATTGGCTCGGTGCGCTCCGGTCCCTACATGAAGGGGGCGGACCCCGGCGGCTTGTTGCACTGTGACGTTACTCCGCACCCGCCACCAGGGCGCGCGATCAGACCGATTGGAAAGCGAACACGACGTGGATATTTACACCATCATCTTTCTGGCGTTGGCGGTATTTATTTTCCTGCGTCTGCGCAATGTGCTTGGACAGCGGACCGGGAGCG
>JBARXT010000061.1:0-34558 GCA_049647485.1 Xanthobacteraceae bacterium
CCGTTATTTGGTATACGATACTCCAATAATAGCCTGCGTCGACGCGTACCCGCGCCATACTTCTACATAAACCATTGTTATTGAATGATATTTATTGCGTTGACATTTTGGCATCTGGCATGCCAAAAACAAAAGGCAGCCTGAACTGCATCATGGAAACGCTCCAATGCCTGCCACCAATCCATCAAAAGCCCGCGTCGCGACCGAAACCGAAATGGAAATCGTTCGCCTCGCCCCGGAAACCAGCTTCAAGACCAAGGCCTACGATGCGCTCAAGGAAGCCATCCTGAAGATGGACATCTACACCACGCTCGATCCCGTCATGCTCGATGAACGGGCGCTGTCGGAAAAGCTGGGTGTCAGCCGCACGCCGATCCGTGAGGCCATCGCGATGCTCGAGCAGGACGGATTGGTGAAATCGGTGCCGCGCCGGGGTATCGTGGTGGTGCGGCGGACCAAGGCCGAGATCGTCGACATGATCCGCGCCTGGGCAGCACTGGAAAGCATGGCGGCGCGTTTGATTACCCAGACCGCGCGCAAACGCGACATCACGGCGCTGCGCGACTTCTTCAAGGATTTTCACAAGGATCGGCAGCCGCAGGATCACATCGAGGAATACTCGAAGGCCAACATCGCTTTCCATCAGGCGCTGATCTCGCTCAGCGAGTCACAAGTGCTGATCAATATGACCAACGGCATCCTGCTGCACGTGCGCGGCTATCGACAGTTGACCATCGGCCGTAACGAACGCATCGCCGCGTCCCTGCCCGAACACCTCGCCATCATCGGCGCGCTCGAGGAGCGCAAGACCGAACTCGCCGAAAAGTTCGCGCGCGATCACACCCTCGGCCTCGCAACTTATATCGAGACCCACGGCGACGAGCTGCTCGGCTAGAGCTTGCCGACCCACCGCTGCCGGCGTTTTCAATGCAGGAGACGATCATGGACAAAGCGCTGCAAGGCGTTCGCATCCTCGACTTCACGCACGTGCAATCGGGGCCGACCTGCACCCAACTTCTGGCCTGGTTCGGCGCCGACGTGATCAAGGTGGAACGCCCCGGCGCGGGCGACATCACGCGCGGGCAATTACAGGATATTCCGAATGTGGACAGCCTGTATTTCACCATGCTCAACCACAACAAGCGCTCCATTACCCTCGACACCAAGAATGCCAAGGGCAAGGAAGTGCTGACCGAACTGATGAAGACGTGCGACGTGCTGGTCGAGAATTTCGGCCCCGGCGTGCTCGATCGCATGGGCTTTCCCTGGGAAGCCATTCGCAAGATCAACCCGAAGCTGATCGTCGCCTCCATCAAGGGGTTCGGCCCCGGCCCTTACGAAGATTGCAAGGTGTATGAGAACATCGCGCAATGTACCGGCGGTGCGGCGTCCACCACCGGCTTCCGCGACGGCCTGCCGCTGGTCACCGGTGCGCAGATCGGCGACAGCGGCACCGGGCTGCATCTTGCGCTCGGCATCGTCACCGCGCTCTATCACCGCACGCATTCCGGAAAGGGCCAACGCGTCACCGTGGCGATGCAGGACGGCGTGCTGAATCTGTCGCGCGTCAAGTTGCGCGACCAGCAGCGTCTCGCCCACGGTCCGCTCAAGGAATACAGCCAGTATGGCGAAGGCATTCCGTTCGGCGAAGCGACGCCGCGCGCCGGCAACGACTCCGGCGGAGGCCAGCCCGGCCGCATTCTGAAATGCAAGGGCTGGGAGAACGATCCCAACGCCTACATCTATTTCATCACGCAAGCGCAGGTCTGGGACAAGATTTGCGACGCCATCGGCGAGCCCGACTGGAAGACTCACCCCGATTACGCCAAGCCTGCGGCGCGCCTGCCGCGCCTCAACGAGATCTTCGCGCGCATCGAGCAATGGACGATGGCGAGAACCAAATTCGAGGCGATGGAAATCCTCAACGGCGACAACATCCCCTGCGGGCCGATCCTGTCGATGAAGGAACTGGCCGAAGACGAATCGCTGCGCGCCAGCGGCACCGTGGTCGAGGTCGATCACCCGACGCGCGGGAAGTATCTCTCGGTCGGCAATCCGATCAAGCTGTCGGATAGCCCGGTGGAGGTGAAGCGCTCGCCACTGCTCGGGGAACACACCGACGAGATCCTGCGCGAGGTGCTGGGCTTCAACAATCAACAGCTGGCCGACATTCATGCGTCAGGCGCGCTCGACGCCCCGCGCAAACAGGCCGCTGAATAATCGCCCCCTCGCCTCGCTTCGCCGCGCGATTTCAACGCGCAGCCTACTCCTGAGGATGGACATCTGATGAAAGTTTGCATCTACGGCGCGGGCGCGATCGGTGGCTATCTCGGCGCGCAACTTGCCGGCACAAGCGCCGATGTCAGCCTGATCGCGCGCGGCCCGCATCTCGCAGCAATGAAAGCCAACGGCTTGAAGTTGCTAAGCGGCGACGAGGCGCGCGTGGTGCGCCCGCGCTGCACCGACAACCCCGCAGAACTGGACCCGCAGGATTTCGTCATCGTTTGCCTGAAGGCGCATTCGATCCCCGGCGTGATCGACGCCATGAAGCCGCTGCTCGGATCGCACACTCGCATTGTCACCGCCGTGAACGGCATCCCCTACTGGTACTTCTACAAGCACGGCGGAGCGTTCGAAGGATCGACGCTGGAGAGCATCGACCCCGGCGGCCGGCAATGGCGCGAGTTCGGCCCCGAACGCGGCATCGGCTGCGTGGTCTATCCAGCCACCGAGATCGAGGCGCCCGGCGTCATCCGCCATGTCTATGGCGATCGCTTTCCGATCGGCGAGCCTTCGGGAGAAACATCGGCCGACGTAGAGCGGCTGTCGGCGCTGTTCGTCGAAGCCGGATTGAAGGCACCGGTGCTGGATCGCATCCGCGACGAGATCTGGCTCAAGCTATGGGGCAACGTCTGCTTCAATCCGATCAGCGCGCTGACCCATGCGACGCTGGACGTGATCTGCACCGATCCGGCGACGCGCGCATTGTCGAAAGCCGTGATGCTGGAAGCGCAGGCCATCGCCGAAACCTTTGGCGTGCAATTCCGCGTCGATGTCGAGCGGCGCATCGAGGGCGCGCGCAAGGTCGGCGCCCACAAGACCTCGATGCTGCAAGACCTTGAACGCGGCCGCCCGATGGAGATCGACCCACTGGTAACCGTGGTGCAGGAAATGGGGCGCCTGACAAAAATTCCGACGCCGGCGCTGGACGCGGTGCTGGCGCTTGTCGTACAGCGCGCCAAGATAGCAGGACTTTACTGAGGTCTGCCCTGTATCGTCATCGTCGCTTGGTCAAAGATTGAAGCCGTCATCGGCGGGGAGTTTTTATGAAAGCATTCGTTTATGGTGCCAACGGCGCGACGATCGGCAATGTGGCGCAACCGAGCCCGAAAGGCCCGCAGGTCCTGGTGCGCGTGCACGCCTGCGGCCTCAACCGCGCCGATCTGGGCATGACCAAGGGACACGTCCATGGCAGCGCCGGGGGCGTGGGGACCGTGCTGGGAATGGAATGGGCCGGCGATGTGGTCGAGGTCGGTCCCGACGCGAAGGGCATCAAGATCGGTGACCACGTCATGGGTTCGGGCGCCGCGGCGTTCGCGGAATATGCGCTCGCCGATTATGGACGGCTGTTTCACATTCCTGCCGGCATGAGCTTTGAGACGGCGGCGACCTTGCCGATCGCGCTGACCACCATGCACAACGCCCTTATCACCAACGGAGGGCTGCGGCCGGGACAAACAGTGCTGGTTCAGGGAGCAAGTTCGGGCGTCGGCCTGATGGCCTTGCAGATCGCCAAACTGAAAGGCGCGAGAACCGTGATCGGCTCGTCGACCACCCCGGAACGGCGCGCACGCCTGAAGGACTTCGGCGCCGACCTCGCCATCGACTCCCGCGACCCGGCCTGGGTCGATCAAGTACTTGGCGTAACCGATGGCAAAGGCGTCGACCTGATCATCGATCAGATATCGGGTCCCGTCGCCAATCAGAATCTGGCGGCAACCCGCGTGCTCGGTCGCATCGTCAATGTCGGCCGACTTGGCGGCAGTCACGGCGACTTCAACTTCGATCTGCACGCGGCACGGCGCATTCACTATATCGGCGTCACGTTCCGCACCCGCTCGATGGAGGAAATCCGCGACATCTTTACGGAAGTGAAAAACGACATCTGGCCAGCGGTGGAGGCCGGAACGCTCAAGCTGCCAATCGATCGCACTTTCGCCTTCGCTGATATCGGCAAGGCGTTCGACCACATGGAAGCCAACCAGCACCTCGGCAAGATCGTCGTCACCTTGTAACGATCGGCATGATGCCGTTTGAAGTCGGAATAAGTCGCATCTGCAAGTGGCGCAAAGAATAGCGGGTGTATCGCTTGCGCCGCTTTGATGTCGGCTACCGGGGCTGCTAAACCCGCCGCATGAGCCAGTACGCCGACACCACGAAAACCCGCGTCGCCGCGATTTCCGTCGCGGCGAGCGCGACCATGGCAGCGGTGAAATTCGTCGTCGGCGTTGCGATCGGCAGCCTCGCCCTGATTTCGGAGGCGCTGCACAGTTCCGTCGATCTCGTCGCGACAATCATCACCTGGATCGTCGTGCGGTTTTCCGACCGGCCCGCCGACGACGAACATCACTACGGCCATGGCAAATTCGAAAGCCTGTCCGCGCTCGGCGTCATCGCTCTCCTCTATATTCTGGCCGGTGGCATCCTGGTCACCGCCGTCAGCCACCTCCGCGAAGGCGCTGTGCCGCCGACGATCTCGGTGATCCCGTTCGTGGTGCTGCTGGTCGACATCGGCGTCAATCTGTGGCGGGCTTACGCGTTGCACCGTGCGGCACACGCCACCAAGAGTCAGGCGCTTGCCGCCGATGCCCTTCACTTCGCCTCCGACGTGCTCGGCTCAATCGCGGTGATCATCGGGCTCGGGCTCGCCGCGCTGGGCTATCCGTGGGGTGATGCCGCTGCTGCCATCGCCATCGCCGCCGTGATCTCCGTGCTGGGTCTGCGGCTCGGGCGCTCCACCATCGAGACGCTGCTGGATCGTGCCCCTGAGGGCGCGACCGACAAGGTGCGCACCGCAATCCTGAGCGTGCCGGGCGTGATCGGTGTGGGACGGTTGCGCGCGCGCATGGTCGGCGCGAAGTATTTCATCGATGCCGACGTTCAGGTTCCGCGAACCTACCCGCTGGATCGCATCGACACCATCAAGCGCAAGGCTCAGGAGACCGTCACCGCCGCCCTGGGCGATTCCGATCTCACCTTCACCGCCCTGCCGGTGGCGCGCGACAACGAAACGGTGCGCGAGCGGATCATGGTCATCGCGCGCAACGCGGCGCTCGCCATTCATCACGTCACGGTTCACGACCTCGGCGGACGGCTCACTGTCAGCATCGATCTCGAGGTCGATGGCCACCTTGATCTCAGCAAGGCCCATGATATCGCCCACGGACTCGAGCAGAGCATTCGCGATGAATTTGGTGCGGACGTCGAGGTCGATACCCACATCGAACCGCTGGAGCCTGACGCTCCGTCCGGCATCGATGCCCCCGCGGCCCGCGTTGCGGAAATCACCGCGGCGCTCTCCGGCTTCGCGACGGATCGCGACATCCACGACATTCACAATGTGCGCGTGCGCGACACCGAGGCGGGGCAGATCGTCAATTTCCACTGCCGGGCCGCACCTAGCATGAGCGTGACGCTGGTCCACGAGGCGGTCGACGAAATCGAACGCGCGTTGCGTCGCGCTTTTCCGACCGTGAAGCGCGTCATCAGCCATGCCGAACCCACGCGAGCGAAAGCTGTTTGACGCCCGAGGTGACGCGCGTTCCTGTTTCGGACTCATCCACACGCGGTCGCGGACGAAAAAATCATCGTTGGATAAGGATTTTTTCGCGTTAACGATTCGTTGACTCTCGACACACCGTTAAAACTGGATTCAAATTGTACGCATGATTCGAAACGACCTGGGGCCGGTTCGATTCGGCAGAAACTGCGCCATTCGCAAAATCCGATGATCGGATTTGAACCGGAGCGCCGATCTGATCGCGTAGAAGTGCGTAGCCGCCATCGGATCGAGCGACTTCGCCGGGGCGGCATTCCAGAGGAATCCCGAGGGGGCAAGGCATGATGCGCGCGCGCACACAAGGCGCATGCGTCCAATCCGATTCGATCAAGGGATTGGCGCAATCGATCGCAAAACCGGCCTACCACCGGCTACTGAATGTCGAGCCGATTCTGCGTCGTGCGGTCCCGACCCTCATCATTGCGTTTCTCGTTACGATCTGTTTCGGCGCTTTCGTTCAGGTCACCGACCACAATCGTCAAATCGAAGCCTCGGCTCAACGCGATTTGACGGCGCTTGCCGATCTGCTTGCCGAACGTCTCGATCGCAGCCTGTCCGAGCCGCAATCCGCGGCAACACCATCTCACCTGCAAAATCTGCTACCGTCGCTCATCCCGGCATGGGGAATCGCGGCAAACCGCTCCGTTCTGATCGTGGGAACGGATCAACGCCTTCTGGCCGGCCTCTCGGCTGAATGGCTTGGCGATGTGAACAGTCAGGCGCTGGCCTCCCTCGCAGTAACGGCACGCTCAGCCGTTGCGGAGGTGGGGAAGCCGGCGATCAACAAAGCCAACGATATCCTTGTCGCCACGCGTCCGCTCAAGGCCCTGCATGGCCAACTCATCATCGCCCAAAAACATGGCTCCCCGTTGTGGCAATCGGATGCCGCGCTCGCCATTACGCTGTCCGCCACCACCGGGTTCGTCGTGCTCATCCTTGGCTTTGCCTTTCACTGGCAATCGACCCGCGCCCGCGAAGGCGACCTGATCAACGACGCCGTGCGCGGGCGAATCGATACAGCCCTCAATCGTGGACGCTGCGGCCTGTGGGATTGGGATTTGTCGCGCGGACGCATCTTCTGGTCGCAGTCGATGTTTTCCATCCTTGGCCTGGAAGGCCGTAGCGACTTGCTCACCTTCGGCGAGGTCAACGCGCTGGTTCGTTCCGACGATATCGATCTGTTCGAGATCGCGGACCTGCTCATCTCCGGGAAGATCAACCATATCGACCAGAGCTTCCGGATGCAGCACAGCAACGGCCACTGGATCTGGCTGCGTGTACGGTGCGAACTGAGCCACGGCGCGCGAAACGGCGGCCTTCACCTCATTGGCATCGCCGTGGATGTGACCGAACAAAAGAGCCTGGCCGAGCGCACCGTGGAGGCCGATCTTCGCCTGCGCGATGCGATCGAAACCATTCCGGAATCCTTCGTTCTGTGGGACGCTGAGGATCGGCTTGTCCTCTGCAACTCGCATTTCCAGCGATTGCATAAACTGCCCGATAGCGCCGTGGCACCGGGAACATCGTATGAGACGGTCTGCGAAGTCGGCAAGATGCCACGCATTCGCGCGCGGCTGCCGGCGAGCGATGCGCTCGCCACCGGGGCGCGCACCTTCGAGGCACAGCTTGACGACGGCCGCTGGCTGAACGTCAGCGAACGCCGAACCAAGGACGGCGGCTATGTTTCGGTCGGCACCGATATCACGCGGATCAAGGAGCACGAGCAAAAGCTCGTCGACAACGATCTGCGCCTGCGCGCTTCGGTGATCGATCTGAAGCGGTCGCAGGCCACACTGGAACAGCAGGCGCTCGAACTCGCCGACCTTGCACAGAAATATGCCGATGAAAAGGACCGCGCCGAGGAAGCCAACCAGGCCAAATCGAAATTCCTCGCCAATATGAGCCACGAACTGCGCACGCCGCTCAATGCGATCATCGGCTTCTCCGAAATCATGGGCAGCGGCATGTTCGGAACGCTGGGGTGCGACAAGTATGAGGAATACTGTCACGATATTCTGACCTCCGGGCATTACCTGCTGGAAGTCATCAACGATATTCTCGATATGTCGAAGATCGAAGCGGGGCGGATGCAACTCGATCTCGAGCCGCTCAATCTCGCCCAGACACTGGCTGAATCGCTTCGCGTCGTCTCGGGCAAGGCGCAGGAAAAGAACCTGATACTCGATGCGGATTTCGACGATCAGGTGCCGCTGGTGGCGGACCGCCGCGCGATCAAACAGATCGTTGTCAACCTTCTGTCCAACGCCGTCAAATTCACACCGGATGGCGGAAGGGTGATTGTCCGCAGCCGGTTGGTGGACAGTTCCATTGTGCTGATGATCGCGGACACCGGCATCGGAATCGCGCGGCAATCCATGGTCAAGCTCGGCCAGCCGTTCGAACAGGTCGAGGGGCAATTGACCAAGACCTATCAGGGCTCGGGACTTGGCCTCGCGATCGCCAAGTCGCTCACAGGCCTGCATGGCGGCTCGATGCGGATGAAGTCCAAGCCCGGCGCCGGCACGGTAATCGGCGTCACGCTGCCTTGCGATGGCCGCACCCGTTCGCTTTCGGTGGCCGCTTAGTTTGTCTCGTCAACCAAGGCGAGAAACACGTTCCTGACCTCGGCTTGTGTATCACGCACCCGCGCTTCCAGCGCCGAGAAGTCCGGCGCATCCCCTGCCCTTGTCATGATCCGCAGCAAATCCTCCCCGGCAACCGAGGGATCAAATTTGTTGCTGACGCAGAGCCGCAATATCTGGGTCAGATCGTGATAGAGCCGCGCCGCAGGCCGCAATACCTCCATGGTCGATTGCGGAAGGATTCCGAGGCGCGCCGCATTCTCCAGCACCCGCACCGTGCTGACATCGAGAATTTCCGGTGTCTCCGCCGCGTGAACCAGTTGCAGATACTGCGCGATGAATTCGATATCGACCATGCCGCCGGCGGCATACTTGAGGTCCCAGATATCGTCCTCACCCTTCTCGAGTGCGATGGCGCGGCGCATCTCCGCGACATCGCTGGCGATAATGCGGCGGTCGCGCGGGCGCATCAGCACGTCGCGAATAATTCGCTCGATCCGCGCTCGAAATTCGGGCGATGCCGAGATCACGCGCGCCCGCGTCAGCGCCATGTGCTCCCACGTCCAGGCCTCGTGATCCTGATAGTCGGCAAACGAATCCAGCCGAGACGCGACGGGACCTGCGCGACCCGACGGACGCAACCGCATATCAACCTCATACAACACGCCGTAGTTGGTGCGCGTCGTGAAGGCGCTGATCAGGCGCTGGGTGAAGCGCGCAAAATACTGACTGCCGTTCAGGGATCGCGCGCCGTCGGACTCGGGATGCTCGTGATCAAAATCGTAGATCAGGATGAGGTCGAGGTCGGACGATGCCGTCATCTCCCGACTGCCGAGTTTCCCCATCGCCAGTATGGCGGTTTCCTGGTTCTGGACGCAGCCGTACTGCTCGACGAATTGCTTCGTCACCAGTTTATGGACCGTTTGCACGATGCCTTCAGCGACGTCCGCGAACGCCGTGCTGGCGTGTTGTGCCGACACCGTGCCGGACAGGATGCGCGCGCCGATCAGGAACAGACTCTCCTGACCAAACAGCCGCAATCGGTCGAGAAATTCTTCGTAAGAGTCCGCGTCAGACAGCGTCGCCGCCAGACGCTCCGAAAGTTCCTTGCGATCCGGCATCGCTCCGAAGAACCGCGGATCGATCAGGCCGTCCATCAGTTGCGGCTGACGCGCCAGCATCGCGCCAAGACGTGGTGCCGCGCCAAGAACGAGCGCGACGAGGGCGACCAGTTCGTTGTTCTGCCCGAGCAGCGATATCAGCCGCCCGCCGCGTTGTAGGGCCTGCAGGAAGCTGTCGAACGCGGTCACCGCGTCGTCGGGCTCCTCTGCATGCGCCAGCCCCTCGAGCAGGGCCGGAACAAACTCCTCGAACGCTTTCCGTGTCGCCTCGACCTTCAGAACGCGATATTCGCCGGCCATCCACTGCTGCACCGTGGACGCCACCATCAAGGGTTTGGCGAAACCGAGATCGGACAGCCGCTTGACCACACGTGAATCGTCGGGACCAGCACGATAGTCGACGTCGGGAAGTTTCGCGGTTCCGGCCGGATCGCCTTCGAACAGTTTGCTGTATTGCCCCTGTACGCAATTGAGATGATGCAGCAGGTCTTTCGCGAACGCGTCGCGGCTGTCATAGCCGAAGAAAAACGCAAAGCGCTCGACCGCATCGCGGTCTTCGGGCAGCGCATGGGTCTGCTCGTCGGCGATCATTTGCAGCCGATGCTCGACGCGGCGCAGGAATTGATAGGCCTCGCTCAGTTCATCGCGCGCCACCGGCGTGATCCAGTTGTTCGCTGCCAGAACAGTCAGCGTCTCCAGTGTCGGCCGCGAGCGCAGTTCCGGATGCCGCCCGCCGGCGATCAACTGCTGGGTCTGTGCGAAGAACTCGATCTCGCGAATACCACCGCGCCCGACTTTGACATTGTGACCTTCGACGGAAATGTCGTTTTGCCCGCGGAATGACTGCATCTGGCGCTTCATGCCATGAACGTCGGACAGTGCCGCAAAATCCAGATGCTTACGCCAGACAAACGGCGCGATCTCCGCAACCACCGCCTCGCCAGCGACAATGTCGCCGGCGCACGGGCGCGCCTTGATCATCGCGGCGCGTTCCCAGGTGCGGCCCTCGCGCTCGTAATAATCAAGCGCGGCGGCGGTCGAGATCGCTACCGGCGTCGATGCCGGATCGGGCCGCAGCCGCAGATCGACGCGGAACACGTAGCCGTCGCCGGTGCGCTGCTGCAACATCCGCGACAGCCCTTGCGTGACACGCACGAAGAAAGGCTGCGGTTCGATATCGGACGCCAGCGTCGGGGCCGCGAGATCGAAGAAGACAATGAGATCGACGTCGCTCGAATAGTTCAGTTCGCCGGCGCCCATCTTGCCCATGGCGAGAACAACGAGGCCGCTGCCCTCTTCCGGCCGCTCGGCAACGGGCGGAGAGAGTTTGCCGCGCGCAGCTTCCTGCAACAGCAGGAAACGCAGCGCGCACTGCACAGATGTGACCGCGAGGTCGGTCAGTGCCTGGGTGACATGCATCACCGGCCAGACGCCGCCGATGTCGCAAAGCGCGATCATCAGCGCCGCTTCCGCCTTCAGCCGGCGCAGCAATTGCATCGCCTCGGCCTGATCGGCTGCTGTAGGAACATCGGCAACAGCGTTAGCGATCAACATCGCGAAATGCGCATCCGGCTGGCACTGCAGCAGCCGGATGAGACGGCCGGCATCGGCCCGCGCGAGATCGAACAGATAGGGCGACGCCTCGGCGATGCCCTCGAGCAACGTACGAACCTTGGGAAATTGCGCAGCAAGAGCGCCAATCGCCGTAGCCTGCGGCGGCGGCAAGTCAGCCAGCCAAGCGTCAAGACGCTGCGCCGCCTCCGGCGCGGCGTAGACAACCGGGCCGGTCACGACCAGCGCGGCCAGGGAAGCAGAATCCGCGTCGCCCTTCGCGGAGGAGATCATGCAGGATGCGATTCCGGTTGAGAGGACTGGTTCCTTAGTCCCTCGCCCGAATGGGCCGGAAATGCAAGTGTCGCACGCAAGCCGGGGCCGGTATCGGCGAGTTGCAGTTCGCCACGATGCAGTTTTGCGACCGCCGAAGCGAGACTGAGGCCAAGACCAGACCCCGGCTGGGTGCGGCTGGCCTCCAGGCGCACAAAGCGCTCGGTGGCGCGTTTGCGGTCGGCCTCCGGAATGCCGAGACCGTGGTCGGTCACGCTCAGCAAGATTTTGTCGCCCTCGCGGCGCGCCTGGATGAGAATCGACGGTTGCGAAGCATCCGGTACCACTTGTGCCGGCTTGCCATACTTGATGGCATTCTCGACCAGATTGGCCAGCGCCTGACTGACCAATTCACGATTGCCGTGGAGCGGCGCCGGGGCGGCCTCGATACGCAAGGACAGACCGCTATCCTCGGCGAGCGGCTCATAGAGTTCGTGAATACCGTTGGCGACGTCGGCGGCGTCGAAATCCTCGGTGGTCCCGCCGGCCTGCCCCGATTCCGCTCGCGCAATCATCAACAGCGCGTTGAAGGTGCGGATCAGACCATCGGACTCCTCAATGGTGCGCTCAAGCGCGGCACGATAGTCCGCCTCATTGCCCGACATCGCCAGCGCCTCTTCGGCGCGATTGCGCAGCCGCGTCAGCGGCGTCTTGAGATCGTGCGCGATGTTGTCCGAAACTTCCTTGAGGCCGGTCATCAACGCCTCGATGCGCTCTAGCATGAGGTTGAGGTTGTCCGCCAAGCGATCCAGTTCATCGCCGCTGCGCCCGACCGGCAGCCGCTCGCTGAGGTCGCCCGCCATGATGCGGCGGGTCGTTCCGGTCATGGCATCGATCCGTCGCAAGACGCGCCGCCCGACAAAAACCCCTCCGGCAAGGCCCAGCACCACCACCACCAGCATCGACCACTGTGCGGCCTTGGCGACAATGCCGAAGATGCGCCGCCGTTCCTCGAGATCGCGCCCGATCAGCAAGCGGAATCCATTGCTGAGTTCGGTAATGCGCACCAGCGCGCGATGCGGCGCTTTGTCCTGCTCCTCGAGACGCTGATAGGCGGTTTCGAGCCAGCCGGAGCCGGCCATCGTTCCCGGAGGCAGCGCGCCGACATTGCCGGCCAGCGCGGTCCCCGTCGGTGACACAATGAGGTAAAGGTTTGCACCTGGCCGCAGCGCCCGGTTTTCGATCGCGAACGACACGCCGCGCAGGCCGCGCCGGTTGAACACACCGGTTAGATCGTCAAATTCGGCATTCACCGTGGTGGTGATCTGCTCGGTGATCATGCGGCGCGTGTTCCAGGCGAAAAAGGCCAGGAGCGACGCCGCAAACAGCGCGAACAATAACAGGTAAACCAGCGTCAGCCGAAACGCTGTCGTGCGGATCAGCTTACCGAATGCCGTCACGGATCATGTACCCCGCACCGCGAATGGTATGCAGCAAGGGCCGTTCGAATCCCTTGTCGATCTTGGAGCGGAGCCGCGAGATATGCACGTCGATCACGTTGGTCTGCGGATCGAAATGATAGTCCCAGACGTTTTCGAGCAGCATGGTTCGTGTCACCACCTGCCCCGCATGTTTCATCAGATATTCGAGCAGCCGGAATTCCCGTGGTTGCAAAGTCAACTCTTCCTTCCCGCGCACCACGCGATGCGAGAGCCGGTCGAGTTCGAGATCGCCGACGCGATAGACGGTTTCCTCGGCCGGGCCGCCGTGACGGCGCGATAGCACCTCGACGCGCGCCAGCAATTCAGCGAACGAATAGGGTTTCGGCAGATAATCATCGCCACCGGCGCGAAGGCCCTTGATGCGATCATCGACCTGACCCAACGCCGAGAGGATCAAGGCCGGCGTACGGTTTCCCTTGTTGCGCAGCGTGCCGATGACCGATAACCCGTCGCGCTTCGGCAGCATCCGGTCGACCACCAGCACGTCGTAGTCGCCGCCGTCGGCCATGGCGAGTCCTTCTTCGCCGTCGCCGGCAAGATCTGCGATATGGCCGACCTCGCGGAAAGCCTTCGCGAGATAGTCCGCCGACTCGCGATCGTCCTCGATAATCAGCAAGCGCATATGATTGTCTGTCTCACCTGACGTCACGGTATGTTCCCTTAAGCATGGCCTGATCGCATCCGAGACGCAAGACAACGCAGCGCCGTCCGGAAACAAAGAGCGGCGGACGATGAAGCTGGGGGACTTCATCGCCCGCCAAGCCTTCCAACGGAGGGGCTGATCCATTGGAAGCAACACTTGAATGGGAGGATCACTTTGGGGAGATGCGCGGCGCGATGGTCTGCCGTCACCTCCCGGGTGACCTGATTATCCCTTGGCGAGCGGTACAGCGACGAAGCGCAACGAGCCGCCGGAACGAATCCGCATCAACACGCTGTTCTTGTTGTCGGCCTGAGCGGACTTGATGGCATCACGCACCTCGCCCGGATCGCCGACGCTCTTGCCGGCGACTTCGAGAATGACATCGCCTTCCTTGAATCCGCGTTCGGCGGCGGCGCTGTTGGGATCGACGTCGGTGACGACGACGCCTTCCTTGCCCGCACCTGCGACCGATGCCGCCGGCGCGACGGTGAGGCCCAGACGCGGCACGTCATCGCCGCGCGACAGACGGCCCCGGTCGCGGCCGTGACTGAATTCGGCGCGCGCATCCTTCTCGTTCGGCATCTTGTCGAGCGTCAGCGTCACGGTCTTATCCTGCCCCTTGTGCAGCAGATCAATCTTGATCGAGTTGCCGGGCGAGAAGCCGCCGATGGTGCGGGCCAGTTCGCGTGCATCCTTCACCGGCTGACCGTTGACGCCCTTGATGATGTCCCCGGACTCGATGCCCGCCTTGTCGGCCGGTCCGTTGCGCTGCGGTTCGGCCACCAGCGCGCCCTCGGCTTTCTTGAGCCCCAGGCTGTCGGCGATATCCTGCGTCACCGGCTGAATCTGCACGCCGATCCAACCACGGCTGACGCTGCCCTTGTCCTTCAACTGCGCGACGACGCTCTGCACCGTGGTAGCGGGAATCGAGAACGCGATACCGACGCTGCCGCCGGACGGCGAATAGATCGCGGTGTTGACACCGATGACGTTGCCCTGCATGTCGAATGCGGGGCCACCGGAGTTACCCTTGTTCACCGGCGCGTCGATCTGGATGAAGTCGTCGTAGGGACCGTTGCCGATATCGCGGCCATTGGCCGAGACGATGCCGGCGGTCACGGTGCCGCCCAATCCGAACGGATTGCCGACCGCGAGCACCCAGTCGCCAATACGCGCCTTACCGGTGGAGAGTTTCGCAAACGGGAAATCAGAACCGCCCTCAACCTTGATCAACGCCAGATCCGTGCGGGGATCGGTGCCGATCACCTTCGCGGTATAGGTCTTGCCGGCGTCAGTCGTCACTTCGACCTTGTCGGCGCCTTCGACGACGTGGTTGTTGGTCACCGCATAGCCATCAGCGGAAATGAAAAAGCCGGAGCCCTGCCCCATCTGCGGGCCATGGCGGCCGCGCAAGCCCGGAGGCATGCCATCCGGGCCGCCGAAGCGGCGGAAGAAGCGCTCCATCGGCGAACCGGGCTGGAACGGCGACGCATCGTCATCGGAGCTCGACAGCTTTTCCTTGATGCGAACCTTGACCGAAATGACCGACGGCTTTACGCGCTCGACAATGTCGGCGAAACCAACCGGCGTCTGGATCTTGCTGACCTCATTATTGACCTGCGCATGAGCAGGCGTCGAGAACAGGTCGAGATTTCCCGGCGACGGCGTGAGGCCGTAGGCGGCGGCGCCAAGGCCCGCGACCACAGAAGCCATCAGCGCGAACCTGCGCAAGGACAGCACCGAGCGGCGCGGTTGATAAATCGGAGCGGAGGTGAGGTCGGAGGGGCGGTCGATCATGAAAATCTCCAGGGCCAGAATTGCATTGCGAAGATGCATCGCATGGCCTTGAAGATGGGTTCTGTCGCCTTACGACATGCTGGCGGGGGAATTAATCTTTTGTAATTTTGGGAAAGAACGGCATCCACTACGTCATTGCCGGGCTTGACCCGGCAATCCATCCCTCTTTTTAAGGATGGATGCCCGGATCAGGTCCGGGCATGAGGACGCAATGGTCCGACAGGATTCGGATTCCTTACAACCCTTCATCGGACGATGCTCGCGCCGCAAGCAGCTTCTGCAGCCTGGCTTCTTCTTCCGGCGTCAGTGCCGCTCGCTCATCGCGGTCGTTTCCCGCAAGCCGCGAACGGCGGCGATATTGCCACCACAGTCCGAACGCGCCGCCGCCGAGCGCCAGCGGCGTCAACAGCCACAATAGCAGCGTCTGCCCCTCGAAGCGCGGCTTGAGCAGCACGTATTCGCCGTAGCGCGCCACCAGAAAATCGATCACCTGCTTGTTGCTGTCGCCGGCGGCGATCCGCTCGCGCACGAGGAGCCGCAAGTCGCGCGCCAGCGGCGCTTCGGAATCGTCGATCGATTGGTTCTGACAGACCATGCAGCGCAGTTCGCGCGACAGATCGCGCGCGCGTGCCTCCTTCGCCGGGTCCTTCATCACTTCGTCAGGCTGCACCGCGCGAACCGGCCCCGCGCCAAGCGCGGCGCAACAGATCAAGAGAGCCGCGACGATTCTCCTCACAGCCCTACTCCGCCGGCTGCAGGTTACGCGAGGCTTTCGCCGGCTTCGGCGCGCCGACACGCAGTCGACGATCCGACAACGACAGGAGGCCGCCGAACGCCATCAGCAGCGGGCCGAACCAGATCAGCAGCACCATCGGCTTATGATAGATGCGCACGGCGATGGCGCCGCTCGCCGTCGTATCCCCAAGCGAAATGTAGAGCTGACTGACGCCGCGCGACATCAGCGCCGCTTCCGTGGTCGACATCGCACGCGTTGTGAAACTGCGCTTCGACGGCGCCATCGTGCCGATCACCTTGCCGCCTTCGCTCACGGTGAAATGCGCCAGCATCTCGCCGAAATTCGGCCCCTGCCGCTGGCTGATATCGTCGAGCTTCAATTCATAACCCGCGACCTTGGCGACATCGCCGGGCTTGAGCGTCGAGATCAGCTCGGTATTCCAGGTGGTTTCGCAAACGATGCCGATCAGCGCAACGCCGACGCCGACATGCGCGAACATCGTTCCCCAGCTTGCGCGCGGCAATCCTCGCGCACGGCGCACGGCGATCGACAACGGCATGCGGAACAGCATGCTGCGCTCTGCGATATCGGTCAGCGCTCCGAGGATGACAAATATTGCAAGCCCGATCGCCAGCGGCGCGAAGGCGCTGCCGCCGCGCACCCATGCCCACAGCACCGCGATCGACACCAGCGCTACGATGCCAGCCGCATACAAACGCTGCGCCGCGCCGACGATATCGCCGCGCTTCCACGCCAACAGCGGCCCGAACGGCAATGCCAGCAGCAGCGGCACGAACAGCGGCGCGAAGGTGAGATTGAAGAACGGCGCGCCGACCGAAATGCGCTCGCCGGTGAGCACCTCGAGCCCGAGCGGATACAGCGTGCCGATGAATACGGTGGCGCAGGCCGTCGTCAGCAACAGGTTGTTGAGCACTAGCGCGCCCTCGCGCGAGATCGGCGCGAACAATCCCCCCTGCTTCAATGACGATGCGCGCCATGCATAGAGCGACAGACTGCCGCCGATGAAGACGCACAGGATCAGCAGGATGAAGACGCCGCGCGTCGGATCGGTGGCGAAGGCATGAACCGAGGTCAGTACGCCGGAGCGCACCAGGAAGGTGCCGAGCAGCGACAGCGAGAAGGTGAGGATCGCCAGCAGCACGGTCCACACCTTCAGCGCGTTGCGCTTCTCCATCACGACGGCGGAATGCAGCAGCGCGGTGCCGGCGAGCCACGGCATCAGCGAAGCGTTCTCCACCGGATCCCAAAACCACCAGCCGCCCCAGCCGAGTTCGTAATAGGCCCAGTATGAGCCCATAGCGATGCCGAGCGTCAGGAACATCCACGCCATCAGGGTCCACGGCCGCACCCAGCGCGCCCAGGCCGCGTCGATGCGGCCTTCGATCAGCGCGGCAATGGCGAAGGAGAACGAAATCGAGAAGCCGACATAGCCGAGGTAGAGCATCGGCGGATGCAGCGCGAGGCCGGGGTCCTGCAGTACCGGGTTGAGGTCACGGCCTTCGAGCGGCGGGTTGGCCAGACGCAGAAACGGATTCGAGGTGAGCAGGATGAACAGATAGAACGCCGTCGAGATCCAGCCCTGCACGCCGAGTGCATTGGCGCGCAGCGACAGCGGCAGGTTGCTGCCGAACGCCGCGACCAATCCGCCGAACAGCGCCAGAATGCTGACCCACAGCAGCATCGAACCTTCGTGATTGCCCCACACGCCTGTGATCTTGTAGATCAGCGGCTTCAGCGAATGCGAATTCTCATAGACGTTGACGACGGAGAAATCCGACATCACATTCAGCGCGATCAGCGCGACGAACGACAATCCCACGAACAGCAATTGCGCCAGCGCCGTCGAGCGCGCGACGTTCATCAGCACCGGATCGCGCAGTCGCGCGCCGATCATCGGCACCGTGGACTGGATCAGCGCCAGCGCGAGCGCCAGTACAAGCGCGTAATGACCGGCCTCCGCGATCATCGCGATGCCCCCTGCATCGGCTTCGCGCCGCCGTCGGGTTTCTTACCGGCTTTCTCGTAATCGTCCTTCCAATGCCCCTGCTTCTTCAAGGCATCGGCGACGTCCTTCGGCATGTAGTTCTCGTCATGCTTGGCGAGCACGGTATCGGCCTTGAACACACCGCTGCTGTCCAGCGCGCCTTCGGCGACGACGCCCTGCCCTTCGCGGAACAGGTCCGGCAGAATACCCGTATAGGCCACGGACAGCGCATTGCTGCCGTCGGCGATCTTGAACGTTACCGCAAGATGATCGCCGCGATGGAGCGATCCGGGTTCCACCAGGCCGCCGAGACGAAAGCGCTTGCCGGCGGGGATATGCTTTTCCGCCACCATCTGCGGCGTCGAGAAGAACACGATGGAATCGCGCAAGGCATTGAGCACCAGCGCGATAGCAATGCCCAGCACGAGCAGCGCGCCGCCAATCATCGTCAATCGCCGTTGCTTGCGTGTCATTCCGCCCTATCCGCCGAAACGCTGTTCCCGTCGCTCGGGTTCATGATTCATCCATCTATCCCGAGCGCCTTGAGGCCTTCGTTGAGCTTACGCAAACCATCCTCATTCGCCGCGAGCGCACGCCGTGCGTCGTCCCGCGCCGCGCGTGCATTGTCGGGCTCTTTCAGCACCATATAGGCCCGCGCCAGCCGCAACCATCCCTCGACGTCGTCGCCGTTCTGCTTCAGCCGTGCGGCGAGACGATCGACCATGCCGCGGATCATGGCGCTGCGGTCACCCTCGCTCATGCCCTGCACCGATGCGATGGTGTCGTTCGACAACGCCGGCGCCTTCGCGGACGCGCTATCCGACGCGGCTGGAACTGTCGCAGCTACCCGCGTCAGCGCGGCCTCAAGCAACGGCCGCCATGGCGCATCCGGCGGCGCCTTGCTCAGCAAGTCCTGCCAGAGCGCGGCGGCTTCCTTCGGCCGCCCGTCCTGCTCGGCGGCGACGCCGAGAAAGTAACGTGCCTTGGGCTCGTCGGCGTCCAGCGCCACCGCGCGCTCGAATTCCGCCTTGGCCTCGGCTGTGACAACACCGTTGGCGGCACCCGCCAGCGCTTCGCCAAGACCGGCGCGACGGGCAGCTTTGTCGCCGTCGTAGCGGATGGCGTTGCGGAACGCCTGCGCGGCATCCTCAAAACGGCCAAGCCGCCCGAGCACAGGGGCCAGCACACTCCAGCCACGGCCATCGGTCGGATTCTTCTCCAGATGCGTCTGCACCTGTGCGACCAACTGATCCAGCGATTGACCGGCGACCGGTGTGCGGGTGCGGCTCGCCAGCGGAAAATCCGGCAAACCGGGTGAGCCGAGATGCAGGTAGAGCGCACCGGCGAGGATCGGCACACCGGCGAAAGCAGCCACCGCCACCGCACGGCGCAACCGCAGGCTGGGCGACGATGTGTTGCCCTCTTCGGCATCGGCGGCGGCAAGCAGGCGGCGGCTGATTTCGACGCGAGCGGCCGCGCCCTCGTTTTCGCCGATCAAGCCACTCGCGATATCGCGGTCGACTTCCGCCAGTTGATCCTGATAGACCGCCGATTCACGGCCCTCGCGCCGCACCGCCGTGCGACGGCTCAACGGCCAGAGCACCGCGAAAATCGCTCCGACGGTCATCAACGCGAGCAGAAACCACAACGACATTCAGCACGATTCCGATGGCGGCGGCGCGGCAGGGCGGCCGGCGCGAACGAGCGGGGTTACACCATGCCTGCGGCAGCGGCGCAATTGACAATTGCGGCACTGGAACCGGCGAAAAATACTGTGGAATCAGGAGAATTAGCCCGCGCGGGCGGATTTGCGCTCGCCGCTCAGGGCCGACTCGGCGGCGCGTTCCATCAGCGCGGCATAGTCACGGCCGAACAGCACCTCGCAGAACCGGATCGCGGCCTTGGCCTGCATCTGCCGGAACGGCAGCGTCCGGCTGTCCGCGCCGCGCAGCGATTCCACCAGCGCCTCCGTGGTCGGCTCGAGGTAGTGCTGCAAATCGGAGAAGGTCCGCAGCGTCACCTCATTGATGGCGAGTTCGCTGGCATAGGTGCGGCACACCGCGACGAAATCGATCAGCGCGGCGGTTTCATCGATATCGATCGGGTCGAGCCGGCTGGTGGCGGAAATGTCCTTGTCCGGGCGCTGACGCAGCAGACGGCGAACGCGGCCCGGCACGCTGTCGATCTCGACCTGAAGTGCGTTGGAAATATCGACACGAATGGCGGCAAGCTGGCGACCCCATGCGGAATCGTTGCGGATGTCGAGTTCGGTGCGCAATCCCCGCACGCCGTCATGAACGGTCTTGAGACGATCGGGAACGTCGGTGAACTTGCCGCGCTTGATGTCGGCGCGGAGACCTCCGGCGATCTGAACGAGATCGTGGATCGCCATCGTCACCGCAACGCCGAACGGCGTCGCCGCGACGCGGATTTCATCGTCGGAAGCGGCGGCCGCGATCGCCAGACGGATCACCTGCCATGGCGCGACGAGGCGCGCGATCACCAGCGAGAGCGCGAAGGGCAAGACCGGCCGGCTCTGCAACACGGGATTGTTCAGCGCGCCGTTAACCGAGGCGATTTGGGACTCGCCAAACACGCGGAAGGTGCTTTGCAACCGGCTGCCGAGCGTATCCAGCGCCTCCCCCGCCTTCAGAACGGTTCCGATCGCCGGCAGATCCTCGATGGCTTGCGGCGAACCAAGCCGCCCAAGCGCACGGCGGCTGTCGGCGCCACCGGCGATCATGCGATCGATGGTTTCCGCGGCAACGGCCTGAAACGCGTTGACCGGGCGGTTGCGATCGGAAGCGGATGACGCCTCACCCAACTGCGCCAGCGCGGCTTCGAATGCGCGCGCCGCCTCGGGAGCGCCTTCCCGGCACAGCCACTGCCAGATCGGAAGCAGCGAGCCGCGGCGGATTTGCCCCGGCCGGATCGCGGCATTGCCATCGACCAGAAATGGATCCAGCGGTCGAAAGACCAGCCGCGCCGGATCCTCGACCCTCGCAGTCAGATCGTCGCTGGGGCTGCGCGCCACGCGGCGCAGTTCCTCCAGCACCAGGGTCGCCACGGTGGCATCCTCGCCGCGCTCGATGGCCCGCTCGAACTCGCGCATCAGCAAAGCCTGCGCCTTGGGCGGAAGCTGCGCCAGATACTCTCTCAGCCGCTCGGTCGTGTTTTTGGCCATGCGTATGCATCCGCGGGCGGCAACAGACGCCCATCGGTTGTCATAACCGATACCTCGTTAAGAAGCCGTTGAGGATAAAGGGTTACCGCCGCCGTGGGACGAGTTACTTATCCGAAAACCGGGTCCCACTTTTCGGGATCATGCATTTACGCTGCCGGCAGGGTCAGTTCGGCGCGCAGTCCGCCGAGCGGCGCGGCGTCGAGCGCCAGGCTGCCGCCGTACAGCGCCGCGAGGTCCACCACGATGGAGAGACCGAGCCCGGAGCCCGGCTTGGACTCGTCGAGCCGTTTGCCCCGCCGCGACACCTGCTCGCGCTCGTCGGGCGACAGTCCCTTGCCGTCGTCGTCGACGACGATATGCAGCACGGCCTCGCGCTCCGCGTCGGCGGCCGGGCGCACCTCCACCCGGATCGAAACCTGCGCCCGCGCCCATTTGCAGGCGTTGTCGACCAGATTACCGACCATCTCCTCGAAATCCTGCCGCTCGCCGCGAAACTTGGCGGCTGCCGGCGCCGACACCTCGATGTCGATGCCGCGATGGATTTTCTCCATGGTGCGGCCGAGCGCCTCGATCACCGGTTCGACCTCGGTAACAGTCGCGACGATGGTGGGCCGCGCGGCAATGCGGGCGCGTTCGAGATGGTGCGCCACCTGATCGCGCATCACCGACGCCTGTTCGAGGATCTTGGTGGCGAACGGATCGGCGCCGCGCGCCGTCGCTTCGTTGACGATCACTGATAGCGGCGTCTTCACCGCGTGCGCCAGATTGCCGACATGAGTGCGCGCACGCTCGACGATCTCGCGATTGGCCTCGATCAACGCGTTGGTCTCGCGCGCCAGCGGCGCGATCTCCACCGGAAAGCTGCCCTCCAGCCGTTCCGCACGCCCGGAGCGGATGTCGGCGATGGCCTCGGAAATCCGTTTCAAGGGCGCGAGGCCGAAGCGCACCTGAAACACCGTCGTCAGCAACAGCCCGATGGTCAGCGCGGCGAAGGTGCCGAACAGGTAGTAATCGAAAGCGCGGGTTTCCTCGTAGATTTCGGCGGCATCGCCGGCCACCGTCACCAGGAATTTGCCGTCGGCGCCGAGATCGACCGGCCGCTCGACCAATCGCAGATCCTGCCCTTCGGGACCATCGACATATCCCTGCCGCACACCGGATGTACTTAGCGGGATGTGCTCATCCTCGAGCTTCGGCAGTTTCTTGTCCCATAGCGAGCGCGAGGCGCGGACCTCGGGCTTGGGCGTATCCTCGCGAATGATCTGCCAGTACCAGCCCGACAGCGGCAGGTCGAACAACGGTTCTCCCAATGACTGAAACTGGTGGTCGCTGCCCTCTTCCGGCGTGGCGACTTCCGCTACCAGCGTGCGCAGATAGAGGTTAAGGCGGCGATCGAAGGCACGCTCGGTGGCGCTGCGATAAACCGACGACAGCACGATGCCGGTGATCAGCAGCACCACGACGACCCAGACGGTCGCCGACACGAACAGACGGGTGGCAAGCGAACTCGGGCGCGGATCGGTGGTGCTGCTATCTGGCATCGGTTGGCGGCGTCAGCAGATAGCCGAGCCCCCGCACGGTCTGGATGATATCGACTTCGAGTTTCTTGCGGATGCGGCCGACAAACACCTCGATGGTGTTGGAGTCGCGGTCGAAGTCCTGATCGTAAAGATGCTCCACAAGTTCGGTGCGCGACACCACGCGGCCCGAATGGTGCATCAGATAGGCCAGCAGACGATATTCGTGCGACGTCATCTTGACCGGATTGCCGTTGACGCTGACCCGCCCGGTGCGGGTGTCGAGCACCACCGGCCCGCAGGTCAACTCGCTCTGGGCGTGGCCGGTGGAGCGCCGCAGCAGCGCGCGCAGCCGCGCCAACACTTCCTCCATATGGAACGGCTTGGCGACATAGTCGTCGGCGCCGGCATCGAACCCCTGCACCTTGTCGCTCCAGCGGTCGCGCGCGGTCAGGATCAAGACCGGCATCACCCGGTTGTTGCGCCGCCACGCCTCCAGCACCGAAATGCCGTCCATCTTCGGCAGGCCGATATCGAGCACCACGGCGTCGTAGGGCTCGCTGTCGCCGAGAAAGTGTCCCTCCTCGCCGTCGAAAGCGCGATCCACCACGTAACCGGCATCCGACAATGCGGCAGTCAGTTGCCGATTGAGGTCCGGATCATCTTCGACGACAAGCAGACGCAAGGCGATCTCCGTCATTAGAGCGTTTTCAAGCGAAGTGGATACCGGTTCGCATGAAGAAAACGCGTCAATACATCAATCTGGAGCCCCGTTCCGATTTGATCGGAATGGAAATGGCTCCAAGGCCGGGCAGTCGATGCGCCGCCCATGCCGCTATCAAACCGCATCGGGGTGAATGGCGGCTGAACGATGGCACTCCCGCGGCCCTACTTTTTCTTGGCCACCGCCTTGGCCAGCTTCTCCAGCACGCCCGGCGCATCCTGGCCGGTCGCCGCGCAGACCTTCTCGCGGGTGCGACCGCTGATGTAGACGCCTAACACGCCGAATCGAAAGCCCCAATAGGTGACGAACAACGCCGTCGCCCCGATCATCGCATTGATGGTCGCAACGTCGCCGGTCCAGAATTCATGGACCAGCACGATCCACAGGGCGGCGCATTCGAACGTCAGTTCGAAGGCATAGAGCGGCCGCCACCAGCGCTGCATCGCGTCGTCGCTGGCGATCTCGGCGCGGATGGTCGCCTGCGTCTCGCTGATCGCGGTACGCTGCGTTTCGGCTTCAGTGCGGATCGTCTCGATCCAGCGCGCCTCGGCCTCGGCGAGCTTGGCCGGACCAGCGCCGGGCAACGCCGCCTGCACCGCGCCCGGCGTAGAGGACGACGTGCCCAGCACCGTCGCGAGAATTTGCCCGGCCGCGCCACCGAGCGGACCACCAAGCGCCGTGCCCAGCAGCGGCGCACCGAGCCCGATCACCTGTTTGGCAAGATCGTTCCAGTCCATGTCATGTCCTTCCGAGCAGCCTGGCGACGACGGAGATCACCGCCATGAAAAAAGCCGCCCAGGCGGACGGCTGTGATGTGGTTGTTGAAACGGAGATTGGATCAGGCGGCGGCTTGACAGGGGCCGCAATCACCTCGCCCCGCTCCGCCTTTTGCAGGATCGGCAGAATGCGCGCGAGTTGCACCTGTCGTTCCGCAAGACCGTTGGTGCCGCCGTTCCACGCCTTGACGCAGCCGACGAAATCACCGGCATCGGCGAACCTGTTCATGCCATTCCAGTCCCAGAACGCCGCCGCGATATCCGGTTGCAACGCAGGCGAAGATGCGAGTTCAGGATTGTCGACGAGATCGACACCGATACGCCTGCCGACTTCGACATAGCCGTCGCGGCCGGTGATCTGCGGCCCGCCACGGCCGATGTAACGCGAGCCGTCCGACGTGCCGGGGCGATTGCCCATGCGGTTGCCGTAGATGTCGTCAAAGGCCTTGGTTTGCCAGCCCCGCGCGGTACCGTACCTGGCCTGCACGGCAGCCGCCGACGCAAAGCGATTGGGCCACACCTGCGCCATGCGCGCCGCCGTATAGTTGATGTTTTCCGTCAAATTCCTGATGGTGAAGCCACTGGTTTCCGCGTGCAGATTGGCGAAGCAATAGGCCAGCCGCTGCCGGGACTGATTCAGCCCCGCCGCTGTCAGAACGTCCTGCTTCTCAATGAAGGGGTTGATAACCGCTTCCGGCGCATTCGGAAAAACAGTGCGCATCGTGGCAAGTGAAAGGCGAACGCCATCGGACATAGGTCCTCATCCTCTGAAACGAGGTGGGAATGATTCTGTCGTCGCGGATTGCTGCGCGCGGCGCACCGCATCATCAAGTGAATGAATCAAAACCACCCCTTGAACGATAGTCCGCCGGTGTAGTTCGGGCCGCCCGACTGAACGGTCAGGGTCTGGCCCGATCCGCTGGCCTCCACCGCGGAGGCGGTGTTGAGGCCGAGCCCGGGATAACCGACAAACTCGCCCCGCTGCATCATGCCGATCGTGCCGGCGGCGGCGACAGGACCGCTGAACGCCGACGTCGTATTGAGACCGATACCGATGGCTCCCACCGGGGCGCCGGCCTGGTTGGCATAAACCGAATAACTCGCCTCGATCGCCTCCTCGATCAGTCCGATGACGAAGACGATCTGGTTTCCGATGCTGCCGTTGGCGACGCGCGGCCCGCCGCTGTAGTTGTATGATCCCGTCGTATCCGCATATTGCGTGGCGACCCGGCGTCGATTGTAGGCGTTCCAGACCCCGAAGTACTCACGCGTTGCCGGTGGCGATCCGCTCACGCCATACTGGAAATCGAGCTGCGACGAACCATCGCTGCACGTGGTCCCGACGTAGGTCCCCATGCCGGCACCGGGTCCGTTGGTGATGGCATTCGCGTTGATCCAGACGCCGTTCTGCAGCGTCAGGCCATGTCCGGCGGCACGGCTGGTGTTCGACGCCCACTCGTCGCCATGCGAGAGGCGCAACGTGCCGTCGTCGTTCCACACGAACCAGTCGGTCACCTTGTTGGCGGTGAGCGCCGCGGGCGACTTGGTTGTATCCGTCGTCGAGGCCGACAACTCGGAAAAGGTCATCGCGACCCAGACGCCCGACGCATCGCGGATCGGAATCTGGGATCCGATAGTCGGCGTATAGTAGAGCGTCGTCTTGCCGATCCGGCTCGACGTCATGACCGGCACGCCGCTCGCCAGCGTCAGGCGTCCTTGCGGCGTGCAGCCGATCCCGAGATTCTTTCGAACGATGGCCTGCTGCGCGGCGGAGAGCGACTGCGCATCGGTTCGAACCACGCCATTGCGCGGCGGGATCGTGAAAGCTGCGCGATCGGACGGCGGCAACTCATTGCCCGGCACGCTGATGACATTGCCGATGTAGAATACATCCGACGTCGCGGCGACGCCATTGGCGGTCCCGCTTGCGCCGGAATAGTCCGCACCGGCCCATGTCGCGGCTGCGCCGACGCGCGATGTTCCTGCCGCAAGACAGATCGTGATCAACAGGCCGGCGCTGGCATCGATGGTCCAGGTGCCGCCGGTGTCGCCCGCGATGCCCGTGAGCGAAATCCATTGCGGTGTATCGGCGGCCGCCACGGTGAAACTGAACGGATAAGCGCGTGTCTTGGCTCCGTTACGGATCGAGCCTGAATAGCTGCCGGCGCGATGCGCCTGAAACCAGAAGCCGAGCGATTGCGGCTGCGCGTCGGCGGTGCCGAGCGCCAGCTTCGCCGAATGCAGGCCGGGCACCGTCAACACGCAGGAGAGTTCGTCGTCAGCGCCAAGCGACGCCTGCGCCGACGACACGGTGAATTTCAACGCATAACGCCCACCGGCAAAAGGTGACGCCACCTGCTGCACGGCTGCCACGAACGATCCGCGATAGGCTGCCGCCACGCCGTCAACGACAGTCACGCTTTGCAACGCGCTCGTCGCGGTCAGCGCGATCGCGCTGGCCGAGGCTTCGGCGCCGCCTTCGAAGCCGCCATTCGGAAATATGTTCATCGCGCCGAGCGCCTCGATCGGCGCGGCGTTCAACTGGCGGCGCGTTGTCCCGGCATTGGAAAACCCGTTGAACGCGACGTTCGCCGTCGCCTTGTCGATCACGAAGGCGTCCTGCCAGTTTGCGCCGTCTGGCGAGACTTTCAGATGGAAATGATCGTCGCCGGTGAGGCCGAACTCGGCGCGGCCGGAGTAATCATCCGAAAAGAATACCGATGCCGTGTTGCCTGCCGCCTCCTTGGAAATCTGCATGCGCGCATCGCCGCTGCCGCCGTCCGCCGCCGAGATCGCGGCAAGCAGCGCGGCGTTGGATTTGACGCTGAGCAGGTTGGGCGTGCTCGCCGTGGTGTTGACGCCAAGCAGGCTGAGGTCGTTGGCCGGCGGCGCAAGCGGCTGCCACGCACCGCCGTCGAAAATGAAAATCGACGCATCGGCCCCCGACCATAGCCGCCAGCCGGTATTCGGCACGAGGAACACCCACGCGCCATCCTGCCACGTCGCGATGGCATCGTCGTGCCCCGCCCATGCGCCGGTCGCGCTGCTTCCGACGACGTGGCGCTGGCCCTCCGCCGCCGACGCCGGCGGAACGGTGCGCGTCATGTCGTCGACGGCGATCTGGATCACCGCGTCGAGAATCCGCAGCGCCTCGTTGTGGGTGACGTGTTTCTGCGCCTGGCTGTCCTCGATGAAGGGCAGCCCCAAATGCGTGGTGTCGGTCATGATCCCTCAAAGGGTGAGAGTGAGTTCGGTCGGGAAGCCCGTGCCGACCGCGCCGGAGAGTTGCGCGACGCGCACGCGGAGGCTTACTTGCGGCGCGCCGAAATCCGCCAGTTCGTCGGCGTTGGCATAGAGCGCGGCGGGAACGGTACAGGCGATGCTGCGCACCACTGTCGCACCGGAGAGGATGTCGAGCGCATAGGCTTCGGTGTCTTCGCCCAGCGGCACCTCGGACGCCCAGCTATCGCCGTCGATCCGCGTGCGGCGAATCCACGACAGGTGAATGCCGTCGCTTTGCCGCACTGCCTTGACATGCACCGGCGACAACGGACGCAAAGCCGTCGCGCCGGGCGTCACGGTGAGAGCTACCGCAGCGGCATCGTCGTGGCTGCGGTTGCTGGCGACGATCCGCAGATCGAGCGGCCGTTCCAGCGCATCGCGCCCGCGCGCCAGCGGCAGCAGATGTTCGTCGAGCACAACGAACGGCGCGCCGGCGGGAAGCTCATCGACGATGGCGTATTCACTGCCCGCCTGCCCGCGCAACAGCCGCGATAGCCGATAGGTATGGGCGTCGATCAGGTCGGCGCCGGCGAACTGCACGATCTCCCATGCGCCGGACGGATTGCGGATCGCCGCCGCGTTGGCGCCTTCCAGCACCCGCGCGTCCGTCTTCGAGGTCAACGCGCCGCCGTAGAGCCGGATTCGAACGCTCGCACCCGCATTCCAGCACGCGGCCACGCCCCGCGGCAGCGCATCGAGCGTCTCGCCCATGGTCGCCGGCGCGGCCGCCACCAGCATCGGCTGATAGCTCGCGCCATCGGCGGAGCGCCACACCGTCACCGTGCCGGGCCACGGATTGGCGAACACCGCGAGCCGCGTCAACACCGGCGGCTGCGTCGCATCGAGTGTCGGCAGGTCCAGCGCCAGCGCATGAACCGGGCCGAGCGCGCGCGGTATCGCGGGAACCGTGCGACGCGGGGACAACAGCGGCACCGCGAACACGTCCGGATCGATGTTGCGCGCGGTGACACGCCGCGAGTCCGTATCCACCAGGCCATCGATCTCGAACAGACGGCGGCGGCCCCCCACTGTCACCGCCACGACATCGCCCGGCGCCAGCGCCAGCCGATCCATCCCGACACCGAATTCGATGCTCTCCCGTCCGGCCCACAGATCCTGCAACCAGATTTCCGCGCGCCGCGTCGCCGCGGCATCGTAACTCACCACCGCCAGATCGGAGCGTACGATCCGGTTGGCGCCGCCGACCAGCCGCCGCGACGTGACGGCCGAGCGCCGGTAGTCCATCGAGGCATCGGTAAAACCGAGCGACACCGCGCGCGGCAGTTCGGTTTCCTGCGCCCGCGTCAGCCGCGCCGGCGCACCCTCATTCGGCAGCACCAGTTCGTCTTCGTCGATGTCGGCAACCGGCGCGCCGCCGCGCTGCACGAAACGCAACGTGCCGTCCGCCGCCGACGCATCGAACGCATAGGCCATCGCCAGCGGATCGATCATCGCGCGCGGCGTCATCGGTCGATCGACGACGTAACCCTCGCAAATCTCGCGCAACGCCGAACTGTCCGCGCCCGCGATATCGGCATCGTCAAGGATCGCCGCCACCAGCGCATCGAGCGGCGCGCCGCCGAGCCGTCCCGTGAGCCAGTGCCCGGTCTGCCAGTTCGGTCCGTCGCTCCAGACCTCTTCCGCCGCGGGAAACAGCGGATAGGGCCGCGCGTCCCAGGTCCACAGATGAATCGCGGACGCGTCGATCATGCGCCCGCCATACACGGACGATACCGGATTGCGTGCGGCGTCGGCACCGAATGCCACATCGAACGCGCCGAGAAAGGCTTCAAAATAGCGTCGCTGCATCAGATCGTCGCGCGCACCGCTGGAAAAATACGGCGCGAAATTCTCCGACGATTTCGGATCGGGAAATACGCTGGGCTGATTTGCGCCCTTGTCCACCGCCGGGCAGCCGACCTCGGTGATCCAGATCGGCTTGCTTTGCGGCACCCATGCCGTCGGCGTCACCTGTTCGCTACCGCCGACGCGCTCGAAGTGCGCGTTCGCCCACCAGTTCCAGATATCCTTGACGCGAAAAGTCCACGGCTTGCCCAGCCCATCGGTGATCGGCAGACGCGTTTGCTCCGCGCGGGCAGCATCATCGGCATAGTACCAGTCGTATCCCTCGCCCGCGCCGACGTTGCCCTTGAGATAAGCGAGATCGTAGGTCGAAGCCGCGACTTGCGAATCCAGATGCTGCGCCTCGTCGCGCCAGTCCGCCAGCGGCGCGTAGTAATCGACGCCGACGACATCGATCGCCGGTGACGCCCACAGCTTGTCGAGCGGAAAGCGCACCTCGCTGGCGCCGGCATCGACCACGTCGGAACCGTATTCGGTCCAGTCCGCGCCGTAGGTCACTTTCGTCGCGCTGCCGACGATGGATTTCACCTCGGTGGCGAGCGTCACCAGCGCATCCACCGCCGGATACACGCCCGCGCCCGAACGCACCCGCGTCAGCGCCTTCAGTTCCGAACCGATCAGAAACGCATCGACGCCGCCGCACGTCTGCACGAGGCCCGCGTAGTGCAACACCATGCGGCGATAATTCCAATCGCCACCGCTGAAGAAGTTCGCAACCTGCGCCGCCGCGGCCGATGTGCCCTGCGGCGTTCCAGGCTGCCCCGGCGCCGGATCGCAGGTGATGCGGCCGCGCCAGGGATGGGGCGGCTGCGAGGCCGCGCCGCTCCATGGATTCGGCAGGGCGTTGCCGGCCGCGACGTCCATCATCACGAACGGATAGAACGTCACCTTGAGGCCGCGCGCCTTCAACTCCACGATCAAATGCGCGACGCTGTCGTCGGACGGCGTGCCGCCATAGGCCGGACGGCCATCGACCTGCGACACTACATAGGCCCCGGCGCGCGCGAGCCCGTCGACCGACCAGGTGCCTCCGTTGGTCGTCTTGTCGGTAGTCTCGACACCCGGCCGCACGGTGCAGTGCCCGGCGCGCAGATCGGAGCCGAACCACGCCACCACCAGCGCGACGCGATCGAGGTTCGGACACATGCTTTGCAGATCGTCCAGCGCGGCCTCGATATCGGAGGCGGCGTGCGCGACATGGCGGTTCTCATTGGCGGATTGCCCCGGCCCCAGCACCGCCACCACCGGCGCGGGCTCGTAACCGAATTCGGTGGTGCCGGGGATCAGGGTCACCGCGCGCACCATCTTCTCCAGCCGCCCCACCGGCCGCACGATCTCGAACGAGAGTTGCGGAATGCGGTTGCCGAAATCCGCCAGCGGCATCCGTTCGAATACGATATAGGCGGTGCCGCGATAAGCGGGCGCGTTGCCGGCGCCCTCACGCGCGACAATCAGATCGTCGGCCGGTTGATCCTCGCTGCCGCGATGAACGCGGATCGCAAGGCCGGTCGTATCGAGCAACTTGCCATCGGCCCAGATGCGGCCGACGCGCGCGATCTCGCCGTCGCACAGACCGACCGCGAAATTCGCGAAATAAGTGTAGGTCGTGGTCGTCGTGCTCGGGCCGCCGAGCACGCCACCCTTGCCGCCGGACGAGGTCGTGTCGGTCGACACCACTTCCTCCAGCGGCGTCGCCCAGATCACCTGGCCGGACAGCCGTGCGCGCCCGTAGATGCGCGGCATCGGCGCGCCTTCGGTGGACGCCATGACATCGAGATCGGCAAGACGCGGCCCGGTCGTGGTGCGATTGCCGGGGCCGAACACCGCGTGATCAATCACATTGCCGACCAGCGCACCGGCAATGCGTCCGGCGATGGCGCCCACGGGCCCAAAGGCCGCGCCGAGCGCGCCGCCGGCAACGGAAAGAACGAGCGCGGCCATCAGTCGATCACTCCGGGAAAGGAAAAAGCGTAGGCAAGGCGACGGCGCCACCATGGCGCGAGCGCCACTTCGCACACCGCCGCGCCGTCGTGCGCATGGATCATGGTGCCGTCGCGCGTGGCGATGGCGGCATGCTTGGCGACGAAGCCGGCGCGCCATCGAAACAGCAGCACGTCGCCTGCCCTGAATTGATCCGTGGCAACCGGCATGAGATGCCGCAACGCGGCCTTCGCCAGCGCTTCCTCGCCGCGCGCCTCGGCCCAGTCGGCCGCATATGGCGTCGGTGTTTCCGGCTCGCAGCCGACGCATCCGCGCCAAACGCCGCGCACCAGACCAAGGCAATCGCAACCGACGCCTTTCACCGACGCTTGATGGCGATACGGCGTGCCGATCCATGCGCGCGCCTCGGTGACGATGGCATCGCGAGTGATGGGAGACATTGGTGTTTGCCCTTGATTGTAACGTTAGTCATACGCGCTGCCGTATGTGATGCCGTTCGTGCCATCGCTCCCGCCCGGCTTCGGATAACTCATGACAAAGTCGTTGCCGGGAATCTGCGGGAAGCCGCGAAAGTTGAGCGAATTGGCGAAACGGTCGCGACAGGTCGAAAACCTCTTGTCGCAACCGGCCGTCACCGTGAACGCATCGCCGTCGCCGATCGGCTCCGGCATCGCCCGCCACAACGACAGTGCGGCATGGCCGTCCGCCACGCGATGCTGCTTGACCTCGACGGACAATCCCGCGTTGGCGCCAGCCGTCCACGTCAATCGTCCGGCGCTGAACCATGTCGCGGCAAAGCCATCGAGCCCGGATGCCACGAACTGCGAAGTGCCGGTGACGACGCTCACCGTGCCCACGCCGCGCCATGCCGGATTGGCGAGATCGATTTTGCAGCGATTGTCGCCAAGATCGACGTTGCATTTCGCGGTGTAGAACCGCCCGCTCTCCTGCGACAACAGATCGGCGAGGCCGCGCAATTCGGCGGTGAAGGCCGCACCCTCGCGTTTGACTTCGCCGAGCGTGCCGCGCGCGGTCAGAATGCGCAGCGAAGGCTCGCTCCAGTCCACCAGCCAGGTTTCGATCTTCGCGGCGTCGTAGCGGCCAGCAGCGAGATCGGCTTCGGTCAATGAGGCATCCGACAGCGCGCCGGAGATATCGGCGCCCGCGACCGAAAGATCGAAGCGGCTGGTGGCTTCCGATGCGGTGAAACCGGTGCCGGCGCGACAGGTGATGCCGTCGATCATGATATCCGTGTCGTGATCGGTGAAGCCCTGTGCCACACCGTCACGCCGATGCAACACCCAGCAGCGCGCCAGCGTGGTGACGCCGCTGTCGAGCTTCGCCTGCAATGCGGAGGGAATGCTGCGCATGAAAAACTTCTCCAACATCACGCGGCGTCATCGCCGGGCTCGACCCGGTGATCCATCATTCAAAGAATGATGATACAAGGTTTGGATGGAAGCCCGGATCAAGTCCGGGCAAGACGCTCAATTCGCTCGCGGCGTCCGCGCATCTCGAAGCCCAAAAGGATCACACCCTGATCTCGATCAGCGGGATTTTCGGAATCGCGCCGGCTGCGAAGGCCGAGAGATCGACCTCGAGATAATCGGTGTCGAACCGCACCGGAACGTCGAACCGAAAGCCGGCGGTGATCGCCTTGCCCGCCGCCGGAATATGTCCGGGCAGAAACGTCACGATGCCGGTGGTGCTATCGCAGGTGAAGGCGACGTCGCTTGCGACCTCGACATGATCGACGGCGACGCGCACGCTGCCATCGACCGGCTTGGCGATCGGCCGCTGATACGGCGCGAACGCCGCGCCGTATGTTTTCACCAGTCGGAACGACGCGGTCGCGCCATCGCCGATGCCGATGCCCTGGTCGAGTGGCGATACCGCATCGCCGCTCGATGCCGAAGTGCAATCGAGCCGGTCGCGCCAGCGGAAACCATGAAGCTGTCCGCGCCGCTCCTCAAAGAACGCCACCACGCCGCGCAGAGCATCGAGCGTCTTGACGCCATAACCGGCGTCATAGCGTCGCCGCGAATGCGCCCAGCGCGCGTTGCGCTCCTCGCGTCCCGATCCAAACGAAACGATATCGGTGCGCCGCTCCGGCCCGCCCGCGCTTCTCAGCGCGATATCGAGCGGAAACAGCACTTCATGAAATGCGGTCATTCGCGGCACTCAGCAAGGTTGGCGTCATCCTGAGGTGCGGCAAGCGCAGCGCGCTGCCTCGAAGGATGACAGATATGAAGGCCGCTGCCCTTCGAGGCTCGCGGCATTTGCCACTCGCACCTCGGGACGACGGAAAGGAAACGGAAATTCACAAACTCCGCTGCCCGCGCGCGACGGCACGCGCAATCTGGCCGGTGATGTAATTTTCCGAGCGGCGGAAGCTGTCCACGTCCGGCGTCGCGATCTGCACCGTGATACTGTTGCCGCCGCCGGCGCCGCTGACGCCGAGGCGACCATCGGGACCGCGCTTCAACGGCATGATCGCTTCCGGCCCCGCCTCGCCCGCGAGCCCCACACCACCATCCATCATCGGGAAATAGGTCGGCGTGCCAATGACGCCGCCGGCCGCGAACGGCTTCACCGCTCCCGCCGCCGCGGCGACGGAAGCGGACGACGCCGAGGAACCAAGGCCGGTCAGTCCCGACAACAGGCTCTCGATGCCGCCGCCGAGCGCATTCGTCAGCGGCTTGAACGCCAGCCGTACCGCGAGATCCGACATCCGCAACGCCAGCGACCTCAGCACGTCGTCGAACTGCTTGCCGCCGCTCACCGATGTCGCGAAGGCCGACGACATGGCACGGGCGAAACTGTTGGCGCTGGTCGACAAGTCGCGCGTCTTCAGCGTCAGGCTGTCCAGCGTGCTCGCGGTGTCGAGCAGTTCGGTGTCATCGGCCATGGTTCGTTGCCTCCATCGCGGCGTCGGGAAATTGTTGCATCAGGCCGTCGAATTCGGCGCGACCGAGCGGTGCGGTGAGCGGCCCCCGCACCGCCGCGATGGCGCAGGCGAGTTCGCGCGGCGTCATGCGCCAGAAAGCATCCGGCGGCAGCCGCAGCACGCCGAAGCCGAAGCCCATGGCCTCGCGCCAGGGAAACGGCTTCATCACGCGACCGCGCCGTTTGCGTCGTCGAACGTCGCCGCGATCAGGTCCGCGGCGATGCGGACATAGGCGGTGACGCCGCCGGGTGCGGTCATCGCCGCAACTTCCTCGT
>JBARXT010000062.1:0-34705 GCA_049647485.1 Xanthobacteraceae bacterium
CGGCTGGATACGCTCGAGAGATCATCCAGCAACTTTTCGATCGGGTCATCAGGGTCACCGCTTCGGAGCATCGACTTGGAGTCGTCTCCCGATGCGCGCGCGAGGATATCGAGGAACGCCCGCGCCAACAAATCGGGCGTTGCCTTCGAAGTCGATGTGGCAACAAGTGCGGTCGAACGATCATTGACTTCCGTCACGGACATGAGGTTCCTCACCTTTAAAGGGACAGCGACGTCGGTTTTTCTATTGGTGGCGCGCTCAGTGGCGCCGAACGTCGAGCGATGACGGGTCGAGCCTGTAAACTCTCGACCACGTCCGGGCCCAGCCTTGCTCAATATCGAATGCGATAAGCTGGCTGGTGCGGAAGTTAGGGCGATCGCCGGGGAGGGGCTGGCCCCTGGCTCGGCCGATCAGGCAGGGTAGAGTAATGTCGCCAGTGACAGGTTGCTTCATTCTCCCGACCTTGTGTTGCGGAACGATCGAAGACTGCGGGGCGGTTATGGTGGGAAACATCAGTGGCGCCGGGGAATTCCCGAACGCCCCCCCAAACGATAGAAACGCGACCATGTTCGTGCCCAGCCGAGGTCTGCGTCCATTGCGACCAGTTGACTGGTGTGAATGTGCGGACGGCTGCCGAGAAGCGGATGCCCGATAACCGCTCCCAAAAGGCACGGAGCGACGAGTTCACCCAGTGCCCAGCCTTCTAGAATCGGTGCTGCCTCCAGATCGGAAAGATGCGGCTTGCCGATCACCCGAAGAATCCGGATGTCGAGTGTCAAGGCGGTCAATTGATCCTCAAGGAAAGCGAGATTCTTGAACGGGGCCACGATTGCCATCGCTGCTTTCCTTAGACGGAACTCGGAACTGAAAACTTTGCTCTTAGCCATGGATCGATGAGACGGCCGCATATTGGGTCGATCTTGGATCGTCGCCGCAACGCCGACGAGATTACGACGGGGCACGTGACGTCACCAACAAGTGCACAGGCCAGAACTGCCGCAAGCGCGAAGTCAATCTCAGGTGCGGAGATGACATGTTTCTGCATTTGCCTGATTGCAACTGCGATGGCCGCCGACGCGTCGCCGTGAGCCGCGGTTCGCCAGTCCGGATCACAGATCGGTAGCGTTCGAACCTGTGTCAGTAGTTGCGACGATCCGGCTCGACGGTCGATGAATGACCATGGTTCTCGCGTGCGCCACCAAGTGAGAGGTGAACTGGTCTGGGCATTCGGGAGTAAGACTTGAGGTCTCCTCCCACGAATTGTTGCCTGATGCAGAATGTTTGCGGTTGATGCGGCTCTTCGATCGGTTGCGAACATGCGTTATGGCCCCACGAAAAGTTTCACAGGATTGAACGGCGTCGACGATGTGAGCGTGCAGGATCGCGAACCGCGAATCCGGCTTGCGGGAGGCCTCCGAAAAGGACTCGGGCTCCAGGAAATCCTTGAGCAAGGTTTCAGCGCTACGATGTCATCCGGCTGTTGGGAAGAGCGATCCCATCGCCTCGGGATGAGCGATCATTAAGCTTTTATTAAAATACCATGGATTGCGGACTATGTCCTCAACAAGGTCAAGTTATGGTTAACGCGAGCGTACCGGTGATTACGCCTGCGCAATTGAGGGCAGCTCGCGCATGGCTGCAGTGGAGCCAGGACGAGCTATCCGATCGTTCCGGAGTGTCGAAGCGTTCGATCGCTCGTTATGAGCAGGGAAAGACCGTGCCGCATTCGGAGACGCTCACCGCTCTCCAGCGGACCTTCGAAGCCACGGGTGTGCATTTCGAGTTCGTCGGTATGGCGGGTAAAGGTATCGGCACGCGTTAAGCGAGTTGCTGTCGATGCTCAATAATTTGATATCAACAAGGAAGTCGCATGCCTCCTCGGAATCCCGCACGGAGCGCTCGCAATCGGCTGATCACAAAAATGACGGAGAGTCTTCGTGCGATGCTCCCGAAAGTTCTCTCCGAGACCGGGATCGCCAATGAAGCTTCCCTAAATGCAATCATTGGCGGGAAGTCCGCGCATTTCATCGATCTGCATCACGCAATGATCCTATCCCCCGATCAGTACGCAACCCTCTACATGAAGGGCTTTCGTAAGCAGATATCGCCTGAAGGGGCTAGGTTTCCGAATGCACATCGTCGGAATTTCGAACGATTGAAGGCGTCTAAGGTCGCCCAAGAATATTTCATGCTGTTCTTGAAGCGATCCTACCTAAAGCACTTTGATGAATTGTCCCGTGTCAGGCCGCATCTGACCGAGTCCGAGATCTGGATCGGCCAAAACAAGGCCGACTACGGACTCCTGATTACTCCGCGGTACGTCAACGGAGTGTGGGAGAACGACAGAAGTGAAATACGCCATTTCCCAAAGCTGTATTGGACCATAGGACATGTGTTGGAGGTTGAGCACCGAGCCGGAATTGAGAAAGGAGAGGGTGCGTTCTTCATAAAAGAACAAATAGCGAACATAAGCTAACTGTCAAGGGCGAATTTTCGAGTTCCAGACATGTCCCGAAGCACCGGAAATCTGGTAGCAAAATCAGGGGAGCGCCGAAGACGATTAAGGCTTGATCCTGTCAGAATTGAACCTTATAAGGTACAGGAGCTTCAATGAAGCGACTTACTGCGGTGTTTTACGCCAACGAATTGGGCAAGGAGCCTGTGCGCAATTGGCTTCTGAAACTGGCGAAGGAAGACAGAATAATCGTTGGCAAGGATATAGCCACTGTGGAATTCGGTTGGCCGATCGGCATGCCGACCTGCAAAGATTTGCGGAACGGTGTGCTGGAAGTTCGTTCAACAATCAAACGAGGCAAGGTTGAAGCCAGAACTTACTTTTCAATCGAAGGAAACACGATGCTTCTTCTTGGCGGTCATGAGGGGAAGAAGGGTCAACGAGATGCAATCAGGTTAGCGATTGAGCGCCTTCGGGACCATGAGAAGCGTCAGTTAGAAGCTAAAACAAAGAAGAAAGCCAAATGAATAGAGGCCAATTATGAGCAGAGAAAATCACTCTTCTGTCGGTGGAACTCTTGAGAACTTCTTTGAAGAGCTTGGTGAGCGGGAAGAAGTTTACGGTGCGGCCATTAAAAAGGTTCTCACGTGGGAAATCGAGAATGCCCGCAAACGACGCTCATTGACCAAAAGTGAAATGGCGATCCGGATGGGGACGAGCAGGACCCAGGTCAAAAGGGTTTTGGATCCCCAAAACGTTGCCGTATCCCTGGATACATTGGATAGGGCAGCTCGCTCCGTCGGGAAGAAACTGAAGATCGAACTCGTGGATGCGTAATCCCTGATCGATATCGGTCGCCTAGCGTCGTCAGGCACGCTTCATTGCAGTCCGGGCAACTGCACCTGAGCGACGTTTTATCGTCAAATCCTCGTTCTCGGCATCATTCTCGAGCCGTTGCAGGATTGGACAATCCGGACGATGGTCGCCGCGACAAGATTTGATGAGCACCGTCAGCGTATGGACCATGTCCTGAAGGCCCTGAATCTTCCTTTCCAGATCATGGACATGGCCTTGCGCCAAACGCTTGACCTCGGCGCTTTGTCTGGTCTCGTCCCGCCACAATTCGAGAAGCTCGTTGATCTCGTTGACGGAGAAGCCGAGATCGCGCGCCCGGCGGATGAAACGGAGCATATGGACATCGGAGTCGGAATAATCGCGATAGCCTGACGCAGTTCGGTCGGCCTCCGGAATGAGATCGGTTTGCTCGTAGTAGCGGATCATCTTGGCCGAAACGCCCGATGCCTTTGCGGCTTGTCCGATGTTCATCGTCGTGCTCTCCGAATGGGGCAGCCGGCCCCCCGGGACCGGCTGCATTTGGTTGTCAGGTGGCGATCTTGAATTGGCGAAGCCGAAGCGCGTTGCCCAACACGAAGACGCTCGACAGGGCCATGGCGCCCGCGGCAAACATCGGCGACAAGAGTATGCCGAATGCGGGAAACAGTGCGCCAGCTGCGACCGGAATCAGAGCCGTGTTGTAGGCGAAGGCCCAGAACAGATTCTGGCGGATATTGCCGATCGTCGCCTTGGACAGGGCGATGGCATTCGGCACACCCTGCACGCTTCCCGACATCAGGACGACGTCCGCAGCCTCGATCGCGATGTCCGTGCCCGTGCCGACTGCAAGACCGACGTCGGCTTCAGCCAGAGCCGGAGCATCGTTGATGCCGTCACCAACGAAGGCGATCTTGCCGTGCTGCCCCTTGAGGCGGCGAACCGCATCGACCTTGCCGTCGGGCAACACTTCGGCCACGACCTCGTCGATACCCAGCCGGGCTGCGATGGCCTTGGCGGTGCGGGCGTTGTCGCCCGTGATCATCGCGACCTTCAGGCCGAGATCGTGCATTGCCTTGATCGCCGCCGGCGTCGTGTCCTTGATCGGGTCCGCAACGGCGATGATCGCCGCGAGCTTGCCGTCGATCGCCGCGTACAGTGGCGACTTGCCCTCGTTGCCCAGGCGCTCGGCGACCGCGGCGAAACCAGCCACCTTATGCCCAAGTTCGACCATGTAACGATCGGCGCCGATTTCGACGCGCTTGCCGTCAATGTTGGCCTTGACGCCGAAGCCCGTCACGGAGTCGAAGTCGGACACCGTCGGCAGGGAGATGCCTTCCTTGGCGGCGGCATCCACGATCGCACGGGCGATCGGGTGTTCCGACTTCGATTCTACGGCCGCGATGAGGCCAAGCACGCTGGTCCGATCGAAATCGGCGGTCAACTCCAGATCGGTCAGCGACGGCTTGCCCTCGGTCAAGGTGCCTGTCTTGTCGATGGCCACGACCTTCGCATCCTTGAGCAACTGTAAGGCTTCACCCTTGCGGAACAGCACGCCCAGTTCGGCGCCACGCCCGGTGCCCACCATGATCGAGGTGGGGGTCGCAAGACCCATGGCGCAGGGGCAGGCGATGATCAGGACCGCGACCGCATTGACCAGCGCGAAGGTCAGCGCGGGTGATGGACCGAAATAAAACCACGCCGCAAAAGTCAGGGCTGCCACGAAGAAGACCGCGGGCACGAACCACATCGTGACCTTGTCGACCAACGCCTGGATCGGCAATTTGGAGCCTTGCGCCTCTTCGACCATGCGGATGATCTGTGAGAGCACGGTATTGCCGCCAACCGCCGTCGCCCGGAACGCAAATGCACCCTTTTGATTGACGGTGCCGCCAACCACACGACTGCCGCCAGACTTCGCGACTGGGATCGGCTCACCGGTGATCATCGATTCGTCGACATAACTGCTGCCTTCGATCACTTCGCCGTCGACGGGAACCCGCTCGCCAGGGCGAACTTCGATGATATCGCCGGAAACGACCGAATCGATCAGCAGGTCGATCATCTTGCCATCGCGGCGCGCGCGTGCGGTCTTGGCCTGAAGGCCGACCAGACGCTTGATCGCCTCGGACGTCCGATCCTTGGCGCGGGCCTCCAGCAAACGGCCGAGCAGGATCAGCGTGACGATAACCGCCGCCGCCTCAAAGTAGACGTTCACCGTTCCAGCGGGCAGAAAACCTGGCGCGAAGGTCGCCACCAGTGAATAGCCGTACGCGGCAAGCGAGCCGACAGCGACCAGCGAGTTCATGTCGGGTGCCAGACGCCAAAGCGACGGAAGCCCCTTGCGGTAGAAGCGGATGCCGGGAATGAAGAGAACGAGCGTCGTCAGAACGAATTGGAGGTACCAGTTCCACTGTTTGCCGATTGTCGCTTCGATAAGGCCATGTATGGCGGGGATGAGGTGAGACCCCATCTCCATAAGGAAGACCGGCACGGTCAGCACGGTAGCGACAGTGAAGTCACGGGTCAGTTCGCGACGTTCGACTTCCTTCTTCTCCGCACGCTCGGCTTTTTCGTCTTCGGTTGCGTCAACGGCGACGCCGATTGCCTTTGCCTCGTAACCGACATCCTTGATCGCCGCGATCAAAGTGGCCACATCGGCCGATCCTCGGATCGTTGCCCGTTCAGTCGCCAGATTGACGACGGCCTGCGTGACTCCCGGAACGGCCTTCAAAGCGCGTTCGACGCGGCCGACGCAAGACGCACAAGTCATCCCCTCCACCGAGAGTTCGATCGGACCGACCGCCGTGGCTGACTTCGGGGGTACGGAATAGCCCACGTTCTCGACGGCGGCGACGAGATGAGCGCGGCCGACGGGCACGCTGGTCGTGATGCTTGCTCGTTCGGTGGCGAGGTTGACCGCCACGGTCTCCACGCCGGGAACCGCCTTCAGGGCCTTTTCGACGCGGCCGACACAGGATGCACAGGTCATACCTTCGATCGGGAGCGATATGGCTGAAGATAAATTTGTTGTTCGAACAGGGGCATTCATAGCCGCCTCCTTCTCGTTCCGGGATTCAAGTTCGAACCGAAGGTGGGGCTTCCAACCATGGGAAGGTCAATAGCAGATTTTTCGGCCAGGGGCACTTGACCTTCCCATGGTTGGAAGCCCCACCTTCGGTGCCGTGAGATCAGAACCAAGGAGAATTCTCATGGACCTCAAAATCGAAAACATGACCTGCGGCGGTTGCGCCAGATCCGTCACCAAGGCAATCCAGTCGGTTGATCCCAACGCCAAGGTCGAGACCAACCCGGCCGCGCGTGCGGTCAAGGTCGAGACGACGGCGTCTCCGGCGGCAATGCTACAGGCTCTTGACGAAGCTGGATTTCCGGCGGCTACGGACTGATCGGGAGTTAGATCATTCAGCGCGGTTACCAGCAGATTGCTGCAGATCCGGATCAGCGTCTGGTGCCGGTGATCCAGGGTGGAACCCGATGAACCTGCGTTACGGGCTTGGCGGGTCGGGAGTTCGCATCTATGATGTAAGAATCTGGAAACGATGGATCGGAACGGTCAGCGGATTGATGTTGGTACGGCTCACCAGGACGCAACGGCGGAGGGCAGGGTGGTTCATTGCCCTGGCCTATCTGTTTTGCGTGTTGGCGCCGACGCTGTCCTTTGCCCTGCCGGGTAGTCAGGCCACGCCTTATTGCCTGACCGACGAAGATCATGTGCCCGGAATGGTGCACGTCCACCAGGATGGGCATGCTCATCATTCCGTCGTCCAAGCTCACGCGGACTCATCAGCCGATCATCATGCGAAACCGATTGCGCTGAAGAGCGATGCCGCTCCGGTGAAGACGCCGCATGCGGCGGACGGAAAGTGCTGCAGCTTGATGTGCGTCACCGCGCTACCTGCGCCGCTCGTCGCAATGGCACAGCCAACGGCGCCGAAAGCCGTCAGGATGTCCGAGAACCATCGGAAGCTGACGGACAATACGCCAACTCGGCTATATCGCCCCCCAAATTCCTGACCTGAAAAGAGCATGACGCGGTGCCGTGCCCATTCAGGGCATGCGCGCCCGTGGTCCATCGTTAGTTCAGGGAATTCTCATGTCAGCGCAAATTGGGGCGATCGTCGCCGCCGTTGGTTCGGTGGTGCGCGGAATATTCGGAAAACGACTTGTGACGTTTGCGGGAATGGCCGTTGCGTCCATCACGTTGGGTGGATGCACGGTGCCTACAGCATCGCTTGTCGGCGCGGACCCGGCCGATCCGGGAGTGAAGGTGGCGGGCGTGGGCTACCGATCAACCGTTGCGCCTTATAGCAGCCTGCGTCCGACGACACCTGTCGGATGGAAAGAGCAAAACCAGAGCGTTACGCCGTCACCGAAATCCCAACACGAGCATTAGGAGCACGTCATGAAGATAGTTCGTGGCGTGTCGCCGCATCAAATTTTCCTCCGTCACAACCGTTCGGCGCTGATGCTGACCGCTTCCCTTCTTCTTTCGGGTTGCGCGACCTTCTCGCCGGATCGGGGAATGGGCGTTGTCGCTGATGTCGCCGACACCGCCATCAACAAGGACGTCGTTGCGATCCGCTCGTCGGATGACGCGCAACGCATGGACGACGTCGTCAAACGTCTGCTGCGCAGAACGCTGAACGTCGACACGGCGGTTCAAATCGCACTTCTCAACAACCGTGGTTTGCAGGCCGCCTACAACGAATTGGCATTGGCAGAAACCGACCTCGTCCAGGAAAGCCTTCCGCCCAACCCAACATTCTCGATTTCAAGGATTGCGGGCGGTGGGGCGTTGGAGATCGAGCGCCAGGTCGTCGGCGACATCCTTGCATTGGCGACGTTGCCGTTTCGCTCCGAAATCGCTCGAAAACGCTTCCATCAAGCGCAACTGCGGGCGGCGTTGGAAACACTGAGGCTCGCGTCCGACGTCCGGCGATCCTACTACCGAACCGTTGCCGCCAACGAGATGGTTGGGCTTCTGACCGACGCGAAATCAACGGCGGAGGCGACCGCCAAACTGGCCGCGAAGCTGGGGGAAACCGGTTCACTGAACAAGCTCGATCAGGCCCGTGAGCAGGTTTTCTATGCAGAGACGACAGCGGACCTTGCCTCTGCACGTCAGGAGGCAACCAGTTCACGCGAACGCCTTGCACGACTGATGGGGCTTTGGGGTGGCGACCTCACGTTCCGCCTTCCGAATGCACTTCCGGCGTTACCGCGTCGGCCGTCTGCACTGCCATCGATCGAAGTGGATGCGGTGATGCACCGGATCGACCTGCAGATCGCCCGGATCGAACTGGATGCCTTGGCGAAGGCGCTTAACCTCACGGACGCGACCCGCTTCGTCACGTTGCTCGATATTGCGGGTATTGGGAAGACCACCCGGGACCCGAATGGCTCCAAATTCCGCGAACGCGGTTTCGATGTCCAGTTTCAAATCCCGATCTTCGATGGCGGCGAGGTCAGGGTGCGGCAGGCAACCGAGACCTACAACCAGGCCTTCAATCGCCTAACCGAGAAGGCGATCAACGTGCGGTCGGAAGCACGCGATGCTTACCGGAGCTATCGCTCAACCTACGACATTGCCCGTCAATACGAGCGGGAAGTCCTGCCGCTCCGGAAGATCATCACCGAGGAGATGCAACTGCGGTTCTCGAGCATGCAGGTCGACGTGTTCGCACTGCTGGTCGAAGCGCGCCAGCGCATCGCGTCGATGCGTGCCGCGATCGATGCCAAACGCAGCTTCTGGCTCGCGCAGTCCGACCTGCAAACCGTCGTCAACGGCGGCGGCTCGGGAGAAACACCAACGGAAGCCCGTCCGACGACGACCGCCCAGGTAGGCGGCGGCGCTGGCCATTGATGGAGAGCGACATGCTATCGCGAAGAGGATTTCTCGGAACGGCTGCTCTGGTGAGTGCCAGCGCCGTCAGTGGCCGCGTGCAAGCGGCCAGCATTCCGGAAGCGCCGATCATGGACAAAGTGACGATGCAGCCACCGCTGCATCCGACCAGCGGCCCGGATTATCGGCCCGTCGTGACATTGAACGGCTGGACATTGCCGTGGCGGATGAACGGCGACTGGAAGGAGTTTCACCTCGTTGCCGAACCGGTGGTTCGCGAATTCGCCGAAGGCATGAAGGCGAATTTGTGGGGCTACAACGGCCAGGCGCCCGGACCGACGATCGAGGCGGTGGAAGGCGACAAGGTTCGTATCTTCGTCACCAACAAACTGCCGGAGCATACCACAGTGCATTGGCACGGCATGATCCTGCCGAGCGGCATGGACGGCGTGGGCGGGTTGACCCAGCCGCATATCCCGCCGGGCAAGACGTTCGTCTATGAGTTCGAACTGAAACACAGCGGCACGTTCATGTACCACCCGCACTCGGACGAAATGGTCCAGATGGCGATGGGCATGATGGGCATGTTCGTCGTGCATCCGCGCGATCAATCGTTCCGCCCGGTCGATCGCGACTTCGTCTTCATCATGAGCACCTATCTCATCGACCCCGGCACGTATCTGCCGAAGGTCAACGAGATGACCGACTTCAACATGTGGACCTGGAACAGTCGCGTTTTTCCAGGGATCGACGTCCTTCCCGTCCGTCTGAACGACAAGGTCAGGGTGCGGATCGGCAACCTCACCATGACCAACCACCCGATCCATCTGCACGGTCACAGCTTTGCGGTGAGCTGTACCGACGGCGGCTGGGTTCCTGAAAGCGCGCAATGGCCGGAGACGACGACCGACGTTCCGGTCGGCGCCATCCGCGCGTTTGACGTGCTCGCCGACAATCCAGGCGACTGGGCGTTTCATTGCCACAAGTCGCACCACACCATGAACGCGATGGGCCACGACATGCGCAACCTGATCGGCGTGTCGAAGAAGGATCTGGCAAAAGCGGTGGGCCGACTCGCGCCAGACGCCATGGTGATGGGGTCCACGGGCATGGCGATGGGCGAGATGGAAATGCCCGCGCCCGACAACACGCTACCGATGATGACGGGCTCTGGACAATTCGGACCCATCGAAATGGGTGGCATGTTCACGGTGATGAAGATCCGTGAAGGCATGGGCCGCGATGATTACAGCGATCCGGGACCGTACAAGTTTCCGCAAGGCACCGTCGCCTACGAAGTCAATGCGCCTGCGGCAGAACCCGCGCGCCACGACGGGGCGGTTGACACCAAACAACCTGCAAAGAAGGGAGCAAAAGCCGCACCGATGAAGGGCATGAAGATGTGACGAGTAAACGAAAGGGAGCATTCACGGACAATAAAAGGAGAAGGCGATGAAGAAGACAGCAATGACTACAAGACGACTGCTTCTGATCTCACTGGCTGGCGCGGCCCTGTTCGCGGCGTCGGCAAATGCAGGCCAGACCCCCGCGGGACACCACGATGACGAATCATACTCGGCAGGCGAGCCCGGCGATCCGAAAACGCCCGCGAGGATCGTGCAGGTCACGATGGGCGAAACCAACGGCAAGATGCTGTTCACGCCCGCGCACGTCGAGGTCAAGAAAGGTGAGCAGATCAAGTTCATGCTGCGTAACAACGGCGAACTCGATCACGAGTTCATTCTCGCCACAACCGCCGACAACCTCAAACATGCCGAGGCGATGAAGAAGAATCCCGACATGGAACACGACGACCCTAACGGCAAGCGGCTTGCGCCCAAGAAGACGGGCGAAATCATCTGGAAGTTCACCAAAGCCGGGGAGTTCGAATATTCCTGTCTGATTCCGGGACATCGGGAAGCGGGAATGATCGGCACCGTGGTCGTGAAGTAACCCCAAACTCCAAACCAGTGAAAGGAAAGAACATGAAGTTAAATAAATTCGCACCCGCAGCCCTGTCGCTCTCGCTGATCCTGGCATCCGCAATGGCTTTCGCGCAAGCGGCGATGGTCAATGGTGAGGTCAAAAAGGTCGATGAGTCCGCTGGGAAGATCACCCTGAAGCACGGTCCGATAAAAAGCCTCGACATGGACGAGGGCATGACGATGGTGTTCCGGGTTCAGGACCCGGCGATGCTCAAGCAGGTCAAAGTTGGCGACAAGGTCCAGTTCGAGGCCGAGCGCGCAACGGCGGGAATCACGATCACCAAAATGCAAAAGGCGAAGTAATCGCATCGCTGGATCGGGCGGCGCAGGACGCAAGCCCCACAACGCCCGATCCAGCGTCTTTTGCTGAAGCTTTGACCACCAACGAGGAAGACCACAACCGCGAAGCGGCGTTGCAAGCGCGACAGTGGAATTCTGATCAAGAAATCCCGCGGAATGCGTAGTTTGTCCATCGCCAACATCATCTCGGATCGCGCCTCATCGGAAGTTGCATATGCATCGGTGCAGCGTGCCGACCTTCCTGCATCCGTGGGGAGGGATCTTCGCCTCGACCTCTTTCGCGGCTTGGCCAATTGGGCCATTTTCCTGGATCACATTCCAAACAATGTCGTCGCTTGGCTGACGACGCGAAACTACGGGTTTAGCGACGCCGCAGACGTCTTCGTTTTCATTTCCGGTTACACGGCCGCATTCGTTTATGCGCGCAGAATGTCAATTCAGGGATTCATAGCTGGAGCGGCCTTGCTGATGCGTCGGGTTTGGCAACTCTATGTAGCGCATGTCCTGCTGTTCGTATTCTATCTCACGGCGGTTCACTACCTCGCCCATCGTTTCGACATTCCGCATCTGATGGACGAGTTCAACGTTGCACGTCTGATGGATGATCCTGTTGGAATTCTAATCCACGGTCTGGCGCTCGACTTCAAGCCCCTGAACCTCGATGTTCTGCCGTTGTACATCGTTCTAATGGCGGGATTTCCGCCGTTGCTTTGGGCCATGATGCGGTCGCCCGACCTAGCACTGACCGCCTCTGCTGCTGTCTATGTCGTAAGCCGTCAGTTAGGCTGGAATTTTCCGGCCTACCCATCGGGCGATTGGTACTTCAACCCGTTTGCCTGGCAGTTCCTGTTTGCAATCGGTGCATGGGCGGCGTTGGGAGGCGCGAGGAGAATCCGGGCTTTTACGCGTTCGCCGATAACGCTCGTTGCCAGCGTCGCCTACGTCCTGTTCGCGCTGGTCGTGACGTTGGGCGAACGCTTTGATGGTTTGGCGAGTCTATTGCCCGCTGATCTGTTGGGGCTGTTCGTTCCCAACGACAAGACGAATCTCGCTTCATACCGCGTGCTGCATTTGTTGGCGCTCGCCTGCATCATAGTCCGGCTCATTCCGAAAGACTGGCAAGTGTTGCGCTCGCGCCTTGCGCGCCCGGCTCTCGTTTGCGGCCAGCGATCGCTCGAGGTTTTTTGTACGGGGATCTTTCTATCATTCGTCGGACACTTCGTTCTCGAAACCTACTCAGGCACCGTCATCGCGCAGATCATGGTCAGCGTCGCCGGGGTGACATTGATGACTTGCGTTGCGATGTACCGCACGTGGTCAAGATCGCTGGATTTTCCGGAGGCAAGACACCGATGACGTGGAACGGCGATGGTCTTGCGATTGCGGCTGGTCGACCTGTGGGGAGGCTAGTGCGGTACATTTGGCGCAATTCTTCATTCCTGACGCATTTTCCGAACCGGATGACATTGGGATGGTTTTTCTTGAGGGCTGGGCGGTTTCCGAGTGGGCGGATGGTATTCGGCATGTGGAATGATCGCCAGCCCCAGGGCAGCCAAGAACGGCGTTGCAACCGCAGGAGAGCCTGATGATCGCGCTTCCATACGACTATTTCCTGATCGTCTGGTTCGTCCTCGCGATTGCATCCGCGATTTACGTCGCATTCGATCAGTTCAATGGCAATCCCGAGCCGACGGTGATGAAATGGGGCTTCGTCCTCGTCACGCTCTACATGGGACCGTTCGGTCTGTTGCTCTATGTACTGGCGGACAAGGAGCCGCATCCGGGCGAGCACGAACGGTTCACGTCGCCGCTTTGGAAGCAGGGGATCGGAAGCACCATTCATTGCGTCGCTGGGGACGCGACAGGAATCATCTTGGCGGCCGCTGTCACGGCGCTCTTGGGTCTGCCGATGTGGATCGATCTGATCGTCGAATACATCGCAGGATTTTCGTTCGGGCTCTTCATTTTCCAATCGCTGTTCATGAAAAAGATGATGGGCGGCACCTACTGGGAAAACGTGCGCAAGAGCTTCATGCCTGAATTCATCAGCATGAACGCCATGATGGCTGGAATGGCGCCGACCATGAGCCTCTTGATGATGGGACGGGACATGCGCGCCATGGATCCGCTCGAGCTGGTCTTCTGGGGTGTCATGTCGCTCGGCGTCATCGTGGGATTCTCGACCGCCTATCCGTTCAACATCTGGATGGTGAAGAAGAAGATCAAGCACGGCCTGATGACCGAACGCACGGCGACTGCGCATTCCCATGCAGATCACAGGGGGAACGGGCACGACGGCGCCGGACATCATGGTGGCGGCGCGCGGCATGGGGGCGTTCACCGTATGGACGGCGATGCCACCGTCCCGCAGTTGGTGGCCTTGGCCGGAGTGACGTCGTTTCTTCTCGTCTCCGGAATGGTGCTGCCCGGTTTCTCGGTCAATTTGGGCCTGAGCGCCCGCGACGTCGACGGCGCCATCATGCCGCCGGGCATGATCAATACCTTCGATCTTCCGGGTGAGGCTATGAAGGACATGGCGGCGGTCAAGCCGAGGCAGGTTCTGTACAAAGCACCGCCTGATGCGAAGGGCGACCGGGTGCTTGAGCCGCGCATCGAGAACGGGGTAAAGGTGTTCGATATCGAAGCCTCGATCATCCGCTGGAACATCTTGCCGGACGTTGCGGTCGAGGCTTACGCCTACAATCGCCAAGTACCTGGACCGCGACTTCAACTGACCGAGGGAGATCACGTCCGGATCAATTTCCGCAATGCGCTTCCGGAAACCACGACCGTTCATTGGCATGGGTTGATCGTGCCGAACGAGATGGACGGCCCGGCGAAGATCACGCAGAAACCGGTGCCGCCCGGCGGAGCGTACACGTACGAATTCACGGTCGGGCAAAGCGGCACGTACTTCTACCACAGCCACGATCATCCAGATCGGCAACAGGCGCTGGGACTCTACGGTGCATTGCTGATCGCGCCGAAGGATTCCAATGCCGAAGTGAAGGCCGATCTCGACTATGTCATTCAACTCCAGGAGTGGCTGAAGCGCGAATGGTTGACCTATCCGGCCATGCTGATGGAGGGCGCCTTTCCGAACTATTTCACCATCAACGGTAAGGCCTATCCGTCAACCGACACGATCACCATGAAGGTCGGTCAGACCATAAAGCTGCGCTTCATCGGCACCAACAATAATTTCGTGCACCCGATGCATGTCCACGGGGGGCCTTTCCAAGTGGTCGCCGTCGATGGCGTGACATTGAACGAGAGCGCTCGTTATCAGGCGGATACCGTCAATGTCGGACCGGGGCAGCGTTACGACGTGATCTGGACGGCCCGCAAACCCGGAAAATGGTTGGTGCATTGCCACATCCCGCATCACACGGCGAACAACAACGTCGAGCAGCAGGGCGGCGGAGGCCTGATGCTCGTCCTCGACGTGAAATGAACCTCCGCTTCACCTTCAAACAGGAAGACTAGATGTCCAAGACCTCAACAGTCGCTATCGCAGTGATCGCAGCAATTCTTTCAGGCGGCGTTGCCTTTGCGCATCCGCAGCTCCAAGCATCCGACCCTGCGGCCGGAGCGACTACAACGTCGCCCAAGCAGATCAGGATCACCTTTAATGAAGTAGTGATTCCGAAATTCTCTGGCATAGAGATCACGGACAAGACAGGCCGGACGATCACGATCGGAAAGTCTCAAATCGATCCCGCCAACAAGAAGCTCTTGGTGGTCCCGGTGAAGGAAGAACTCTCGCCCGGAGAGTACAAGATCGACTGGCATGCCGTCTCAGACGATACCCATCGCGTCAAGGGGACCTACACCTTCAGCGTGACTCGCTGATGGTCGAGGTTGGGCTGATTCTCGCGCGGTTCCTGCACTATGCGGCAACGACGGTCCTCGCGGGATTGTCGTTCTTTCCGCTCTATGCCTACGTGGATCGCGAACCGGAAGTCTTGGGCCACTGGCGTCGAAAGTGGTTCATGGCGACGGCCGTTGCTGTGTTGGTGAGCGGTCTGTGTTGGTTCGCGTTCGCGGCGGCCAACATGGGCGGCGACATCGTGGATCTCGTCGATGCGGAGACGCTCGGGGCGGTCGCTCGCGACACCAGCTTCGGCATCCTGTGGATGTGGCGCATGCTCCTTGCGGCGCTCATTATTGGCGTCGCGGCATGGTATCTCCGTTTACGAAGCACGGCCCGGCATTGGAATCCGATGATGGCGCTTCTTGCAGGCCTTCTGCTGGTGTCGTTGGCCGGAACGGGTCACACGCAGATCGAGGAAGGGTGGGGTCGCATCATTCACGTGATATCCGACGGCGGGCATCTTCTCGCTGCGGGTGCCTGGCTGGGAGGTCTTATTCCGCTGGCGATCATTCTGCATCGTTCCGTGACGACGGGCGTGGTGTCGAAGAAGGTCGATCAGGTTTTGCTGCGGTTCTCCGCCATGGGATATGTCGCGGTTGCGACGTTGATCGGATCGGGCCTCGTCAACGGCTGGTTTCTGGTCGGCTCGCTTTCCGGATTGCTCCACACGCCGTATGGCCAAATCCTTCTCGGAAAGATTGCCTTGTTTGGTGGGATGCTTGCGCTCGCGATCGCTAATCGGTTCTGGCTCGTTCCGGCGATGCACAAGGTTCAAACAGATATGACCGATGAATCGGCTATGTGGTCCGCACGGTTGCGCAAGCACGTACTCGGAGAACTGTTCTTGGGTTGGGCGGTTCTCATGGCCGTAAGCATTCTCGGCACGATGCAACCGGCCGCCGGGCAGTGAAGATGGATTCCTGGGGAGGATGATCGACGATGATTCAGGTGGGGCGATCTTGGTGGATCACACTTCGGTAGGTAGACAGGGTGGAGGTTGTGGTCGAGTAGATCACTTTCCAAGATTTGCTTTTGCGGTCAGACAGCCGATCGGATCTTAGCCGCAAAGGAGCCTTTCGAAAGTACCGCGTGCACGGAGCGACGGCTTTTCGATCAGATGCCATGAGAGTGCGGCCAGACCGAGCGCCAGAACGATCGATGTCGCAACCAAATGAACGGTGCCAATGCCCGGCGACAGCCATACCAGCGTTTGGGAAATCGGCCAGCCGACGATGTAGACCCCGTAGGACAAGTCAGTCCGGTTGGAGAATTCACGAACGGCAGGCAGCGGAATTCCGCCGAGGAGCAGTGCCACGTATCCTGTTGCGATCGGCGACACCAAACGCTCGCCTCCCGTGTCGAGAGTGATCCACATCAATGTTACCAGCGCAAGACCAATCATCCATGAGAGTGTAATGCGGTCACGAAATACGAAAGAGCCGACTCCGAATGAGAAAGTGAACCAGAATCGGGCAACGTTGTCCGCCACTGTCGGGGGCTGGCCAAACCGATAGAGCAAGAAAGCGCCCGTAAGCACCCATCCGATTGGCAACAGCCATGCGAGCCGGGTTCTCTCAAACAAGTTCAGAGCCGCGGTCAGGGCCAACGCCAGATAACAAAGCAGTTCGTACTTCAACGTCCATAACGGTGCATTAACGATTGAAGGATGCGGATTTTCAGAGAAAACCCCGGGCAGTCCCGTGCTTGCCGAACTCGACGACGCGGTCGCGAGTATGAATTTCAGGACATGCGTGTCCATCAGGTATTGTCGAGCCGGACAGTCCGTCACCGCGATCCCAAGCAGGACCATCAAACCGGTGCAGGCGATCAGTCCCGGGAAAATCCGTAGCGTTCGGGCAATCATGAACTTTACCGTGCTGCCTGATCGGTCCAGGCTGGCAGCGACGGTCAGGCCGGAAAGGAAGAAGAACACATTTACGGCGTGGTCGCCGAGATTGTAGACGCTCGCTGCGGAGAATATTTCATCGGCCTTGTTGCCGGATCGTAAAAACACGGCGTGTGAAACCACCACCGCAAGAGCTGCGAGAAGGCGCAGAAACGTGAAATTGTTCAGTTTTGGGTCAAGAATGGAGCCAACGGTAGCAGAGTTCGTCATTCCTTCTTTCCCCTTCGAGAGGTTTCGTGGATCGATCCGGCACAAATTGGCAATGGTGGAAATGAAGTGAGCAATTCACGTGCCAGGCTGAGCATGAGATGGGCGGTTCTATCGGTCGCGAGGAGGCTTGGCAGGATCGCGTTAGATATCTGCAATGAAAGAGAGTTTCAGATGAAGGAAAGGCCGACGATGAAGTTAACCAGAGCGGACACAACCGGTGGCCCGAGCGGAATCTCGCGACGGAACGCGCTGGGAGTTGCCATGGCCATGTTGATAGCTCCAACAACTACGATCGCGGCGCAGGCATCCATTATTCGTGTTCACAAGGATCCGAATTGTGGCTGCTGTTCGGGATGGGTGCGTCATCTCGAAGCCGCTGGATTTGGCATCACGGTTATCGAGGAGGGCAACCTTCAGGCAGTCCGAAAACGATTGGGCGTTCCGGCAGACCTGACGGCGTGTCACACGGCAGAGGCGGGTGGGTATGTCATTGAAGGTCATGTTCCGGCCTCGGCCATTCAGCGCTTGCTGAAAGAACGCCCCGAGGCCACCGGCGTGGCGGTCCCGGGAATGCCTGTCGGATCGCCCGGCATGGAGGGTGGTACGGCGGAACGATATGCCGTCGTTTTGTTTGGGCCAAAGGGGCGGCGTCCCTTCATGGAGTTTGAGGGAGCGCAATCTATCGGTTGAGGCGATCGGATATTGTTAACCAGTTTTGGTTGCCACGTTTTTCGTCGTCCCGAAGATGTGAAGGGTTGCTGCTTTCCTGGTTCCGCGTGCCATGGCAAGGTAGATTATGAGCTTTCGCCGCCTCATCGGATACGTGCTGGCGATCTTCGTGATCGCAGGGCTGGTTGCCGCCCCATTGGCTTCGCCAGTGGCCGCGATGGGGCCGTCCAATGCCGCGATGTCCGACATGGCGTCGATGTCCGGCGATATGTCGTGTTGTCCGGACACGCAAAAGAACAAGGACTGCAAGGATTGCCCGCTGCTGGCGATTTGCTTGATGAAGAATCTGGCGGCCCGTCTCACCGTTGAAGCGGTCGTCCTGCGTCCAGCCAGGTATCACCAGATTGCCGTCCTGGACGATGTCATGAACGATGGGCTCAATCGCCCCCCTCCGGACCATCCCCCTCGAACTCTGGTCTGATCGGCGCGCCAGCGCCGTTCCATGCCGCGCGGCCATAAGCCCGCGTGGATGATGTGTGCCGCAATGCGGCAGACCAACGACGTTCGAGGATTTGCAAATGAAGTCATCATATGCGCGCGCCCTTCAGGGTGCGCTGACCGCCATTGCCGCAATCGGAATGGCAAGCACCGCAGCCTTTGCGGACATCAAGGACTACAAGTTTGAATTGGTTGATCAGGCCGTCCAGGCCGGACCCGACAAGGTGCTCGCTGTCCGGCTGATCAATACCAAGACCGGCAAATCGGTGCCGGACGCGGTGATCTTCGCCACCCGCCTCGACATGGCGCCCGACGGGATGCAGGAGATGGCGACGAAGATCGCACAGATGCCCGGAGGTGAACCCGGCGTTTACAGGTTCAAGGCGAACGTCAGCATGGCGGGCCGCTGGCAATTATCGCTCGGCGCCAAGGTGCAGGGCGAGACCGGCACCGTCGAGAACAAACTCGTCATCACGGCCGGAAAATGAACCGCGCCGTCCTGACCGGAGTTGCCGCCGCCGCGCTCGTCGCGGCGATCGGCGGCGCATTCGTTGCCGATCGTGCGATGCGCGCGACCGGCCCGATCTCCATCGCTACGCGGGCGGCCGCCGCCCCCGCCGGAACGCCGATCTACTATCGGGATCCCGAAGGCAAACCGTTCTACTCCCTGACGCCAAGGAAGACGCAGGACGGACGCGACTATCTTCCGGTCCCGGCTGGCGCCGACGTGAGCTTCGACGATTTCCCAAACGAGGAAACGAGCACCACGGCTTCCCACGCTGAACATGCCAATGCCAAGAGCGCAGAGCGTAAGATCAAGTATTACCGCAACCCCATGGGGCTTCCGGATACCTCGCCAGTCCCGAAAAAGGACTCGATGGGGATGGACTACATCCCGGTCTATGAGGGCGAGGATTCCGACGACGGTTCGGTGAAGCTCTCTCCGGGAAAAATCCAGCGCACGGGCGTCCAATCGGAGCCTGCAACGCGGCGCGTCATCCGCACGCTGGTGCGCGCGCCCGGCACAATCCAACTCGACGAGCGCCGCATCTCGGTGATCTCGATGCGCGCCGAAAGCTGGGTGCAAAGGGTGGCGAACGTGACGACGGGCAGTCACGTGCGCAAGGGTGATCCGTTAATGGAAATCTACAGTCCGGCCGTGGCATCTGCAGCGGCGGAATACATTTCCACCATCAATTCGCCAGCAACGAGCGGAGTAGAGCGCTACGGCCGAGGCTCACGGCAACGGCTGATGAACCTCGATGTCCCGGAAGCAGCGATCGCCGCCATGGACAAGACCCGAACCGTGCCGATCACGATCGACTGGACGGCTCCACGTGACGGCATCGTGCTTGAGCGCAACGCGATCGAGGGGATGCGTGCGCAACCCGGCGACGTCCTGTTTCGTGTTGCCGATGTCTCGGAGGTGTGGGCGATGATCGACGTGGCGGAGCGCGATCTGGGAGTGATCGCCGTCGGACAGGTGGTCACGATCAAGGCGCGCAGTTTTCCCGGCCGCACGTTCTCGGGAAAACTCGCGGTGATCTATCCGCAGGTCAACAAGGACACCCGAACCGCCCGCGTGCGCGTCGAACTCGCCAATCCGGATGGCGTCCTGCTTCCAGACATGTATGTCGATGCCGAGATCGAGATCGGCAACCCCGAACCGGTTCTTGCGATTCCGGCGAGCGCCGTACTCGACACCGGTAGTCGACAATCCATTCTTGTCGACAAGGGACAGGGGCGCTTCGAGCCGCGCGAGATCGAGCTTGGCCAGCGCGGACACGATTATGTCGAAGTCCGCAAGGGACTTACGGATGGCGAACCAGTTGTCGTGTCCGCGAACTTTCTGATTGATGCCGAAAGTAATCTGAAAGCCGCTCTGAAGGGCTACGCCGACGCCGACAAGGCACCATCGGGAGATCGCCCATGATCGCCCGTTTGATCGCGTGGTCGGCGCGCAACCTGCTGTTGGTGCTGTTCGGGACAGGCTTCGCGGCCGCCGCAGGCATCTACGCGCTCGCTCATCTGCCGCTCGATGCCATCCCGGACCTCTCCGATACGCAGGTGATCGTCTACACCGAGTATCCCGGGCAGGCGCCGCAGGTGGTCGAGGATCAGGTCACCTATCCCTTGACCACGGCGATGCTGACGGTGCCGCGCTCGAAAGTGGTGCGCGGCTTCTCGTTCTTCGGCGTGTCGTTTGTCTATGTCATTTTCGAGGACGGCACGGACATTTATTGGGCGCGTTCACGCGTTCTGGAATTCCTCAACAGCGCAGCATCCCGCCTGCCATCCGGCGTCACGCCGACGATCGGTCCCGACGCCACAGGTGTTGGCTGGGTTTATCAGTATGCCGTGGTGTCGAAGGAATTGAATCTCTCTGACACCCGCGCGATCCAGGACTGGAATCTCAAATTCGCATTGGCCAAGGCCGAAGGCGTGGCGGAAGTCGCCAGCGTCGGCGGCTTCGTAAAGCAATACAACGTGATCCTCGATCCGCAACGCATGCGTGACCGCGGCATCACGATGCAGATGATGCGTGACGCCATCCGTGCCAGCAATGCCGACGTCGGCGGCCGCACCGTGGAGCTTGCGGAAACAGAATACGTCATCCGCGGCAAGGGCTATCTGAAGGACATCAACGATCTCGGCAACATTGTTCTGAAGACCAGCAATGGCACCCCCGTGCTGCTCCGGGATGTCGCCCGGGTCGAACTTGGACCGGACGAACGGCGCGGCATCACCGAACTGAACGGTGAGGGGGAAGTCGCGAGCGGAATCATCCTGCAACGGTTCGGCGTCAACGCGCTCGACGTGATCGATAACGTCAAAAAACGCTTCAAGGAGATCGCGAGCAGCCTGCCAAAATCGGTGGAGATCATTCCGGTCTATGACCGCTCGACCCTGATCAATGCGGCCGTCGCCACCTTGAAGCACACGCTCCTGGAAGAAAGCGCGGTGGTGGCGCTGGTCTGCATCATCTTCTTGTTGCATGTCAGGAGCGCCCTGGTGGCCATCCTGATGCTTCCCGTCGGCGTGTTGATGGCGTTCGGCGCGATGAAACTGCTCGGCATCGGCTCCAACATCATGTCGCTGGGTGGCATCGCGATCGCCATCGGCGCCATGGTCGACGCGGCCATCGTCATGATCGAGAACGCGCACAAGCATCTTGAGCGAGCCGAACCCGGACGGACGCGGATCGGAATCTTGATCGACGCGGCTTCCGAAGTCGGGCCTGCGCTGTTCTTCAGTCTGCTGATCATCACCGTATCGTTCATGCCGATCTTCACGCTGGAATCCCAGGAGGGCCGGATGTTCAGCCCGCTGGCGTTCACCAAGACGTTCTCGATGGCGGCGGCCGCCTTGCTGTCGGTCACGCTGGTGCCCGCGTTGATGGTCATCTTCGTGCGCGGCAAGATCATTCCGGAACACAAAAATCCGATCAACCGCTTCCTGATCTGGATCTATCGACCGGTGATCCACGGCGTGCTGCGCGCCAAGACGCTGGTGATTCTGCTGGCGCTGGCCGTGCTGGCGGTCACCGTCTGGCCCGCGCGGCAACTCGGCACGGAATTCATGCCGAACCTCGACGAAGGGACGTTGCTCTACATGCCGACGACGTTGCCGGGCATCTCGGTGACCAAGGGGGCAGAACTGTTGCAGATGCAGGACCGCATCATCCGGTCGTTTCCGGAAGTCGAGTCGGTGTTCGGCAAGGCGGGCCGCGCCTCGACCGCGACCGACCCGGCGCCTTCGGAAATGTTCGAAACCGTCATCAATCTCAAACCGAAGGAACAGTGGCCCCCCGGCGTCACGATCGACAGCCTGATCGCGAAGATGGACAAGGCGTTGCAGTTTCCGGGAGTCTCGAACGCCTGGACCATGCCGATCAAGGCGCGCATCGACATGCTGTCAACGGGAATCCGCACGCCGGTCGGCGTCAAGGTCATCGGCACCGATCTGGCGGAAATCGACAAACTTGCCAAGCAGGTCGAGCAAGTCTTGAAGGCGGTGCCCGGCACGTCATCGGCCTATGCCGAGCGAACCATCGGCGGATATTATCTCGATATCACGCCGGATCGCGAAGCGCTCGCACGCTATGGAATCCTGATTCAGGACGTGCAGGACATCATCGCCACCGCGCTTGGCGGACAGATGGTGACAATCACCATCGAAGGCCGTCAACGCTTCACCGTCAACATGCGTTATCCGCGCGATCTGCGCAGCGATCCACGCAGCATCGCGCAGAACGTTCTCGTGCCGATGCCCAAGGGCGGAGCCGTGCCGCTCGGCGAGGTCGCCAAGGTGACGCTGTCGCGCGGCCCGACGTCGATCCGCACCGAGAACGGTCAACTGGCGACCTATGTCTACGTCGACATCCGCGACCGCGACCTCGGCGGTTACGTCGCCGACGCGCAGCAGGCGGTCAAAGCCAGCATTCAGTTTCCGCCCGGATACTACGTCGTGTGGAGCGGCCAGTATGAATATCTCGAGCGGGCGACCGCGCGCCTGAAGGTCGTCATCCCGGTCACGCTGCTGATCATTTTCCTGCTGTTGTACCTGAACTTCCGCTCGATCGCCGAAACCCTGATCGTCATGCTGTCGTTGCCGTTCGCGCTGGTCGGCGGCCTGTGGCTGATGTGGTGGCTCGGTTTCAACCTGTCGGTCGCGGTCGCCGTCGGATTCATCGCGCTCGCGGGCGTCGCCGCCGAGACCGGTGTCGTCATGCTGATCTATCTCAATCAGGCGTTCGAGGAGGTCAAGCTTCAATGCACGCTGAAGAACCGGAAGGTTTCCCGTCGCGACCTTTACGACGCGATCATGGAAGGCGCGGTCGAGCGCGTGCGTCCCAAGATGATGACCGTTGTCGCCATTATGGCGGGCCTGCTGCCGATCATGTGGAGCACCGGGACCGGTTCGGAAATCATGCAACGGATCGCGGTGCCGATGATCGGCGGCATGATTTCATCGACCTTGCTGACGTTGGTCGTGATCCCAGCGATCTTCGGCCTCGTCAAAGGCATCGGACTGTCCAACGGGGAGGTCCAAGAGCGGTCCGCAACGATAACGGCTTCTACGATGACTGCGCCACCGCGCGTTGCCGAACCAACTGAATGAGGCGAGCCATGATGAATGGAATGGATGGAATGTCGGCAATGATGACGGGGATGGGCCTCGTCTGGCTGTTGGTGGTCGTCGTGCTCGTGTTATCCGCGGCCGCACTCGTCAAGTACCTGTTCTTCGGATCAAAGGGAGATCGGCGATGAAACGAGATTTGATCATCGTGTTGTTGACTGTCGGCTTCATGACGCCGTCTTTGGCTCAGTCGGGAGACGTTACTCGCGGTCAACAGGACTTCCGGGCTTGCGTTGCATGCCATTCGCTCGAACCCGATCGCAACATGACAGGCCCCAGCCTGGCCGGGCTTTGGGGGCGGAAGGCGGGTACGTTGCCGAGTTTTGATCGCTATTCCGACGCGCTGAAGTCGTCCGGAATCCTCTGGAACGACCAGACGCTCGATCAGTGGCTGACCGATCCGGAGCGCATGGTCCCGGACAACGCCATGCCGTTCGAGGGCATCAAGAATACCGGTGCGCGTGCCGACCTATTGGCGTTCCTCAAACAGGCAACGAATCCGGGAGCCGCGCCGAAACAAACGGACCAAGCACAGATGAAAGGGATGGGCGGCATGATGGGAGGCGGTCACGATCCCAATCTCAAGAAGATCGAACCCGCCCAGCAGGTGAAGGCGGTCACCTATTGCCGGGACACGTATCGAGTGACGACGGCGGATGGGAAGACGCGCGCATTCTGGGAACGCAATTTGCGCTTCAAGACGGATTCCGGCAAGGACGGACCCGAAGCAGGCACCCCCGCCATCATGCCCGCAGGCATGATGGGTGATCGTGCATCAGTAATCTTTGCTTCGCCCGACGAGATCGGCCGAACCATCAAAACCCAATGTTAGAAGCAGCAGATCAGGAATCCTGTTCGATGCAACTCCAATCAACGATTACCTGTCCGAAATGCGGACATTGGAGTGTCGAAACCATGCCGATCGATGCATGTCAGTTTTTCTACGACTGCAAGGGGTGTGGTGAGCGGCTGAAGCCGAATGCGGGCGATTGCTGTGTATTCTGCTCATACGGATCGGTGCGCTGTCCGCCGCTCCAGGCAGGGGATGGTTGTGCGTGCAGTTGATGCGCCACATCGAACGTGAGGCCTGAAGGTCGTTTCGGTCTTCAATGGACGTCGTGTGGTGACAAGGCTTCGATAATCCTGCACTCGGCGACCGTACCGCGATGGCAACGGTCGATCATACTATTCAGTTCACGCCGCAATGCCTGCAAATCTGCGATTTTGCGCTCGACCTCGGTCAGATGTTGTCTGGCGATCGCGTCGATGGCCTCGCAAGATCTGTCTTGATCGTCCGATAAATCTAGGAGGACTCGAATTTGTTCGAGTGAGAAACCGAGATCGCGCGAGCGGCGGACGAAACTGAGGCGGTTGAGGTGTTCGGGTCCGTAGGTACGATAGTTTCCGGCGGTTCGGCCTGGCTCGACGAGGAGCCCGATCCGCTCATAGTAGCGAATGGTCTCGGCCTTCGTGCCTGTCAGCTGTCCGAGTTCGCCGATCGTGAGGTTGCGGTTCTGCATGCCTTGACCCTGTAGTCGCTACAGGGTGCATATGGGAGGTCGCGATGGGATTGTCGAGGTGATCATATGGCGACGCTGAGTCCATATAAACTGCGCGTCGAGGGGATGGATTGCGCCGCCTGCGCCCTCAAGATCGAGAGCGCCATGCAGCGGCTGCCGGGCGTCAGCGATGTCAATGTCAACTACACGTCAGGCACGCTGGCTTTGCGGCTCGACCTGGACCGCACTCCGGAGCAGGCCATTGAGGACAAGGTCAAGGCACTCGGCTACGTGCCGATCGGAGCGGTGGCTGTGGAAGCCAAGTCTCCGCACCGGCGGGAGCGACAGCCGTGGTGGCGTGGGAACAAAGGTAGGCTGGTTCTCGGTACGGGCGGATTGTTGCTGCTGGCATTCGTGTTCGCCCGTTTCATCCCGGATTGGGAGCGTTGGTTCTACTCGGGGGCGGCGCTTGTCAGCGTCGTCCCGTTTGCCCGACGCGCGGTTTCCGGAATCCTGTCCGGTTCTCCGTTCAGCATCGAGACCTTGATGACGGTCGCCGCGCTCGGCGCACTTGCCATCGGTGAACCAGAAGAGGCCGCGGTCGCCATCTTTCTGTTTGCGGTCGGTGAGCTTCTGGAGACGGTCGCGGCCGGTCGTGCGCGGGCGGGGATCGAGGCATTGATTGATCTGGTGCCGCGCACCGCCCGGCGTCAACGCGGTGCATCTGACGATGTCGAAGAGGTCCAGGTTGACGATCTTGCCATCGGCGACGTGGTCGTGGTTCGCCCGGGTGATCGCATTCCTTCGGACGGCAAGGTAGCGGTCGGTTCTTCGGAGGTGAACGAGGCTCCGGTGACGGGAGAATCGATGCCAGTCCTGAAGGAGGTGGGTTCAGCGGTTTACGCAGGCAGCGTCAATGCGAATGGGGAGTTGCACGTCGAGATCACACGTGTCGCGAGCGACAACACGATCGCGCGCATCATCCATCTCGTCGAGGAAGCGCAGGAATCCAAGGCGCCAATGGCACGAATGATCGATCGCTTCAGTCGCTGGTATACGCCCGCGGCGATGGTCGTGGCGCTGCTAATCATCTTGATTCCGCCGCTCGTTCTCGGCGGCGATTGGATGACATGGATCTATCGCGGCCTCGCCACGCTGCTCATCGCCTGTCCGTGCGCCTTGGTGATCTCCACCCCGGCCGCGATTGCATCTGGCCTTGCCGCGGGTGCCAGACATGGATTGCTGATCAAGGGCGGCGCCGCGCTGGAGACGCTCGGCAAGGTTCGGACGGTCGCCTTCGACAAGACCGGTACACTGACGCGAGGCCATCCGCGTGTGACCAACGTAATCCCAGTCGTTGGCGACGAAAGCTCCATGCTCGCCAGGGCTGCGGCCGTCGAACGAGGCACCAGTCATCCGCTTGGATTTGCGATTGTGGAAGAGGCGAAAGAACGTGGACTGACGCTTCCCGTCACCTTTGGCGGAAGTATCGCAGTTCCCGGAAAAGCGGTGACCGCGCGTCTCAAGGATGGATTCGTGTCGGTCGGCTCGCCGCGTCATGCCACGGCCATGACCAGTATCGAGTCCAGATTAGACGACAAGATCGCTGCGTTGGAGACAGAAGGGAAGACGGTAGTTGTGCTGCTGTCCGGCCAAACGGTCGAAGGCGTGATCGCGTTGCGCGACGAACCTCGAAGGGACGCGGCCGAAGGCGTGAAGCGACTGATCGATCGCGGGATCGAGACCGTGATGTTGACGGGCGACAACGGCCGTGCGGCCAACGCTATCGCCGCTCTGTTGGGCCTCGACGCGCGTGCCGAGCTTCTGCCTGAAGCCAAGCTCGCAGAGATTGGGCGTCTCAAGAGCAATGGTCCGGTTGCGATGGTGGGTGATGGCATCAACGATGCGCCAGCGCTTGCGATGGCATCGGTCGGGATCGGCATGGGAGGTGGAACAGATGTGGCGTTGGAAACGGCCGATGCGGTCCTGCTCCATGAACGCGTGACGGGAGTTGCCGACCTCATCGCCTTGGCGCGGGCGACCCTTCGCAACATCTGGCAGAACATCGCGATTGCGCTCGGTATGAAGTCAATATTCCTGACTACGACGCTCATTGGCGCGACTACCTTGTGGATGGCCATTCTCGCCGACACCGGGGCTACCATCCTTGTTACTGCCAATGCGCTGCGCCTACTGAACCATCGATCGTAAAGTGGCCTGCCCCGCATGCTGTACAGCGATGATAGCTACTGGAATTCATGAACGCACCTCAATACGTTCCACCTTGTTTGGTTGACGAGATTCATACCAACCGCGCGATATCTGCACGATCTTCACGACCGAGAGCATCACAGGCACCTCAACGAGGACACCGACGACCGTGGCGAGGGCCGCTCCGGAATTCACCCCGAATAGGCTGATGGCAGCGGCCACCGCCAATTCAAAGAAATTGCTGGCGCCGATGAGAGCCGCGGGCGCGGCCACGCACCATGCCACTCCGAACCGCCGACTGAGCAGATAGGCAAGCCCAGCGTTGAAGTAGACCTGGATTAGGATTGGAATCGCGAGGATTGCAATGACGGCGGGTTGCGCGACGATCTGTTTACCCTGGAAGGCAAACAATAGGATCAAGGTGGCGAGCAGGGCGGTCAGGGACAGCGGTTGAAGACGGTTCAGAGTCCGGTCGAATGCAGAAGGGCCGTTCTTGATCAGGGCGCGCCGCCAGACCTGAGCGATGATGACGGGCACGACGATGTAGAGCACCACGGACAGCAGCAGTGTTTCCCACGGCACGGTGATGGAAGCCACGCCAAGGAGCAAACCGACCAACGGCGCGAACAGGAACACCATCAGCACGTCGTTAAGCGCCACCTGACCCAGCGTGTAGTGCGGTTCGCCGCCGACGAGATTTGACCAGACGAAAACCATCGCCGTGCAGGGCGCCGCCGCCAACAGGATCAACCCGGCGATATAGGACTGGATTTGGTCGGCGGGTAGCATGGGGGCGAATACATAGCCGATCAACAGCGTCCCGAGCAGGGCCATGGAGAACGGTTTGACCGCCCAGTTGATGAAAAGGGTTACGCCGACGCCGCGCACATGCTCCGTGACCTTCCCCATGGCCGCAAAGTCGATCTTCAGCAGCATGGGGATGATCATGAGCCAGATGAGTACCGCGATCGGCAGGTTCACCTTCGCGATTTCAGCACCTGAAACTACGGCAAAGAAACCCGGCATCAAATGCCCCAAGGCGACACCGACCACGATGCAGAGGGTCACCCATATCGAGAGATAACGTTCAAACGTGCTCATGATCAGGCCACGCGCGGTCGGCCCGATGTCGAGCCTTCGGAGTTTCCAATGTCACGAAGCTTGGTGCCGAGGGCCATCGCATCGATCGATCCAAGCGGCAGGGCGGTGAATGCTGCGATACGGTTCTTCATGAAGCGAAAGGCGGAAACGAAGGCGGTTTCCCTCTGGATATCGCTCCCTTCAATTGCCGCAGGGTCTTCAATGCCCCAGTGCGCGGTCATTGGTTGTCCTGGCCAGATCGGACAGCTTTCGCCCGCCGCGTTGTCGCAGACCGTAAATACGAAATCCATGACAGGCGCATCCGGAACAGCAAACTCTTCCCATGTCTTCGAGCGCAAACCGTCCGTCGGGTAGTTCATGCTTTCGAGAACGCAAAGCGCGATCGGGTGGACATCTCCCTTCGGTTGGCTACCTGCGGAGAATGCGCGGAAACGGCCGTTTCCGTCCTTGCGAAGGATGGATTCGGCCAAGATCGAGCGTGCGGAATTGCCCGTGCAGAGAAACAGGACATTGTAGACGCGATCAGACACGAGCTTTTTCCTTCTTTCGTGCAGGAGGACAACAGGGCGAGAGGCTTTCGAAAATGGGTGTGCAAATCTCCTGACGTCCGCCGCAGCAGTCTTGTAGGAGGAAGACGGCGACGGCCTGAAACGCCGCGAGGTTCGCGCGATAGACGACCGAGCGGCTCTGTCGTTCGGACACGACAAGATTGGCTCGCGCCAGCACGGAAAGATGGGCGGACAACGTGTTCTGCGGCACTTCAAGCAGTCGAGCGAGATCGCCAGCGGCCAATCCATCGGGCTCGTGCTGCACCAGTATCCGGAAGGCCTGGAGCCGAGTTTGTTGGGCGAGGGCGCCAAGCGCCAGGACGGCTTGTTCGTTTTCCATATATCCAGATTTATGGAAATATCGGAAATTGTCAACTCTTGTCGAAGAAATCGGGCGGACAGTATTTCGAACATTCTAGAATTATGGTTTGACTTCCATCCCGTGGCATCTCATGCTTCGGCCATGAAACTCACCGACGCAGCATCGCGCCTCGAAGCCCTTGGCAACCCGACCAGGCTCCGGATTTATCGGACCCTCGTGCGGGCGGGGCAGTCCGGAATGCCCGTCGGCCGTTTGCAGGAAAAACTGAAGGTCGCGCCGTCCACGTTGTCCCATCACGTCAAGTCGCTCGTCAGCGTGGGCTTGATCCGACAAGACCGCGAGGGAACGACGCTCGTGTGCCATGCCGAATACGACACCATGCAAGGCTTAGTGGATTTCCTCGTAGCCGAATGTTGTGCCGACGAGGCGACTTCCGGGTGTAACGCGACAAAGACGGCTGCATAGATTTTTCGGACTTTAAATTTCGATCATTCTAGAAATATGGAGAGCGGAAATGACGTCGAAAACCGTGGCCGTCATCGGCGGTGGCCCAGTCGGTCTTGCCGCAGCCGCACACCTGCTGGAGCGCGGCATGACGCCGATTGTGTTGGAAGCGGGGGAGCGTGCCGGGAATGCGGTCAGGCAGTGGCGGCATGTCCAACTGTTCTCGCCGTGGAAATACAACATCGATGGCGCGGCGGCCCGTCTGCTGGCTTCAACGGGGTGGAATTCCCCCGATCCGGAAGTCTATCCCACGGGTGGCGAGTTACTTGACCACTATCTCGATCTCCTCGCGACCAAGACGCCGCTGAAGGATGTCATCCAGACGTCCAGCCGCGTCACCGCGATCAGTCGGGTCGGGTTCGACAAGGCAAAGACGAAGGGACGCGAGAGCGCGCCATTCGAAATCCGTTTCCAAAACGGCAAGGGGCCGGAGGTCTTGCGGGCCGACGCCGTGATGGACGTGTCGGGAACGTGGTCATCACCCAATCCCGCGGGCGCGAACGGTCTTCCTGCAATCGGGGAGCGGGACTGTGCAAGCCGGATCGCCTATGGAATGCCTGACGTCTCCGGAAACGATCGGGAGCGGTACACCGGCAAGACCGTTGCTGTGCTCGGCGCGGGCCACTCCGCCATCGGTACGTTGACCGATCTGGCGCGTCTTCGCGACGAGGATGCGGCCACCGAGGTCATCTGGCTTCTCCGCGGCACCGATCCATCGAAGGCGTTCGGCGGAGGCGCTAACGACAAGTTAGTTGCGCGCGGTAAATTGGGAGCGGCGTTTGCTGGCCTTGTTGCCAACGGCAAGGTCAAGGTGGAATCCGCTTTCGGCGTCACGCACGTTTCCGCGTCGGGAGAACGGTTGCGCGTCGGGGCAGGTTCGGCCTGCTGCGGCCGTCATGTCATCATCGATGAATTGATCGTGGCGACGGGATTTCGGCCCGACCTCTCGTTCCTGAACGAAATGCGGTTGCGTCTGGATTCCGCGATCGAAGCGCCTGTCGATCTGGCTCCGTTGATCGATCCGAACGAACACAGTTGCGGGACGGTGCGCCCGCATGGCGCCCACGAACTTCGGCAGAATGAGCCGGGCCTGTATCTCGCTGGCATGAAGTCTTATGGACGGGCCCCGACGTTCCTAATGGTTACGGGCTACGAACAGGTTCGTTCCATTGCGGCCGAGATCGCCGGGGATCACGAGGCGGCCGCCCGTGTCGAACTGGAGCTTCCGGAAACGGGCGTGTGCACGCGCGGTGGCGTCGAGTCCGGCATCACGTCGTCCGGATGTTGCGGCGGCCCGGCGCCCGCCGAGGTAAACGCTTGCTGTGCAGAGGATGCCAACGCGAAGGCCGCTGGGAAATCCGGGTGCGGTTGCTCGTGAGGGTACCCGCATGAGCCAACGCCAGCTTCCGATCATCCTTGCCCTCGGCAGCACGCAAACGCTGGCGTGGGCGTCGAGCTACTATCTCCCGGCGATCCTTGCCGATCCGATCGCGCACGACCTTGGTATCTCAAGCAACTGGTTTTTCGCAGCGTTCTCGGCCGCAATGATCATCGGCGGTTTATTGGGGCCGCATGTCGGCCGTCAAATCGATCTGCTTGGAGGACGTCCGGTCCTGTCCGGATCGAACGTGATACTTGCGGTGGGGTTGGCGTTGCTCGGCGCATCGACGTCGGGCTGGATGCTTGGTGCTGCCTGGTTCCTGCTTGGGATTGGGATGGCCACGGGGCTTTATGATGCAGCGTTCGCCGCGCTGGGACGCATCTACGGCGACAACGCTCGGCGTGCAATCACCGGAATTACATTGGTCGCCGGATTCGCCAGCACGGTCGGCTGGCCGCTCAGTTCATGGGGGCTGGAGACCATCGGCTGGCGAAACACATGTTACGCTTGGGCCGCCGCGCACCTTCTGATTGGGCTTCCTCTCAACCTGCTGTTCCTGCCGAAGGTGACTGCGGCAAAGCGTGCCGAAGGATCGACCGTCAAGCCGCATATTCAGATTGACCGTCCCATGATCCTGTTGTCCGTGGCATTCGCGGCCGCTTGGACCGTCACGTCGGCGATGGCAGCGCATCTGCCGCGCATCGTCGAGGCGTTTGGAGCGACACCCGCGCAGGCGGTCTTCGCAGGGATGATGATCGGCCCGGCCCAGGTTGCGGCGCGCGTTCTGGAAGCAAGCACGCTTGGCAGATTTCATCCGTTGTTTTCCACGAGGCTTGCCTGCATTACGCATCCGATCGGCGCCTGCGTCATCGGGATTTTTGGAGGGCCTGCCGCCGCGGCGTTCGCCTTGCTTCACGGCGCGGGTAACGGCCTGCTCACGATCTCACGAGGAACGTTGCCGTTGGCGCTCTTCGGTCCCGAAAATTATGGTTATCGTCTCGGGCTGATTGGTGCGCCATCCCGGATTTGTCAGGCTGTAGCGCCACTGGGATTCAGCTTTCTGATCGATTGGTTTGGCGGTGGCGTCGTGGTGGCGTCGTCGATGTTGAGCCTGGTTGCTTTCGGTGCGCTACTGTTGATACCGATGTCGGCGGCCAAAAATGTGATCGGCGATGCTCCCGCAAAGCAAGCCAGCTAACAGGTCAGGCAGGATATCATGTTCATGGTGAGCGACTTGATGCACATGGACTCCGACCGATGATCTTGCGCGGCACGTTGCAAGGACGTCCTGCCATTCTCGCCATGTGTCTGGGGCAACTCGGCAGCCTGCTGCCGCACGTTGTCGTACCTTCGGTCCTCGCCCAATTCCTGATCCCGGAATGGAGCCTGACCAGTGCGAACGGTGGATTGCTCGCTGGCAGCTACGCCGCTGGCTACATGCTTGCGGTGCCATTCCTTGCGACGTTGACGGACAAGATAGATGCCCGCTTCGTTCTGATTGTCGGCTCTCTCTTGAGTTCGGTCGCGACGGTGATGTTTGGACTGTTCGCGCAGGGGCTTTGGTCCGGTGCCGCATTTTGGGCGCTGGCGGGTATCGGCTTTGCCGGAGCCTACATGCCCGGACTCAAGGCGCTGACCGACAGATTGGACCCCGGGGACTCGTCCAGAGCGGTCACCTTTTACACGTCCAGCTTCTCTCTCGGAGTGGGGCTCTCATTCCTGGTCTCGCAAATCGTTGCCGAGAATGCCGGATGGCGGGAGGCCTTCTACATCACGGCTGTCGGCCCGCTTCTGATGATGATGGTTTGCGCATCCCTGAAACCTGTCGCACCGCCGCAGCGATCCGAAGGGCGATTGTTAAACTTCGCGCCGGTTTTCCGAAACAAGCCTGCAATGGGCTTTGTGCTCGGATATGGCGCCCATTGCTTTGAACTTTATGGAATTCGGACGTGGTTGGTTGCGTTCTGGACGTTCGTTGCCGCCAAGGGGGATGGATCGACGTTCTTTACCCCTGTCGTCGTCAGCTTCGTGTTCTCAGTCCTCGCGATGCCGTCCAGTATTCTCGGAAACGAAATGGCTCTGCGATTTGGGCGGCATCGCGCGATCACGATGATCATGATTGCGTCTGCATCAATCGCGCTGTCGATCGGTTTGCTTGCGGACGGTGCGCCCTGGACGCTATTGCCGTTAGTCCTGCTCTACGCTGGCACGGTTCCTGCCGACTCCGGTGCGCTGACCGCAGGCATGACAATGGCCGCAAACCCCGAAAACCGCGGTGCGACGATGGCTATACATTCGACAGTTGGTTTTGGGGCTTCTGCATTGGGGGCATGGGCCATCGGTGCTGCTCTCGATGCCTGCGGAGGCCCTGACGTTGCTTCGGCATGGCTCCCTGCGTTCGGTGTCCTTGCGGCAGGCATCTTGTTGGGACCTTTGGCTTTGGCATGGTCACGCAGGTAGGGGGGCAAACTGGGAGTCAGGGGTAAAAAGGCAAAACGGCGAAACGATTGATTTCGGATAGCTTTGTTCCGCGAAAACTGTTCACCCGATCATCATGAGGTTGGGGTCCCACTATGGTCCAGAAAGTTCGGCAAACCGCCGCATCACATGAGGCATCCCACTTCACTGCCGCCGAAGCAGAAGCGATGGCGCGCGCCGTGGTCAATCTCTTTGAAAAATGGAAGGTTGGCGACAGCGTTGCACGCGAGGTCCTTGGTGGTTTGAGCCCAAGAATCTACGCGCGATGGAAAGCTGGTAGCCCTGGGCGGATTAATAGGGATCTCGCGACCCGCCTTTCGCTATTGATGGGCATTCACAAGCGATTGCGCTATCTCTTCTCCGATCCGGAACGCGGCTATGCTTGGATCGGCAAGCCAAACGACGTGTTTGGCGGTCGCTCGCCTGCGGACATCATGGAGCGCGGCGACATGTTTTCGCTGGCACGCGTACATGCTTACCTGGATGCGGCGGCGGACATTCGGGAGAGTTAGCCGCGGCGATTATCAGGCAATATCAATCAGTTTTACTGTGAACGGAATTCCCATCGGCTAATGAATTATGCATCCTTATGCATAATTCTAAGAATGGCATCGATTGCCATTTTGGCGTCTGGCGAAGCCAAGCAAACCCGTCTCACCGATTCGAGCCACGGTTGGAGGGGGGACGGAACTTCTTCATTAAGTAGGTCGATCCGTTTCTCGAGTCTTTTTCCCGGCGAAATGAGGCCGTTCTTCAGCTTCGATAGATGTCCTTGGCTGATGCGCAGACTTCGCGCCAGTTCTTGCTGCGTACAGCCTCGTTTCTCCAACAGCCGTTCAAGACGTTCAGCGACGAGATTTGTCTTTTGTTTTCCTTTCATTTGTGCATAAATACATAAAAATGAATAAATGCAACAGGCGGCTTTTGAATG
>JBARXT010000063.1:0-4123 GCA_049647485.1 Xanthobacteraceae bacterium
TCGGTGTGATGCACGATCAGCGCGTCGAAGTCGCGTGCGTAGGTGAGGGCACGCCGCATCACCTGTGCGTTCGTGACGCTGTGCGCGCCGTCGGTGAAGGCCACCGCGCCGGCAGCTTTCAATAAGCCGAATTCGGTCATCACCTGACCGGCCATGCCTTTGGTCAGCGCCGCCATCGGATGGATGTTGACGATCGCGGTGTCGCGGGCGCGGCGCAGGACGAAGTCCACCGTCGCGGAATTGTCGATCACCGGCGAGGTGTCGGGCTGGCAGATGATGGTGGTGATGCCGCCGGCGGCGGCGGCTTCGCTCGCGGATGCAAAAGTCTCGCGATAGCTGGCGCCGGGTTCGCCCACGAAGGCGCGCATGTCGACCAGGCCGGGCGCGACGATGCAACCCTTGCAATCGATGACGTCCGCACCATCGGGCGCGCCGGATGCAGCGATGCCTTGCTTCGCGTCGCGGATCACGCCCTCAGCGATCAACAGATCGCCGCGCGTGTCGAGATCGCACGAGGGATCGATCAGGCGGGCGTTGGTGAGCAGCAGCGGGCGGGAGGTGTTTTGACTGTGGGGCATGGCGTCACGCATTCGGTAGGTTGCGCGCCAGCGCTTCGAGCACGGCCATGCGCACGGCCACGCCCATCTCGACCTGTTCGCGGATCAGGGATTGCGCGCCGTCGGCGACCAGCGAGTCGATCTCGACGCCGCGATTCATCGGCCCCGGATGCATCACCAGCGCGTCGGGCTTGGCGTAGGCCAGCTTCTTCTGGTCGAGACCGAAGAAGCGGAAGTATTCCCCGCTCGACGGCACGAACGAGCCGTTCATGCGCTCGCGTTGCAGCCGCAGCATCATCACGATGTCCGCGCCGTGAAGACCGTCTTCCATGTTGCGCGCGACCTCGACGCCCATGCGCTCGATGCCGACCGGCAGCAGCGTCGACGGTGCCACCACACGCACGCGTGCGCCCATGGTGTTGAGCAGGATGATGTTGGAGCGCGCCACGCGCGAATGCATCACATCGCCGCAGATCGCGACCAGCAATCCTTCCAGTCGTCCCTTGTTGCGGCGGATGGTGAGCGCGTCGAGCAGCGCCTGTGTCGGATGCTCGTGGGTGCCGTCGCCGGCATTGACCACCGAGCCGTCGACCTTGCGCGCCAGAAGCTCCACCGCGCCGGAGGCGCTATGGCGCACCACCAGGATGTCCGGATGCATGGCGTTGAGCGTGACGGCGGTGTCCATCAGCGTCTCGCCCTTGCGCATCGACGAGGACGCCACCGACATGTTCATGACGTCGGCGCCGAGCCGCTTGCCGGCGATCTCGAACGACGACTGCGTGCGCGTCGAGGCTTCGAAGAACAGATTGACCTGAGTGCGGCCGCGCAGGCTGGTGCGCTTCTTGTCGACCTGGCGATTGAGTTCGACATATTCCTCGGCGAGATCGAGCAGGCCGGTGATGTCGAATGCGGAAAGGCCCTCGATCCCCAGCAGGTGCCGGTGGTTAAGGACGAAACTGGATTTTGCGGCGGAGGTCATTAAAGCAAGAGCTATAGGCATTGCGGCATGGGGGGGCAAGGCCGTTTTCGCGTCCAGCGGGTTATCCCCCAGAACCGTGCGGATAGGGTGAATTCGGCGCGTTTAGCGATATCCCAAGGCAGGTAGATTGGCCGGAACCGGTGGTTGGACGAGAGACCTTTGGAATGACGTATCGGCTTGTGCGGTGGCTGGCGGCTTTCGCGGTCATAGGATTGGCCGGGCATCCGGGCGCCGCGGCGCGCGACCTGCCGGGCGGCTTCGTCTATCTGCGCGATATCGATCCGAGCATCGTTCAGGACATCCGTTACGCCACGGCGAACAATTTCGTCGGCCGTGTGCTGAATGGTTACGAAGCGGGCGAGTGCATCGTCACCCGCAAGGTCGGCCTCGCGTTGAAGCAGGTGCAGCAGGATTTGAAGCTGCGCGGCCTGTCGCTGAAAGTCTACGATTGCTACCGCCCGCAACGTGCGGTGGACGACATGTATGCCTGGGCGCAGGACGGCAGGGAGACTGCCGCGCAGCATCGCTACAATCCGAAGATGCGGAAGGCGGATCTGTTTCGGCTCGGCTACATCGCCCGGCGCTCCGGTCATTCGACCGGCAAGGCGGTGGACCTGACGCTGGTGCAACTGCCGCTCAAGGCCGTGCCGCCGTTCGATCCGCGCGCCGACTACGGTGACTGCACCGCGGAGGTGTTACGCCGTGCGCCGGATAACAGCGTCGATATGGGCACAGGTTACGATTGCTCCGACGCGCGCGCCCACACTGCCTCGTCCGCGATTACGTCGCAGCAGCGCCGCTGGCGCGAGTTATTGGTTGCCGCGATGGCGCGCCACGGCTTCATCAACTATCGCCTCGAATGGTGGCATTTCTCGTTGGCGGGAATGGGCCGCGAGGCTTACGATTTCCCGATCGTGCGGCGCTGAGGGCTTTCTCGGAGGGAGCCTTCTTCGCGACGTCATTGCCGGGCATAGCCGTTCGAAGAACGGCGTCGCTCCGCTCGCCTATGACCCGGCAATCCATCTTTCGAGGACGATGGATACGCGGATCAAGTCCGCGCATCACAATTGAGGTTTTCCGTTACTTCTTGTCGTTGTCGTGGGCACCTTTGTAGCCGTCGCTGGCCTTGCCTTTGGTTTGCTCGGCGTTCGGTCCGGTATCGGGCCTGCTGGTTTGCGCATCGTGTCCCGATGCCTCCGGAGATTCCGCCGGCGCGGATTGTTTCGCCGCCGGTTGGTTGCCGGCGGCAGGTTGATTGCGGTCCTGCTGCTGCGCCATCGCGGCGCCGATGCTCAGAATCAACGCGGCTGCCGCCATAGTGAGAATGGACTTTACCTGCATGAAAAGCTCCGGTTTGGTCGCTGGTTGCTGACTGGAGACAACACGGGCCTCTCATGGCTTGTTCCGCAAAAAGTTATATTGCGACGTTTTTCCGCACCTTGCGCTGCCGGCGAAATCGGCGGATGTCTATTCGCCAGCGTTGCACTTGCCATCCGGGAGTTTGTCATGTCGTCCGCCTCCGCCCGCACCGATGTGTTCAACCAGTCGCCGCCGTTCGAGGACGTCAATCTTTTCGCGCAGGATCGCCCGCTGGTCGAGGCGGTCGCAGCCAATGGCGGCGGCGATGCGGTGAGCGACCTGACCGAATTCGGCAAGCATTGGGGCTCGGCGGCGATGATCGAACGCGGCCGTCTCGCCAACGAGAACACGCCGAAGCTGAAGACGTTCGACGCGCGCGGCTTCCGTCGCGATCAGGTCGAGTTTCATCCAGCCTATCATGAGTTGATGGCGCACAGTGCCCACGCAGGCATCCATAACTCGACGTGGAATGCGAAGGGCGAGGCGGCGGGCGGCGCTTCGGAAGTGGTGCGCGGCGCGCGGCTGTTTATCGTCGCGCAGGTGGAGTCCGGGCATCTGTGCCCGATCACCATGACGCGCGCCGCGGTCGGCGCGCTCGGCGTCGATCCCGCCTTGCGCGACAAGGTGATGCCGGTACTCGGCACCCGCAGTTACGATCCGGCGTTCGCGCCGTGGTGGACCAAGCGCGGCATGACCATGGGCATGGGCATGACCGAGCGGCAGGGCGGCACCGACGTGCGCGCCAACATCACCCGCGCGGTGCGTGATGGCGACGCCTATCGCATCACCGGCCACAAGTGGTTCATGTCGGCGCCGATGTGCGACGCCTTCCTTGTGTTGGCACAGGCGGAAGGCGGGCTTACCTGTTTCTTCATGCCGCGCTTTGCGCCGGACGGCTCAGTGAACGACATCCGCTTCCAGCGCCTCAAGGACAAGCTCGGCAACCGCTCCAACGCCTCCTCGGAAGTCGAGTTCGACAAAACCTATGCGTTGCGGCTCGGCGAGGAGGGGCGCGGCGTGCGCACCATCATCGAGATGGTGTCGCTGACGCGACAGGATTGCGCGCTGTCATCGGTGGGGCTGATGCGCTCCGGGCTGGCGCACGCCATCAATCACACCCGTCATCGCAGCGTGTTCCAGAGGCATCTCGCTGATCAGCCGTTGATGCAGAGCGTACTCGCCGACATGGCGCTGCATATCGAAGCGTCCACCGCGCTGGTGATGCGGC
>JBARXT010000064.1:0-2970 GCA_049647485.1 Xanthobacteraceae bacterium
CGCCCGCGGCGAATGCTCCCGCGCCGCAGGCGGCCGCGCGTCCGGTGACGGCCTACCTGACGGACGCCAAATATACGCTGCGGTCCGGCATCGCCGAGGGACGCATGGTGTTTCTCGGCGTCGGCGGCACCATCGACGGCAAGGTCAACCCGATCCTCACCGCGGTCGAAGGACAGGTGGTGCAGGTAACGCTGATCAACGGCGAAGGCACCGAGCACGACATCGTCTTCCCCGATCAGGATGCGCGCTCGCCGCGCGTCATCAGCAAGGGCGCCAGCACCAGCATCGTGTTCCGCGCCGGCAAGGCCGGCGACTTCCTCTATTACTGCGATGTGCCGGGCCATCGTCTTGCCGGCATGGAAGGCCAGTTCCTGGTGACGGCGACGCCGTCGGCGCAGACCGTGGTGGAGGCCGACATTTCGCGGCCGCCGACCGATCTGCCGCCGCCGATCGGCAAGCGCGATCCGAAAACGGTGCGGCTCGATCTGCTCACCGTCGAAATGGAAGGCCGCCTCGCCGAGGGGACGACGTTCGGCTACTGGACCTTCAACGGCAAGGTGCCGGGTCCGTTCGTGCGGGTGCGGGTTGGCGACACCGTCGACGTACATCTGAAGAACGCGGCCGAGAGCAACATGATCCACTCGGTGGATTTCCATGCCGCGACTGGCCCCGGCGGCGGCGCGGCCGCCTTGCAGGTCGATCCGGGCAAGGAGAAGTCGATGAGCTTCAAGGCATTGAAGCCGGGGCTCTACGTCTATCACTGCGCCACGCCGATGGTGGCCGAGCATATCGCCAACGGCATGTACGGGTTGATCCTGGTCGAGCCGGAAGAGGGGCTGCCGCCGGTCGATCACGAGTTCTACGTCATGCAGGGCGAGATCTACACGGAAGCGGCTTTTGGCCAGCGCGGCAGCCAGGAGTTCAGCGTCGAAAAGCTGCTCGCCGAGAAGCCGGAATACTTCGTCTTCAATGGCTCGGTCGGTGCGATCACCAAGCTGCATCCGCTGCATGCCAAGGTCGGCGAAACGGTGCGGTTGTATTTCGGCGTCGGCGGGCCGAACTTCACGTCATCGTTCCACGTCATCGGGGAGATCTTCGACAAGGTCTACAATCTTGGCGGTGTCACCAGTCCGCCGCTGCGCGATATTCAGACCGTCACGGTGCCGCCGGGCGGCGCGGTGATCACCGAGTTCAAACTCGATGTGCCGGGCGGCTACACCATCGTCGATCACGCGCTGTCGCGCGCCGAACGCGGCCTCGCCGGCATGCTTGTGGTGGAGGGCGAGCCCAATCCGGATATCTTCAACGGCGTGGTCGAACCGGGCATGGGGCACTAAAGCCGTACGCATATCTTCCGACGCATGAAGCCGAGCACGATCGTGGATCGTGCCCGGCTTTTTCGTTTCAGCTTGATCGCAAGCGGATGCGGGGATCGATGCTGCGCCGCTTTTCGTCAGCCCTGCTTGCCGTAGTCGTAGAACCCCTTGCCGGTCTTGCGGCCGAGGTGACCGGCGGCCACCATTTCCTTGAGCAGCGGCGCGGGACGATACTTCGAATCGTTGAAGCCCTCGTAGAACACCTCCATCACCGACAGCATGGTGTCGAGGCCGATCATGTCGGCCAACGCCAGCGGTCCGATCGGCTGGTTGCAACCGAGCTTCATGCCGGCGTCGATGTCCTCGGCGCTGGCGATGCCTTCCTGCAGCGCGAAGATCGCTTCGTTGATCATCGGGCACAGGATGCGGTTGACGGCGAAGCCGGGACTGTTCTTCGCGGTAATCGCCACCTTGCCGACCCGCTTGGCAAAATCGACGGCCTGGGCGTGGGTATCGTCGGAGGTCTGCAAGCCGCGGATCAGTTCCAGCAGTGCCATCAGCGGTACCGGATTGAAGAAATGCATGCCGATGAAACGGTCGGGACGGTCGGTCGCCGCCGCGAGTTTGGTAATGGAAATCGACGAGGTGTTGGTGGCAAGCAGCGCGCGCGGCTGCAGCGTTGCGCAGAGGTCCTTCAGAATCTTGACCTTGAGGTCTTCGTTTTCTGTAGCGGCCTCGATCACCAGATCGCAATTCGCGAGCTTCGCCTTGTCGGTGGTGCCGTTGATGCGCTTGAGCGCTGCGGAGCGGTCGGCCTCGCTCATCTTCTGCTTGTTGACGAGCCGCTCGAGGCTCTTCTCGATCACCGATGTGCCGCGTGCGACGGCCGCGTCGGAAATGTCGGTCATGACGACGCTCAGTCCCGCCGCCGCGCAGATTTGCGCGATGCCATTGCCCATGGTGCCGGCGCCGATGATGCCAACCGTTTCGATCATGATCGTTCTCTGCTCCTGTCTTGTGCGCGCCGGGATCGCGGCGGCGTCCTTGTCCCGATGGGGCTTGGTTAGCAGAGCGGATCGGAGAGGGCAAAATCCTTGTCGGCGCGGACTGTTGCACATCCTGATCTGCAGAGACTTGACGCGCGCTACAAAATAAGTAGCATAACATTCGCTACACTAACTGTAGCGCCATGTTTGGTTCCATGGAGGCATCCCATGTCGGTGACCGCGTCCCGCATTTCGCCGCTCGATCCACCCTACGCGCCCGACGTAAGGGAGAGCTTCGATGCAATCATGAAAGGCCGCGCGCCGCTGGTGCTGTTCCGGACCATCGCCACCAGCGCGCGGGCGTGGGCAAAATTCAGGGACGGCTCGCTGTTGGATCGCGGCCCGCTTTCGCTGCGCGATCGCGAGATCGTCATCGACCGCACCACGGCGCGTACGAACTGCGAGTACGAGTGGGGTGTCCACGTTGCGATCTACGCATCTTCTGCGGGTCTGACCGATGAACAGATCAATGCCACGCGCAATGCGTCGTCGTCGGCCGCATGCTGGATCGAAAAGGAGCGGGCATTGATCGCAGCGGTCGATGCCCTGCACGACAGAGCCACGCTGGACCAGGCCGAATTCGATCGGCTGCGTCTGCACTACGATGA
>JBARXT010000065.1:0-34097 GCA_049647485.1 Xanthobacteraceae bacterium
GTGCCTGGCTGGTCGGTTGCTCGAACACCACGAACCAGCCGAGCTTCGGCACGCTCTGCGCGGCGGTGAGGACGGCGTGACCGTCTTGCGCAGTGCCGGCCTCGAGTGGTGCGCCGTCCGGCTTCAGCAGCGCGGCGATCTGCGGCAGCGCCGACCAATCCTGTCCGATCACGCGGCTTGAGCCGGAATGCGCCAGCACGTGGCCGGCGGGATCGACGATATAGGCGGTGGTGTGCTTGCCGACCTGCGCGGCTTCGACGAAGTCGCGCAGAAACCGCAGGTCGATCTCGGCGACGGTGACGCCCGCGTCCTGTCCGGCATGCGCCACCGCGATCGCCATGAAGGGCTGGCCGCTGCGGAAGATCGCCGGTGCGAACGCCGCGCCCTTGGCGACGCCCTGCGTGAAGGCGCTATCGCGGGAGAAATTGGCGCCGCTGTCGAGCGTCACCGCGCCACGGGTCATCCGCAACTGTTCGCGCCCGGCGCCGTCGAGCTTGAAGATCTGGCTCACCGAGGGTTGCTGGTTCAGCAATTGGGCGTAGTCGCTCTGGCGCTGCTCGAGCGTGGAGACGCTGGCGCGCGTCACCCAACTGACCTGCCGTTCGAGATCGGACATCGATTGCGCGATGCGTCGCGACGTCGCTTCCGCCTTGTCGCTCATCGCCGCGGTCAGGCTTGCGCGCGTCTCGCGATAGATCATCCAGGTTTCGAGCGCGGCGTTGATCGCGAGTACGAACAGCACGAGGCCGACCAGCGACACGACGTACTTGGCGAACAAGCCGCCGCGCCGCCACCAGCCCTTGTCGTGTTGCCCAGCCATTCCGTTCCTCTTGCACGGCGAAGCGTGATCGCTTCGCATCGTGAAACCGCATCAAACCGAAAAATTCGGAGCGTGATCGATCCGACGCGAAGCGCCCGGTCGTCATCCTGAGGTGTGACACGCGGAACGCGTGGAGCCTCATAGGATGGCGGCCGTTCACCCTTCGAGGGTCATGCTAACGCATGACCACCTCAGGATGACGGCGCGAGTCATTCGATCCCTGCCGATCATGCTCTAACATAATTCGGCGAGGTCGCATGCCGGTCTTGTCGATATGGTTAGATTGGCCGGGATCGTCAGCGGCCGAAGAGTTGCTTGAGGATGCCGTTGATTGCGGAGGCGCCGTCGGGTTCTTCCGCGCCGTCCTGCTTGTCCGGCGGTGCGGTGCCGGGCTGCTGCGGGGCGCCGCCCAACCCCTGCTGGATCATTCCGCCCAGCGTTTCGCCAATACTTTTCCCGGTAAGGCTTTTGCCAGCCGTGCTGTCGGGATCGGTGCCGAACAGGCCCTGACCCAGTTCGCGCAAGCGCGCATAGGCGGCATCGGGATTGTCGAGGATGCCAGCCATGTCGGGATAGATCTGCGGCGCGGCCCATGGGCCCTGGATCATCACCGGAATGCCGAGCCCGACCGGATCGGCTTCCCCGCCCTGTCCCTGGATCGTCATCACCAGTTTCGGCTCGACCCGCAAGGCCAGCGTCTTGCCGCCGAGATCGACGGTGCCGCCGCCGCGCATCCGCACCAGGGGACCGGCGAGCACGAGGTCGCCGGTTTCGGCCTTGCCCTGCGCGATGCGGAACGAGGCACTGAGTTGCGACAGGTCGGTTGTCTGCACCTCGTCGCTCTGCCAGCCGTTCAAGGTGCTGGCGGTCAGCGAACGGATCATCTGCGCGACGTTGATGCCGCGGATTTTCCCGTCGCGGAAATCGAGGAACGCCGTGCCCTCGAGGTTCGACATCATCGCGCGCGTGGTATTGCCGGAGGACTGCACCGTGAACTTGGCCTGCAGCTTGCCTTCGAGCTTGTCGAAATCCGCAAGGCCCGACAGCATCGGCAGCGCGCGGATGCCGGCGAGGTCGCCCTGCAAGGAGAGGCGCGGCGTTGCGCCGGAGGCATCTAGCGTCAGCGCGCCGTTGGCGAAACCGTCATAGATGCCGAGATTCTCGAATTTCGCAGCAAGGCTACCGCGATTGAGCGTTGCGCCGAGCGCTAGCGGTGCGATGCGCAGATCACCGTAGGTCATGCGCGCCGCGGAGATGCGCACGTCGGCATCGACATAATTCAGGCCGCGAAGATCGAACGGGGCATCGCTCCATGCTGTCGTCGCCGGTGTCTGCCCGGAAGGTGCGGCTTGGGTCGGCGTTCCGATGACAAGGTCCTGTATGTCGAGATCGATCTTCACCAGCGGCTTGCTGGCGAGGTCGACGGAGGCCCATCCGGTGAAGGGTTTACCACCGAGCGTTCCGGTGACGCCGTTGACCCTCAGCATGGTGCCGGCGATGCGGACATCGGCTTTCGCGGTCAGGGTACCGGTTATCAGGCTCGGCGCCTCGAAGGTCAGTTCGAGAGGGACATTTCGTCGCGCCGCTGCGTCCTCGGGAAGCGTGGCACGAAGGTCAAGCTTGAGCGCATGCGCACCGCTGCGTGCGGTGGCGTCGATCGCGAGTTGCCGATCCGTGCCGATGGTGGCGGTGGCGTTGATCGCCTCGACGCGATCCTCGACCTTGTCGCGCGGATTGGCGAACACCACCGCGCCGTCGGCGACGGTAATGCGATCGACCCGGACTTGCGTTTTGTCGGATGCGGAGGACGGCGTGGCATCATTGCTTCCCGGCGTGGATTTCACCGCCGTGCGTTCGCGCAGCAGCGGCAGATAGGCGACCGGCTTCTCCAACTTGAGATCGGTGATGACGGACTTGCCCGAGATCAGGCTGCCGAGCGGCATCTCCAGGCGCGCCGACGCGATCTCGATGCGCTCGGCTGCGTCCGTCCCGGCATGCCGGTCCAGCGTGATGTCGTTGAGCGTGACATGGAAGGTGGGCCACAGCGCAATACGCGTCGAGCCGTCGATTTCGATGCGATAGCCGGTTTCGCGTTCGATCTGCGCCTGGATCGCCGAGGTCATGATTCCGGATGGAATGCCGACCGCGAGAACGATCGCGGCGAGCAGAACGATGGCCACGATGACGGCGCCGGCGCGTTTGACAATTTTCATATGGGAATCCGGCCTCGCGAATTGATCGTCGGAACTTGGAATGTCGGCGCAGTCGGCTTCAGGGTTCAATGCCGGGCGGTTCAACGCGCCCGCGCGACGCTATGTCCCGGTAATGTAGAAATAATGCAAAGGGGCTGCAAACCTGTGTGACCTGTGACACACTCGCATGATCCATAGACAGCGGGGCCACATCGGCTTCGTCGGAGCAGGGAAGCGATGGGCAAGCAGGCTGAGTTCGCGGTCATTCTCAAGATGAACCCGATGTTTGCCGAACTGGGCGCGGCCGAGTTGCAGCGCATCTCGGGACTTTGCCACACCCAGCAACTCGCCAGCGGCGAAGTGCTGTTCCAGAAGGGCGACGACGGCGATGCGCTGTTCGGGGTACGGCGCGGCCAGATCCGCATCGAAACCGGCGCTTCCGACGGTTCGCGGCTGACACTGAATTTCCTTGGCCCCGGCGATCTGTTCGGCGAGGTTGCGGTGCTCGATGGCCAGAGCCGCACGGCGGACGCCACCGCCGGCGAACCGACCGAGCTGTTCGTGCTGCGCCGCGAGGACTTTCTCGCGCATCTGGAACGTGAGCCGAAGGTGGCGGTGAAGCTGATCGAATTGCTCTGCCAGCGCATTCGCTGGATGAGCGAGCGCATGGAGGAATCGGTGTTGCAGCCGCTGCCGGTGCGGCTGGCGCGGCGGCTGTGCGCGCTGGCGTCCGACTTCGGCTCCGAGGTTCACATCTCGCAGGAGCAACTCGGCATCTTCGTCGGCGCGGCGCGCGAGAGCGTCAACCGTCAATTGCAGCAATGGCGCAAGGACGGCATCCTCGACCTGCAACGCGGCCGCGTGCTGCTGCTCAACATGACCAAGCTCACGGCGGTGGCGCGCAACGATTAGAGCGTTTTCCGTTTAGGCGGAAACGTCTTGCCGGGCTTGACCCGGCAATCCATCGTTCTCGAAGAAGATGGATGCGCGGATCAAGTCCGCGCATGACGCCGGATGATTCCATCAAAAGCGGAAGCCTCTGGGATTTGAGGCTGGCGGTGAGTTTATTGTTGTCATGGTCGGGCTCGTCCCGGCCATCCACGTCTCTGTCCGCTGATTTGTTGTGAAGACGTGGATGCCCGGCACAAGGCCGGGCATGACGAGGAAAGTGTGCGCCGCCCGCGCTCCTCGCAATGGCAGAGCGGGAAGGCCGTCTCACGTCGTCTGCTTGTGCTCGATGGTCGGCGGCGTTTCGTCGGTGTCTTCGTGCTCGCCGGTAGACGACAGCACCTTCTTGCCCAGCCGCGCGAACAGATTTCCGACATCGTCCATCAGCAGGAACATCGCCGGCACGAAGATCAGCGACAAGAGCGTCGAGAAGATCAGGCCGCCGATCACCGCCAGCGCCATCGGCGAGCGGAATTCGCCGCCGGCGCCAAACGCCAGCGCGCTCGGCACCATGCCGGCCGCCATCGCGATGGTGGTCATGACGATGGGGCGGGCGCGCTTCTGCCCGGCATCGATGATGGCTACATCGCGCGCCATGCCGGCGCGGATCGACTCGATGGCGAATTCCACCAGCATGATGGCGTTCTTGGTGACGATGCCCATCAGCATCAGGATGCCGATCCACACCGGCGTGGTGAGTTGCTTGCCGGTGAGCAGCAGCGCCATGATCGCGCCGCCGATCGAAAGCGGCAGCGAGAACAGGATGGTGATCGGTTGCAGGAAGGTGCCGAACAGAAGCACCAGCACCGCATAGACCATCATCAGGCCCGCGCTGATCGCGGTCGCGAACCCGGCGGAGAGTTCGTTGAGACTTTCGGCGTCGCCGGACTGATTGACGCTGACGTTCTTCGGCAGGCTTTTCATCACCGGCAGTTCGTAGATCGCCTTCAGCGCGTCGCCGAGCGCGGCGGTGCCGACGAGGTCGGCGGCCACCGTGGCCTGTCGCTCGCGGTCGTAGCGGTTGATGCTGGTCGGGCCCTGGTCGAGCGTCACGTCTGCGACGACGGACAGCGGCACGCCGCCGCGGCCGCCGCCGATCGGCACGCGCAGCTGTTCGAGCACGCGCAGGTCGCCGCGCGCGCTGTCCTCGAGCTGCACGCGGATCGGCACCTGACGGCCACCGGCATCGAACTTGGCGAGCGCCGGGCCGACGTCGCCGATGGTGGCGACGCGAATGGTCTCCGACAGGCTTTCGGTCGAGACGCCGAGGCGTGCGGCGAGGTCGGCGCGCGGCTGGATGCGCAGTTCGGGCCGGTCCAGCGCGGTTTCCGAGATCACGTTGGCGATCAGTGGAATCCGCTTCATCTGGTTGGCGAGTTCGCTGGCGACGTTGCTGACGATGGCGCTGTCCGAGCCGGTGACCACCAGCGAGATGGCGCGCAGGCCGTTCTCGTCGAGGAACCAGTAACGGATGTCCGGAACGCTCTCCAGCTCCTTGCCGATGGCGAGTTCGAGTTCGCGTTGGGTAATCGCGCGGTCGCCCTTCGGCGTGTAGTTGATGATCAGCGCGGCGCGGCGAACTTCGTAAGTGCCCGGCGGGACGTGGCCGCCGTCGACGAACACGCTCCTCACCTCCGGCCGCTTGCGCAGCCGCGCCACGATGTCTTCCGTCACCTTCTCGGTGAAAGCGAGTTGCGAGCCGGGCGGCAATTCCATCGCCAGCAGCGAGCGCGCGGTGTCCTGCGCCGGCAGGAAGCCCTGCGGCAACAGATGGATGCTCCAGATCGAGGCGGCGAACACCGCGAAGCCGAAGATCACGGTGAGGAAATAATGCTTCACCGACCAGGTCACGAGGCGGGTATAGGTGCGCAGCACGCGGCCCGGCGGGGGCTCCTCATGGGCATGGTGCTTGAGGAAGTAGGCGGCGAGCACCGGCGTCACGAAGCGCGCGGCGAGCAGCGAGAAGAACACCTGCACCGACACCGTGATGCCGAATTGCTTGAAAAACTGCCCGGCGATTCCGGACATGAAGCTCGCGGGCGCGAAGATCGCGATGATGGTGAGGCTGATGGCGATCACCGCGAGGCCGATTTCGTCGGCGGCCTCCAGCGCCGCGCGATAGGGCGATTTGCCCATCCGCATATGGCGTACGATGTTCTCGATCTCCACAATCGCGTCGTCGACCAGAATGCCGGTCGACAGCGTAATGGCGAGGAACGACACGAGGTTCAGCGAGAACCCGAGCATGTCCATCGCCCAGAACGCCGGGAAAATCGACAGCGGCAGCGAGATGGCGCAGATGATGGTCGCACGGAAGTCGCGCAAGAACAGGAACACCACGATCACCGCGAGGATGGCGCCCTCGAACAGGGTCGAGATCGCGGCCTCGTAATTGCCCTTGGTGAAATCGACCGAGGTGTCGATCAGCTTGAGATCGACATCGGGATGCGCGGCCTTCAGCGCCTCGATTCGTTTCTCCACGGCGGCGGCGACCACCACGTCGCTGGCGCCCTTGGAGCGTTTGATGCCGAGCGCCACCACCGGCTCGCCGTTGAAGCGCGCGAAGGTGCGGCGGTCGGCGATGGTGTCGGTCACGGTGCCGAGATCGTCGAGGCGCAGTTCGCCGCCGGCCGGCAGGCTGATCATGGTGCCGGCGAGGTCCTGCAAGGTCTTTGCGCCGGCCAGCGTGCGGATCGCCTGATCGTTCTTGCCGATTTCCGCGCGGCCGCCGGCGAGATCGACGTTGGTGCCGCGCAGGCGCCGGCTGACATCAAGGGCGGTGAGGCCCGCCGCCTGCAGACGGTCGGGATCGAGCGACACGAGAATTTCGCGCTCGACGCCGCCGATGCGCTCGACCTGCGCCACACCGCGCACGCCCTGCAACGCGCGCTTCACCACGTCGTCGACAAAATACGACAACTGTTCCGGCGTCTTGCCGGGCGAGATCGCGGCGTAAGTGACAATCGGCAGGCCGATGACGTCGACGCGCTGGATCAACGGTTCGTTGACGTTCTGCGGCAGGTTGGCGCGCACCCGCGTCACCGCGTCCTTGATGTCGTTGAGCGCGCGGTCGGTGTTGGTTTCCAATGCGAACTGGATGGTGGTCACCGACAGGCCGTCGGTGATCGATGACGCGATATGCCGCACGCCCTCGACGCCGGAGACGCCGTCCTCGATGGTCTTGGTGACCTGCGCTTCCAGTTCGGCGGGAGCGGCGCCGAATTGTGACACCGCGACCGAGATCACCGGAATGTCGGCGGCGGGCAGCCGCGTCACCGCGAGCTTGGTGAAGCTGATCCAGCCCAGCGCCAGCAGGATGATGGAGAACACCACCGAGGGCAGCGGGTGGCGGATCGACCAGGCCGAAATATTCAAGGACATTTAGCGGCCTCGCACGCGATCGGGATCGTCGTTGAAGATGGGTTTGACGCGGTCGCCGTCATGCAGCGAGGTGCCGGCGTCGGCGACAACGAGTTCGTCGACTTTCAGGCCTTCGAGAATTTCCACGCTGGTGTCGGAGTTCAGGCCGATACGTACCCGTCGCGTCTCGATGGCGTCGCCGGTCACGACTTGAATCATCGAATGGTCCACCGCCGAGCGCGGAATCGAAACGCCGCAACTGCGCTTCGCATCGATGTTGACGCGCGCGAACAGGCCAACGCGCAGCGGCGCGGTGCCGGTCAGCGCCACGCGAACATGGCCGAGCTGGGTGCGTTGATCGATTTGCGGATTGATCAGGCGGATGCGGCCGGCGAGGTCGGGCTGGCCGTCGCGGACGATGCGGGCGGTTGCGCCGGGATTGAGCTTGGGCATGTGGATGCCCGGCACCTCGACATCGAATTCGAGGACATTGCCGATCGCCATGTGGAACATCGGTTCGGCCTGGGGCGAGGCGGGCGCACCGACCATGGTGTGAACCTTGGTGATCAATCCGGCCGTGGGGGCACGCAACGTGATGGGATTGCGCGAGTTGCCGGTCGGCGGCGGCGTCAGCTTCGCCAGTTCCTGATTGGCGGTGACGACATCGCCTTCGTGCACGAGAAGGTCGGTGACCTTCGAGCCCTCGGTATCGACGTTCACCACCGCTTCCTGCCTCGGCACGACGAAGCCAGTGACGCGGATCATGTCGGAAAAGCAGGCGTGCTTGGCTTTCACAACGCTGACGGTGACGCCGTTGCTGTTGGTCCCCTCGGCGGCATGAAGCGGCGGGATCGCGGCGATGCCCAGCAGCACGGCGACCGCCAGCGCGCACGGCAGCTTGCCGAGCCATCGTGGCGCTACGGCGGTGTCGGGCGCCACGGACGGCTGGCAGTTTGGCTCGATCATGAACGGCGGCGCCTGTCGATGAGAATGAATGCGCGGATGGTGCGAGGCGATCGGCGCTATCTGGACGCCGTCTGGTTCTGCATGTTGACGACCTGAACGCGGCGGTTGGCGGCATCGCGCGGCGCGTCCGGCTTCTTCAGTCGCGTTTCGCCGTAGCCGACGGTCACCAGATCGTTGCCCGCGATCCCGAACTTCTCGACCAGATAGTGCTTCACCGCATCGGCGCGTCGCTCGGACAGGGTCTGGTTATAAGCATCGCTGCCGGCGGCGTCGGTGTAGCCCGCGAGCAGGAAGGTCGCACCCTTGAGGTCGGGATTGGTGAGGGCGCGTCCCAGTGCCTCGACCGCCGATTTGGCCTGTGCGCCAATCGTCGCCGAGTTGTAGTCGAAGTTGATTTCGAGATCGATGCTGGGCCGCTGGTCGGCGATGGTGGCGATCTGCTGACGCTCGCCTGAGGACAGCGAGCGCGTGGCGCGGTTGCGCACCGTGTCGATGAACTGGTTGTCGGTGGCCGAGGTGGCGGTTTCACGCGGCGGGGCCATCGACAGGCTGCGCGTCAGCGGCTTGTTCGGCGTCAGCGCTTGCAGGATCTGTCCCTCGGTGACTTCACCGGCGATGGCGGCGCCACCGGTCATCACGATCAGCGCTCCGATGCTCAGAAACGAACCGAGCATGCCGCGTTGTTGCTGCTTCGATGCGATTGCCATGATGAAATTCCTCCGCTGCAAAAAGGACGTTGGTCCGCCCAACGATGGAAACAGTGTCCGGTCAGGCCCGCGAGCCAGTTCCGGGTTTCGAAAACCGATGCGGATCGGTTAGCCGTCAGGCCATGCTCCGCGCAATCAAACTCAATGCACGCCGTAGCCGGCGAATTCCTTGACGATGTTCGGATCCATCGCCTTGGCGTTGGTGATGTCCAGTTCGCCGGCGGCTGTCGCGCCGCTGTGCTGCTTGGCGAGGCCACGGCCATAGAGCGAGGAGGTCAGTCGTGGATTGGTCTTGAGCGCGGCGTCGAAATCGGCGATGGCGTCCTTGGCCTTGCCGCTCTTGAGGTAGAGCAGGCCGCGGCTGTCCAGCGCATCGACGAATCCGGGACGCAGGCGCAGTGCCTCGTTGCAGTCCTTCAGTGCGGTCGACAATTCGCCGATCACCGTGCGGGTCCAGCAGCGGTTGTTGAGCGCTTCGACGTCTTTCGGGTTGAGCTTCAGCGTCTCGTCGAAATCCTTGATCGCCGCGCTGTAGGCGCCCTTGCTGGCATAGACCTGGCCGCGCCGGTAAAGCGAATTGACGTCCTTGGGGTTGGCCGCGATCTTGGCGTTCAGCGCCTGGACCGTCGGTTCATTGGCGAGCGATGCGACGCTGACCTCGGGGCGGGAGGTCGGCGTCACGGTTTCCACCGGCTTGGTTTCCGTCGGCCTGGTCTCGGCGGGCTTCGTCTCGACGGCTTTGGTCTCGACCGGCTTCACGGGCTCCGGCTTCGTCGTCACGACGGGTGGCGTGACCGGTGGTTGGGCGACCGGTTTGACCTCGGGCACTACCGGGGGCACCGGTTTGGAATCGGGCTTTTTCGGATCGGCCTTGGCCACCTTTGCGCCGGCGACAAAAGCAAAGTCCTCCGCCAGCGACGACGAGATCCACGGCACCTGCTCGCTGCGCGAGGCGCGCGTCACGCCGACGCGGGTGCGGTTCAGCGTTTCCTCGGCGGTGAGATCGGGAACGCGAATTTCCTTGAGCAGTTCGCCGACGAACAGGCTGCGGTCGGCCCCTGAATCGCTGACCACGGAACTCAGCGCCGCCGAATACATCACCAGCGAACCGCTCGGCGCGATCACCGGCGCAAGGCCCGCCGAAAAGCTGCGGAACCTGCGCTCGAACGGGTTGCGGCGCGAGGCGTCGAGCAGCGCGATCTTCACGCCCGCCCCGCGGCCATTGATCTCGCCGAGAATGGTTTCGAGGCTGAAACCGTCGCGGCGCACGTCGGCCTCGGTCCAGATCTGTGCGTCGACCGGCAGGATGTAGCTCTGCCGCGCCGATTGAATGCCGAAGCCGCTGAAGAAGATCAGCGCGGCGGAGCCCGGCTTGATGCGGCCGTAGAATTTATCGAGCGCGCTCCGCATGGCGTCGCCGGTGAGATTCTCGCCGATCTCGACTTCAAAGCCGTCGCGCTTCAACTCGTCGGCGAGATCGCGGGCATCATTGATCGGCTCTTTCAGGGGCGCTTCGTTGTCGGGATATCTGGCGTTGCCGATGACCAGAGCGAGACGCTCGCCGGCGGCGTTGGCCGCGACCACTGGAAACAGCGGCGTCGCCAGCATCGACAGGGCGGCAAGCAGGGCAATACGCAATCTCATGGGGCGCCGGTCCGCGGAATAAGACAAATTGAATTCAGCAACAGATCCACGACCGTACCCCACGCCATCGCATTTTCAAATAGGACCCCCTTGTCGTGGAGGCCTCCAGCCACCTTCGCGATGCAGGACATCGCCCGCTGCGGCAACGGACCACAGCGCGGCAAGGGCCGCGCTGCGTTTGCAGGAGAAAGCGGCGAGCGGCTATTTGGCCGCCTGCTCCTTTTCGACCATGTTGACGATCTCGACGCGGCGATTTTCCGCGGCAAAGGGATCGGCGCTGTTCTTCAGGCCGGCCTTGCCGTAACCGGACGTCACCAGCAGATCGGGCGAGACCTTGTAGTTGTCGACCAGGAAGTGCTTCACCGTCTCCGCGCGGCGCTCCGACAGTTTCTGGTTGTAGTCGTCGGTGCCCTTCGCATCGGTGTGGCCGCCGAGCATGACCACCGTGCCCGCCAGTTCCGAACTGGTGAGCGCCTTGCCGAGGCTGTTGAGCTGCGGTTCGGCGCGCGGCGTCAGTTCGGCCGAGTTGAAGTCGAAGTTGATCTCGACGTCGATCTTCGGCCGCTTGGCCGCGATCTCCGCCATGTGCTGGCGATCGTCCAGCGACAGCGAGCGGCTCTGGCCGCGCACGCGGTGAACGAAAGCGGCGTCGGCCTCGGTGAGGCTCGCGGGTGGCGAGGCGCTCAGGCTGCGGGTTTTCGGCTTCAGACCATCGATGATCTGCTGCGCCGAAAGCTCTCCGGCCACGGCCGATTGCAGGACCGGCGACACGACAAAGCCGCCAGCCAGGATCGCGAGGGCGAGGGTGGTGCCCAGATATTTCCGCCGGCTCATCATCTTCATCTCCGTTCGGTTGTGAGTGCGATGGCTGCCATTCTAGTCCGCGCCTCCGCAGGGAATGTGATTTCAATCACACAAGAAATGGCCTGTTCGCGAGCGCGGGCCGCACCGCAGCCTGCCCGGATAGGACGCGATACGGATCGGCAAGGTTCAAAGGCGGCGCGCGGCGCCGACGGCCTTTGACATTTATTTGCGGCCGGGATGGTGTGAATGCGGACAAGAAACGCAACGAGAGGACTGCCGGTGTCACAGACTTATGAAATCTTCGCCATCCGCTACGCGACGATGTCGCCGCGCACGCCGCAGATGAATTTCCTCACCCCCGATCCGCACGAGACCACGGCGTCCGATCTCGATTACTTCGTCTGGCTGGTCCGTGGCGGTGGCCGTGACATTCTGGTGGATACCGGCTTCAACGAAGTCGCGGCGAAAGAGCGCAGCCGCAAGCTGACGATCAATCCGGCCGATGCGCTCGAGGCGTTCGGCGTCAGCGCCGACAGCATCGGCGACGTGGTGGTGACGCATCTGCACTACGACCACGCCGGCAACCTCGATCGCTTCCCCAATGCGCGCTTCCATTTGCAGGATCGCGAAATGAGCTACGCCACCGGGCGCTGCATGTGCCACGGCATGCTGCGGCATCCGTTCTCGGTGGAAGACGTGACTCTCATGGTGCGCCACGTCTACAGCGACCGCGTCACATTCCATCAGGGCGATGGCGAGATCGCGCCCGGCGTGACGCTGCACCATGTCGGCGGCCATTCCGACGGCCTGCAGATCGTGCGGGTGCCGACCGCGCGCGGGCCGGTAGTGCTGGCCTCCGACGCCGCGCACTATTACGCCAACTTGCATCGCCGCAGCCCGTTTCCGATCGTCTACAACGTCGGCGACATGATGGAAGGCTGGGCCACCGCCGAGCGGCTGGCCGGGCACCCCGACCGCGTTATTCCGGGGCACGATCCGCTGGTCTGCGAGATCTATCCGCGTGTCAGCGACAAGGCCGACGCCTTCGCGCTGCACGTCGCGCCGTCGCGCTCGTTCGCGAAGGCTTAATACGCCTCGGCCTCGCTCATCGGGCGGCTGGCCTGCACCAGATCGAGGCTGTCCTCAATCTTGCCGAGCAGCCGCGCGAACTCCTTGCGTTCCTGCGCGGTGAGGCAGGAAAGGATTTCCTGCTCGCGGCGCAGCAGGCGCGGGATCAGTTCCTCATAGAGTGCGTGGCCCTTGCGGGTCAGCGCCAGCCGGAACTCGCGGCGGTCCTCGGTGTTTTCCACCCGTTCGATCAATCCGTGCTCCAGTAGCGACGTCACCGCGCGGCTGATGGTGGATTTGTGCGTGCGCGTGCACTGCGCGATGTATTGCGCGCTGCACGCCTCATTGCGGAAGCCGAGCGTCGCCATCACCCGCCACTCCGGAATGTCGAGGCCGTAACGCGCGCGATATTCGCTCGACAATGCGGCGGAGACCTCGGCGCCGAGCCGGTTCAGCCGGAACGGCACGAACTTGAACAGATCGAGCTTGGCCAAGAACGGCTCCAAAGTTTCAGTTGACGAACGGGACGGCAAGGCGTTTAGATAGTTGCAAGTGAGACTATCTCGCGATTGGGATCGGAGCAACAGCCAATTCCGCCGGCCGCAGCCCTGACGGGAATTTCAGGACGTGGCGCCGAGGCGGCCTCAAGGACGTGCACGGACGGCCATGACGCACCACATCACCCAATTCGGCTATCGCCGCCATCCGGATCAGGGTCGCGCGGCCACCGACGCCGCGCATCATCCCGTCGTGGTGGTGGGCGCCGGGCCCGTGGGGCTGTCGCTGGCGATCGATCTGGCGCAGCGCGGCCAGCCGGTGGTGCTGGTGGATGACGCCGACCGTATCGGGGAGGGTTCGCGCGCCATCTGTTTCTCCAAGCGGTCGCTGGAATACTGGGATCGCCTCGGCGTCGGCCAACGCATGGTCGACAAGGGTGTGGTGTGGAGCGTCGGGAAAATCTTCCACGGCGACCAGCAACTCTATCAGTTCAATTTGCTCCCGGAAGACGGCCACAAGATGCCGGCCTTCATCAACCTGCAGCAGTATTACGCCGAGGCCTATCTGGTCGATCTGATCCGTGACCTGCCGGCGGTCGATCTGCGCTGGCGCAACAAGGTGACGGCGCTGGAGCAGCGCAACGATCATGTCCTGCTCACCATCGAAACACCGGACGGCCCCCATCGCCTCGCCGCCACTTACGTGGTGGCCGCCGACGGCGCGCGTTCCTCGCTGCGCGGTCTGGTCGGCGCGGATTTCCACGGGCAGGTGTTCGAGGATCAGTTCCTGATCGCCGACGTGAGAATGACCGCGGAGTTTCCAACCGAGCGCTGGTTCTGGTTCGACCCGCCATTCCATGCCGGACGCTCGGCGCTGTTGCATCGCCAGCCCGACGACGTCTGGCGCATCGACCTGCAATTGAGTCCTGAGCACGACGCAATGGTGGAGCGCCGCCCCGAAAATGTGCGGCCGCGCATCGCGCGGATGCTTGGGCATGACCAGTTCGATTTCGAGTGGGTCTCAGTCTACAAATTCCAGTGCCGCCGCATGGATCGTTTCGTTCACGGTCGCGTGCTGTTCGCCGGCGATTCCGCGCATCAGGTGTCGCCGTTCGGTGCGCGCGGTGCCAATTCCGGGCTTGAGGATGCGGAAAACCTCGCGTGGAAGCTGGCGCGGGTGCTGAAGGGCATCTCGCCCGAGGCGTTGCTGGAGAGTTATCACATCGAACGCAGCTTCGCCGCCGACGAGAACATCCGCGAATCGACCCGCTCGACCGATTTCATGGCGCCGGCAACTACACAGGAAGCGCGCTTGCGACGCGCGGTGCTGTCGCTTGCCAAGGAAACCGAGTTCGGCAAGCGCATGGTCAACGGAGGTCGGCTGTCGACGCCGTCGCGTTACGAGACGCCGCTGTCGACGCCCGACGTCGATGCATGGAGCGGCGGCCCGCCGCCGGGCGCCTCGATCTTCGATGCGCCACTGAACACGCGTGAGGGCGCGGGGACGTTCCTCACCGAGGCGTTCACCGCGCTCGGCAAGGATTTCACCCTGATGCAGTTCGCCAATGGCGGCGCGGCTGCGGTGCCCGAAATCGTGAAGGCGATCCGGATCGGCGGCGATGGTTTCAACGATGCGAGCGGCACCGCGCAGGCGCGTTACGACGCACAGCCCGGCACAGCCTATCTGCTGCGGCCCGACGGCTACGTCGCCGCGCGCTTCCGCGCGCCGACGCGGAAAGCCGTTGAAGCGGCGATGAACCGCGCCAGCGCGATCAGTTGAGGGATATGATGCCGTTATCGACCGCTTCGAATTTCGCAAAACCCGACGACGCGTTCCGCGCCATCGTCGAGGCGCATCGCGGCCTCGACGAGGAACAGAGCGCCGCTTTCGACGCCGCACTGGTGCTGATTCTCGCCAACCACATCGGCGATATCGACGTGCTGCGTGAGGCGGTCGCGCTCGGCCGCCGCCGCATCGTCGCCGACGTGCAACCGCAACACCAATCGTAACCGAAGACAGAACGAGAGAGTTTGAACGATATGGCCAAGGGCTTCGCCTCCACCACCGATCTTGCCGAAAAGAAGGTCACCTTCTCCGAGATCGGCACCGATCTGTATGCCTTCACCGCCGAGGGCGATCCGAATTCTGCGGTGATCGTCGGCGACGACGGCTGCATCGTGTTTGACGCGCAGGCGACGCCGGCGATGGCGGGCAAGGTGATCGAGCGCGTCAGGACCGTCACCGACAAGCCGATCAAATATGTCGTGCTGTCGCATTATCATGCGGTGCGCGTGCTTGGCGCGTCGGCCTATCACGCACAGGGCATCATCGCCTCGCAGGAGACCTATCGTCTGGTCGAAGAGCGCGGCCAGCAGGACTGGGATTCCGAATACGGCCGCTTCCCGCGCCTGTTTCAGGATGCCGCCAGCATTCCCGGCCTGACCTGGCCGACGCTGACTTTCGAAGGCGAGATGTCGATCTACCTCGGCAAGCGCGAGGTGCGGCTGATGCAACTCGGCGCCGGCCACACCTCCGGTGATATCGTCGCCTGGGTGCCGGATGCCGAAGTGATGTTCTCCGGCGACCTGATCGAATATCACTCCGCCTGCTACTGCGGCGACGCGCACCTGCGCGAATGGCCGATGACCTTGAACGAAATCCGCGAGTTCAATCCCAAGGCGATCGCGCCGGGGCGCGGCGATGCGCTCAAGGGTCTGGAGACCACGCGCGAGGCCATCGCCATGACGCGCGATTTCGTCTCCACCCTGTACGGCGCAGCGGAAATTTCCGTTGCCAAGGGTCGCACCCTCAAGGAGACGATGGCGGCGACCCGCGAGGTGATGGACCCGAAGTTCTCGAGCTTCGCGATCTACGAGCACTGCCTGCCGTTCAACGTCTCGCGCGCCTTCGACGAGGCGTCGGGCATCGACGATCCGGTGATCTGGACCGACAAGCGCGACCGCGAAATGTGGGCCGCGCTGCAAGGCTGAGCACACCCTATCTTCCCTTCCCCGCTTGCGGGGGAGGGTCAGGGGGCGCGCGCAATGACGGACGATATGGAATTTGATTCTCGCGAGCCAATGGGAGAGTGAGATGAACATCAACACCGCACCCAACAGTCTGAAGCAGGGCACCGCCGGCGTGACGCCGGGCTACATGTCCGGCTTCGGCAACAGTTTTGAGACCGAAGCGCTGCCCGGCGCGCTGCCGATTGGGCGCAACTCGCCGCAGCGCTGCGCCTACGGCCTCTATGCCGAGCAACTGTCGGGTTCGCCGTTCACCGCGCCGCGCGGCTCGAACGAGCGCTCGTGGCTCTATCGCATTCGCCCGTCGGTGAAGCATTCCGGCCGCTTCACCAAGATCGACCCGATGCTATGGCGCACCGCGCCGTGCTTCGAGGACGACATGCCGATTTCCCAGTTGCGCTGGGATCCGACGCCGATGCCGAAGGAGGAACTGACCTTCGTGCAGGGCGTGCAGACCATGACCACGGCGGGTGACGCCAATACGCAGGCCGGCATGGCGGCGCATGTCTATCTCATCACCAGGTCGATGGTCGACCAGCACTTCTACAATGCCGACGGCGAGATGATGTTCGTGGCGCAGCAGGGCGACCTGCGTTTCGTCACCGAATTCGGCCGCATCGACATCGAGCCCGGCGAGATCGCGGTGATCCCGCGGGGCGTGAAATTCCGCGTCGAGATTCCGAACGGCCCGGCGCGCGGGTATCTGTGCGAAAACTACGGCGGCGCCTTCACGCTGCCGGAGCGCGGGCCGATCGGCGCCAACTGTCTCGCCAACTCGCGCGACTTCCTCACGCCGGTCGCGGCCTATGAGGACAAGGACACGCCGACCGAGCTTTACGTGAAGTGGGGCGGCGCGCTGTATATGACGAAGCTGCCGCATTCGCCGATCGACGTGGTGGCGTGGCACGGCAACTACGCGCCGTACAAATACGACCTGCGCACCTTCTCGCCGATCGGCGCCATCGGCTTCGATCATCCCGATCCGTCGATTTTCACCGTGCTGACCTCGCCGTCGGAAACCGCCGGCACCGCGAATATCGATTTCGTCATTTTCCCGGAGCGCTGGATGGTGGCGGACAACACCTTCCGGCCGCCGTGGTATCACATGAACATCATGAGCGAGTTCATGGGGCTGATCTACGGCGTCTACGACGCCAAGCCGCAAGGCTTCGTGCCGGGCGGCATCAGCCTGCACAACATGATGCTGCCGCACGGCCCGGACCGCGAGGCGTTCGATCATGCCTCCAACGGCGAGTTGAAGCCGGTGAAGCTGACCGGCACCATGGCCTTCATGTTCGAAACCCGCTTCCCCCAGCGCGTCACCAAACACGCGGCGACCTCCGGCACCTTGCAGGACAACTACGCCGATTGCTGGAACGGGCTGGAAAAGAAGTTCGATCCGAACAAGCCGTAGTAGGTTCGCATATACGTTCTCGTCATGGCCGGGCATAGCCGTTTGAAGAACGGCGTTCTTTCGAACACCTATGTCCCGGCCATCCACGTCTTCCTTCTTTGATACAATCAAGACGTGGATACCCGGCACAAGATCGGGCATGACGCCTCGTTAAACGGAGAGTGATTTGTCCCACCCCAACGATCCGAAGCTGAAATCCTTCATCCACGTTGCGCCTGACTCGGATTTTCCGATTCAGAACCTGCCTTACGGCGTGTTCTCGACGCCGACCTCGGCGCAGAAGCGCGTCGGCGTCGCCATTGGCGATGCCGTGCTCGACCTCGCGGCACTGGACTCCGAAGGATTGTTGAAGACCGGCGCGGACGGTGTGTTCGCTCAAGGCGGGCTCAATGCCTTCATGGCGCTCGGTCCGGAAGCATGGACCGCCACGCGGGCGCGGATCAGCGAACTCTTGCGCCACGACAACGCGACGCTGCGCGACAACGCCGCCTTGCGCCAGCGCGCGCTGTTGCCGCGCAACGAAGTGCAATTGCACATGCCGTTCGCGGTGGCGGGCTACACCGATTTCTATTCGTCGAAGGAGCATGCCACCAATGTCGGCATCATGTTTCGCGGCAAGGACAATGCCTTGCAGCCGAACTGGCTGCATATCCCGATCGCCTATAATGGCCGCGCTTCCACTGTCGTCGTCAGCGGCACGCCGATCATCCGCCCGCAAGGCCAGTTGAAACCGCCGTCGGCGGATGCGCCGACGTTCGGCCCGTGCAAGCGGCTCGATTTCGAACTGGAGATGGGCGTCGTCGTCGGCGGCGCGTCGCAGATGGGTCACATGCTCACCGAGGCGCAGGCTGCCGAGATGATCTTCGGCTTCGTGCTGCTCAACGACTGGAGCGCGCGCGATATCCAGCAGTGGGAATACGTGCCGCTCGGCCCGTTCCAGGCCAAGGCGTTCGGCACTTCGATCAGCCCGTGGGTGGTGACGCGCGAGGCCTTGGAGCCGTTCCGCGTTGCGGGGCCGACGCAGGATCCGACGCCGCTGCCGTACTTGCAGCAGAAGGGCGCCAACAACTACGACCTCAATCTCGATGTCGCGCTTCGCGCCAGCGGTGCGAAGGACTACGCGCGCATCGCGCGCACCAACTTCAAATACATGTACTGGTCCTCGGTGCAGCAGCTTGTGCACCATGCCTCCGGCGGCTGCGCGATGAACGTCGGCGACCTGCTCGGCTCCGGCACTATCTCCGGTCCCGAGAAGGACCAGCGCGGCAGCTTGCTCGAGATTTCGTGGAACGGCAGCGAGCCGATCGACCTGCCGGGCGGCGCCAAACGCACCTTCTTCGAGGATGGCGATTCGCTGTCGATCCGCGGCTGGTGCCAGGGCGACGGCTACCGCGTCGGCTTCGGCGAAGTCGAAGGCACGATTTTGCCAGCGAAGGGGTAGGATGCTGTCGTAAGCAACGCGTTATGTTGCCGTCATGCCCGGGCATAGCCGTTCGAAGAACGGCGTCGCTTCGCGCGCCTATGTCCCGGGCATCCACGTTCTTTGCTGAGGTGCGGTTAAGACGTGGATGGCCGGAATAAATCCGGCCATGACGAAGAGAATCTATCCTGCCCTCACATTTCCCAGCGGCAGTTTGGTCGTTGCCTTCAGGCGATCGAGCACGATGGACGAGCGCACATGCGCGACGCTGGGGTGCGGCATCAGCACGTTGTTGATGATGTCGGAGAGACTCTTCAAATCGCGCAGGATGATTTTCAACAGATAGTCGGCATCGCCGGTGAGCGAATAGGCTTCCTGCACGTCGTCGACCCGCTGCACCAGATCGCGAAAATGTTTGGCGTTGTCGGGCGAGTGGGTCGCCAGCGTGATGTGCACGAACGCCACCACGTTGAAGCCGAGCCGCTCGGCGGCGAGGTCGGCGTGGTAGCCGGCGACGATGCCGTCCTCCTCCAGCCGGGTGCGGCGGCGCGAGCACTGCGAGGCCGACAGCCCGACCGCGTCGGCCAATTGCTGGTTGGTCAGCCGGCCGTCGCCCTGCAGCGCCGCCAGCATTTTGAGGTCGAAGCCGTCGACATCGATCATGCATGAATCTCCGAACGATGCATGGTTCGTGCGCATTCTCCCGGAAACGCCCTTCGATTGCACGCCTTTTGCGTGAAAATCGGCGGATAATGGTTGAAATTCGTCTCAGGAGGTCACGCCATGGGTCCGTTTCCGCACGACGCGCCGCCCGCCACCATTTCCGCCGACAATCCGATGGGCACCGACGGCTTCGAGTTCGTCGAATACGCCCACCCGAATCCGCAAGAGCTGCACGCGCTGTTCAGGCTGATGGGCTTTGCCCCGGTGGCGCGGCACAGGACCAAGGCGATCACGGTCTATCGTCAGGGCGATATCAACTATCTGGTCAACGAGGCGACCGGCACCCACGGCTTCGATTTCGTCGCCGCGCACGGCCCCTGCGCGCCGTCGATGGCGTTCCGCGTAGTCGATGCCGAGCTCGCCTATGAGCGCGCGCTCGCGCTTGGCGCCGAGCCGGCCGGCGTCGACGCGGCGGGCAAGACGTTAGAGGTGCCGGCGATCAAGGGCATCGGCGGCAGCCTTCTTTATTTCGTCGATCGCTACGGCGCGAAGGGCTCGGCCTATGACGCCGAGTTCGAATGGCTCGGCGAGCGCAATCCGCTGCCGCGCGGCGCGGGGCTGTTCTATCTCGATCACCTCACCCACAACGTGCATCGCGGCCGCATGGACGTGTGGACCGGCTTCTACGAAAAGCTGTTCAACTTCCGCCAGATTCGTTTCTTCGATATCGAGGGCCGCGCCTCCGGCCTGTTCTCGCGGGCGCTGACCAGTCCAGACGGCAAGATCCGGATTCCGATCAACGAGGACGCCGGCGATGCCGGCCAGATCGAGGAATATCTCAACATCTATCGCGGCGAGGGTATCCAGCACATCGCCTGCGGCGTCCGCGATATCTACCAGACCATCGAGACGTTGCGCGCCGACGGTCTGCCGTTCATGCCGTCGCCGCCGGACACGTACTTCGAGAAGATCGATGCGCGGCTGCCGAAGCACGGCGAGGATGTCGCGCGCTTGCAGAAGAACGGCATCCTGATCGACGGCGAAGGCGTGGTCGATGGCGGCCACACCAAGGTGCTGCTGCAAATCTTCTCGGCCAACGCCATCGGGCCGATCTTCTTCGAGTTCATCCAGCGCAAGGGCGACGACGGTTTCGGCGAAGGCAACTTCAAGGCGTTGTTCGAGTCGATCGAGGAAGACCAGATCCGCCGCGGCGTGCTGCCGCTCAAGGGCGCGGCGTAAGGCGATCTATCCGTCATCCTGAGGTGCGAGCAAAGCGAGCCTCGAAGGATGACGAATGAATCCCCGGCTATCCTTCGAGACGCGGCCCTGTGGGCCGCTCCTCAGGATGACGCCGGAGTGGCGCTTACGTCCCGCCCCACGCCTTCACGATATCGCCGAGCTTCGCCTTTTCCGGCTCGCGCACGTTCGAGGGCGTGCGGGAGAAGCGCGGCGCGGGGGCGGGCTGCGGGATGCCGTGGCGGGTGATGAACACCTCGCGCGCCTTCATGTGCGGATGCTGCGTCGCCTCGCTCATGGTCAGGATCGGCGCGAAGCAGACATCGGAGCCTTCCATGATGGCGCACCACTCGTCGCGGGTCTTGCTCTTGAACACCGCCGTGAGTTTCTCCTTCAGCGCCGGCCAACCCTTGGCGTCCATCTGCGCGTCGTAGGCGGCGTCATCGAGGCCCGCCAGCTTGCGCAGCAGCGCGTAGAATTGCGGCTCGATCGAGCCGATCGAGACGAACTGGCCGTCCTTGCACTCGTAGACGCCGTAGAAATGCGCGCCGCCGTCCAGCATGTTGCTGTCGCGCTTCTCCTGCCAGCGGCCGATGGCGCTGAAGTCGAAAAACATCGACATCAGCGAGGCCGCGCCGTCGCACATCGCGGTGTCGACCACCTGGCCCTTGCCCGATTTGCCGGCTTCCACCAGCGCCGCCAGCACCCCGACCACGAGATAGAGCGCGCCGCCGCCGAAATCGCCGACGAGATTGAGCGGCGGCACCGGCTTGTCCTTGCCGCCGATGGCGGCCAGCGCGCCGGTGATCGAAATGTAGTTGATGTCGTGGCCGGCGGCCGGAGCCAGCGGGCCGGTCTGGCCCCAGCCAGTCATGCGGCCGTAGACGAGGCGCGGATTGCGCGCCAGCACCACGTCGGGGCCGAGCCCGAGCCGCTCCATCACGCCGGGACGGAAGCCTTCGATCAGCGCATCGGCATTTCCGAGCAGATCGAGCGCCTGCGCGATCGATGCCTTGTCCTTCAGGTCAAGTTCGACCAACTTGCGGCCGCGCCCCGATACCGACTTCATGTTCTTGTTGGCGCCGACGCGGTCGAGCGTGATGACCTCGGCGCCCATGTCGGCCAGCATCATGCAGGCGAACGGGCCGGGGCCGATGCCGGCGAACTCGACGATGCGCACGCCCTTCAGCGGGCCGGTGGCCGGTTGCGATGCGGCGCTGGTCTGCGGATCACGCGTTGTCACGGTGTCGGTCACGTTCACTCCCTGTGTCGATGGCGGACGCGCCTCGCGTGTCCCATGCTTTTGTTAATTGTCGGCCCTGACGGCCCGTCGCACAAGCTGGTTTTGGCGGCAACGCGATGCGCCCTCAAGTCGCGGAACCGCATACGGGTATTGCAGCCATGCCCTTTCAATTCCTTGTCGCGAAAATCGACGGTGAAATCGCGTCTCGCAGCCGCGAAGCGATGCAGTGCGCGAATGTCAAACCCACTCCACGAGGGTTTGCTCCCTGCGACAATTCTGCATAGTGTTCCGGGCATCATGGATGGCGTTCGAGGCTGGAGTTCGAGGTGATCGACAAGCGCGTGAAGACGGTGGAGGACGCCGTCGCCGGCGTCCGCGACGGGGCAACGGTATTGGTGGCGGGGTTCGGCATCGTCGGCGTCGCCGACCATCTGCTGGAGGCGCTGCACGATCAGGGCGCGAAGGAACTCACCATCGTCGCCAATAATTCCGGCAACGGCGATTACGGGCTGGCGCGGCTGATCAATTCCGGTCGGGTGCGCAAGGTGATCTGTTCCTATCCGCGCTCCGGCGACTACAGCGCGTTCCTCAACGCCTACAAGGCCAAGAGCCTCGAACTCGAACTGGTGCCGCAGGGCACCATCAGCGAGCGGATGCGTGCCGCCGCCGCCGGTCTTGGCGGCTTTTTCTCGCCGGTGTCGGCGCACACCAAGCTGGCGGACGACAAGGAAACCCGCGAGATCGACGGCCGCCTGCATGTGTTCGAGAAGCCGCTGCGCGGCGACGTCGCGCTGCTGAAAGCCAACAAGGCGGATCGCTGGGGCAACCTGACCTATCTGAAGTCGGCGCGGAATTTCAATCCGGTCATGGCGATGGCCGCTGAACTGTCCATCGTCGAGGTCGATGAAGTCGTCGAACTCGGCAGTCTCGATCCGGAAGCCGTGGCGACGCCGGGCGTATTCGTCGATCGCGTCGTCGTCGTGGGAGGAAACGCATGACATCGCCAGCTTACACCCGCCTCTCGCGCGACCAGATGGCCTGGCGCGCGGCGCAGGATCTGCCGGAAGGCTGTTTCGTCAATCTCGGCATCGGCATTCCGACGCTTGCTGCGAGTTACGTGCCGGCAGGGCGCGAGGTGATCTTCCACAGCGAGAACGGCGTGATCGGCCTCGGACCGAAGCCGAAGCCCGGCGAGGAAGACCCCAACATCACCGACGCAGGGAAAAATCTCTCCACGCTGGTCACCGGCGGCTGCTACGTGCATCACGCCGATGCGTTTTTGATGATCCGGGGCGGGCATCTTGATGTCAGTCTGCTGGGCGCGTTCGAAGTGTCGGAGACCGGCGACCTCGCCAACTGGACCACGGAGGACCCGGCATTCCCGCCCGGCGTCGGCGGCGCCATGGACCTCGCGGTCGGCGCGCGCGAAATCCGCGTGCTGATGGCGCACACCCACAAGACCGGCTCGCCGCGCATCCTGAAACGCTGCTCGTTGCCGCTCACCGCGCCCGGCGTGGTCAAGCGCATCTATACCGATCTCGCGGTGATCGACGTGACGCCGAAGGGCCTCGTGGTGCTGGAGATGATTCCGGGCATGACGCTGGAGCATCTGCAGACGATGACCGAGCCGAAGTTGCGCCTCGCGGATAGCTGGCAGGCATTGGCGCCACCGCAGGCGAAAGCGGCGTAGCGACTCGCCACGCGCTTCGTTTCCGTCATGCCCGGGCATAGCCGTTCGAAAAACGGCGTCGCTTCGCTCGCCTATGTCCCGGGCATCCACGTCTTTGATGCAGTTGCTACAAGAAGATCGTGGATGGCTGGAATAGATCCGGCCATGACGACGTCAGATGCTGGTTGTCTTACGTCGCCGTCTCACTTCCGCAGCGGCTTATCGTCATCGACCAGGATGCGTTCGGCGGCACCGTCGAGATCGTCGTACTGGCCGCTGCGCATCGCCCACATGAAGGCGGCGAGGCCTGCGAGCCCGAGACCGAGCGCGATCGGCACCAGATACAGAAAATCGGTCATGCGCTTCTCCCGACAATGGCGTTTTCAATCGAAGTGGATACCGATTCGCGTACAGAAAACGCGTCGAAAAATAAAATCATGGTCTTCGATCACGAGCGAAGACCTGTTGGTTGCGCAACGAGATGCGTTGTCGGAGCGCGGGCGGCGCGGCGGTCGCGTTTGACGCCCGGCAGCCGCAACGCATTGGCGATCACGATGATCGACGACGACGACATCGCCACCGCCGCGATCAGTGGCGTCACGTAACCAAGAACCGCGATCGGTACCGCGATCACATTATATCCAACCGCCAGCGCAAGGTTTTGTTGCACCAGCCGCGCGGCATTTCGCGCGATGCCGATGGCCTCCGGAACCGCGCGCAGGCTTTCGTGCAGGAACACCAAATCGGCAGCGTTGCGGCCGACGTCGGCGGCGGAGGCGGGCGCCATCGAGGCGTGGGCGGCGGCGAGCGCCGGCGCATCGTTGAGGCCGTCGCCGACCATCAGCACGCGATGGCCGCTCGATTCGATAGCGGCTACACGCGCCACCTTGCCGGCGGGGGTGACTTCGGACAGGTGCTGCGCGCCGAGATCGCCGGCGATCTTGCGCACGGCTTCGTTGCGGTCGCCGGACAGCACCTCGACGGCGAAGCCCTGTTCGGTCAGTTCGGCGATGGTCGCGTGCGCGCCGTCGCGCAGCCGGTCCTCGAATGCGAAGCGCGCCAGGGGTTGCCCGTCGCGCGCCAGCACGACGTTGGCATTGTCGATGCCATCATTGTCGGATTGCGACAGCGCCCAGCTTGCACGGCCGAGACGATAGACATGCGCGCCGATCCGCGCTTCCAGTCCCGCGCCCGGAATTTCCGCGACCGCGCCGGCATCGAGCGGCGATGCGATGGCCGCGCCCGCCGCCGCCAACGCGCGGGAATAGGGATGACGCGAATGGGTCGCCATCGTCGCCGCGATGCCGAGCGCATCGGTGTCGATGGCTTCAGGGTGCAGCAGGCGCGGCTGGCCGAGCGTCAGCGTGCCGGTCTTGTCGAACACCACGGTGTCGATCTCGGCGAGCCGCTCCAGCGCGCCGCCGTCCTTCAAGAGCATGCCCTGTTCGAACAGCCGCCGCGCCGCCATCACCTGCACCATCGGCACCGCGAGGCCGAGCGCGCAGGGGCAGGTGATGATGAGCACCGCGATGGCGATGGTGACGGAGCGATGCAGGTCGCCTGTCGCAATCAACCAGCCGATCATGGTCAGGAAGGCAGTGGCGTGCACCACCGGCGCATAAAGTCGTGAGGCACGGTCGGCGATGCGGCGATAGGCGGAGCGGCCGGCTTCGGCTGTTTCCATCAGCCGCATCATTTCCGCGAGGAACGAATCGCGGGCGACGGCGGTGGCGATCAGCGTCAGCGGGCCGGTGAGATTCAGCGTGCCGGCCTGCAACGCCGCACCGCTCGCGACCTGCACCGGCGCGCTTTCGCCGGTGAGCAGGGAACGGTCGATGTCGGATTGGCCGCTGACGACGCGGCCGTCCACCGGCACGCGCTCGCCCGCCGCCAGCATAATCGTCATGCCGACCTGAATATCGCCCACCGGCAGATAGACGTTGCTGCCGTCCGGTTGCGCCACCAGCGCGCCGCGCGCCGCGAGTTGCGCGAGGCCCTTCACGGCGGTGCGCGCGCGTTCGCGCATCAGGTGATCCAGCGTGCGGCCGATCAGCAGGAAGAACAGCAGCGTGACGGACGCATCGAAATAGGCATGCGCGCCGTGATGGATCGTCTCGTAGAGACTGAGCCCGAACGCCATCGTCACGCCGATCGAAATCGGCACGTCCATGTTGGTGCGGCCGTGCCTCACGGCGCTCCAGGCCGAGCGGAAGAACACGCGGCCGGAATAGGCCAGCGCCGGCAGCGCGATCATGGCCGAGATCGCGTGGAACAGGTCGCGGGTGCCGGCGTCGGCGCCGGCCCATACCGATACCGACAGCAGCATGATGTTGCTGGCGGCGAAGCCGGCGACCGCCAGCGCGCGCAACAACTCGCTGAGCGCGGTGTCCTTCTGTTCGGAGCCGGGATCGAACAGATGCGCGTCGTAGCCGATGCCGCGCAGTGTCTCGATGAGCGGCGGCGGCGTGGCGCTGTCGTGCCAGCGGATGGTGGCGCGCTTGCTGGACAGATTCACACGAGCGGCCTCGACGCCGGGCAGCGCGTTGAGTGCGTTTTCGACCGCCTGGATGCAGCCGCCGCAGTGCATCGCCGGCACCGAGAGGTCGGTCTGACGGATGCCGTCGCCGACATCGCGGCTCGCCAGCCGCACCTCTTCGGCACGGTTGGCGGCGATGTCGCCGCTGGTCAGTTCAACGCCGGGTGCGCAACAACTCATTATACGCTCCACACGCGTCGGCCGCCGCCCTATGGCGGGCGGCCATCACGCGATCAGGTCCTCACGGCACGATAGGCGTGCCAGGTGCCGTGGCCGAGCACGGGAAACACCACGATCAATCCGATCAGGCCGGTGGCGATGCTGAAGAGGATCAGCGCCAGCATGATTGCGGCCCAGGTCAGCATCGCCGGCATGTTGTGCCAGACCAGCGCCATGCTGGTGCCCATCGCGGTCAGCGAATCGACGCGCTGATCGAGCTGCATCGGGATCGAGAACGCGCTGATGCCGAACGAGAATGCTGCGAACAGCGCGCCGACCGCGCTGCCGACGATCAGCATCGCCCACCCGGTCGGTGTGCCGAACAGCATCGGCGCGATGTGGTCGAGGCCGGGGAACGGCACTAGCCCGAAGAACAGCGCGTAGACAATCACTGCGGCGCGCATCCACACCAGCATCAAGAGGCACAGCAGGACGCCGGTGAACACGATCTGCGGGCCGGCCGCCGGGCGCACGAAGATCATGCCGACCAGGCTGACGGGTTTGCCCTCGGTGATCTGCCGGCTCTTGGCGTAAGGGCCGACCGCGAGGATCGGGCCGACCACCATGAAGCCGGCGAGCGCCGGAAACAGGATGTAATCCAGTTCGAACTTGAACAGACCGACGACGATGGCCGCCGACAGCAGGAAAATCAGCAGGCCGTAGGCGATGCTCGGCCATGGCTTGTTGCAGAAGTCCTGCCAGCCCAGCGCCAGCCATTGAAATGCCGACGCCGGCGTCAGTCCGCGCTTCCAGCGATGCGGGATCGGGAGCGGGGAGACGACCGGCGGGATGATGGTCTGTGAGGGTTCGGTGTGCTCGATCACGTCAGGTCCTCATCGGTGCGATCAATCGGGATTATCGGGGCGTACACGACGATTTCGCCGCGCTGAAGGTGCCGGCCGCGCCGTTCGCGCCAGAGCGTACATGGGCGACGCAATCCGGCTGCGAGGTGACGGCGACATAGACCAGATGCCAGTTGGCGCCGATCACCAGCGCGAGGCCAGCGCCGACCAGCAGCCAGATCCAGCGGCGGCTTTGTCGCATCGTCGTGGTCTCCGCGCTCATTTCTCGGGCTTTCGCAAATCGACCAGATAGAGCGCGAGAATCTTGCGGTCGAGCGCCGAGAGGCGATTCTCCCAGGTCGGCATGTGGCCCTGGCGTCCGCCCCACAGCGTTTCCGCGATGGAGGCCTGATCGCCGCCGTAGATCCAGAAGGCATCGGTCAGGTCCGGCGCGCCCATCTCGATGTTGCCCTTGGCGTCCTCGCCGTGACAGGAGGCGCAGTTGGCGGCGAACAGTTCCTTACCGGCCGCGACCTTGGCGGGATCGAGATCCTTCTTCGTGTCCTTGGCGTCGGGATGCGACAGGCTGCGCACGAAGGCGATCACCTTGTCGATGTCGGCGCGCGGCAGCATGCCGTCCTTCCCGAAGGCCGGCATCTGCGAGGTGCGGGTTTCCGCGTGCGCCGAGTTGATGCCGACGCGGATGGTGTCGAAGATCGCTTCCGGCGTGCCGCCCCACAGCCACGAGGTGGTGGTGAGGTTGGGGAATCCCTTGCTGCCCTGCGCGGTGCGGCCGTGGCAGGCGGCGCAGTTGTCACCGAACAGCGCGCGGCCGGTTTCGCGCACGGCTTCCATCAGCCGCGCGTCCTTCTGGATATCAGCGAAGCTTTCCTTCTCGATGCGGTCGGACCATACCGTGCGGTCGAGCGCAGCCTGCTTCACAGCCTGCGCGACGATCTGGTGCTGATCGTCGCCGAGCAGCCCCTTGGTGTAGGTGCGGCCGAGCGGCCAGGTCGGCATCAGAATCCAGTAGCCGACGGCGAAGATCACCGTGCAGGCGAGAAACAGCCAAATCACCTTCGGCACCGGCGTGTTGAGTTCGGTGATGCCGCTCCATTCGTGGCCGGTGGTGAGATAGCCGGTGTGCGGGTCGCGTTCAAAGTGCGCCATGATCGTCCCTCATCCCCGGTATGGCTTGTCGTCGTCGTCATGAAGAATGGCTTCCGCCGCGGCGTTGAACGGCTTCTGGTTGGCGGGCCAGAAGGCGTAGATCACCACGATCAGCGACAATCCCATCAGATAGAACAGGCCGAACGATTTGGAGAACCAGACGAGCAGGTCATGGGTGATGGTCATTGCTGTTTCTCCGCGGAGGCGACGGGCTTGTGCGCTGCGTCGGTCAACCGGCCGAGGATTTGCAGATACGCCACCAGCGCGTCCATCTCGGTCAGGTCGTTGGGCTTGCCGTCGAAGGCGCGTACCGTGGTGGCCTTGCCGTAGCGCTTGGTGACGCCGTCGGCGGCAGGCGAATCCGGCGCGGCCTGGGCGTAGGCGTCGGTGGCGGCGTTGGCGATCATGTCGTCGGTGTAGGGCACGCCGACGGCGCGCTGCGCCTTGAGGTGATTGCTCAGATTGTCGGTGCGCAGTTCGGTGCGTTGCAGGAAGGCGTAGGCCGGCATCACCGACTCCGGTACCACGGCGCGCGGATTGATCATGTGCGCGACGTGCCAGTCGTCGGAGTACTTCTCGCCGAGGCGGGCGAGGTCCGGCCCGGTGCGCTTGGAGCCCCACAGCATCGGATGGTCGTACTTGGATTCGACCGCGAGCGAATACGGCCCGTAGCGCTCGACCTCGTCGCGCAGTGTGCGGATCATCTGCGAGTGGCAGGCGTAGCAGCCTTCGCGGATGTAGATGTTGCGGCCCGCCAGTTCGAGCGGCGTGTAGACGCGCATGTCCGGCGCGTCCTCGACGGTCTGGTGGATGGTGAACAGCGGCGCGATCTCGACCAGGCCGCCGATCGAGGCGACGCCGATGATGCCCAGCACCAGGCCGATGGTCTTGCGTTCCAGCCGGTAGTGAAATCCGAACATGGCTGCTTACTCTCCGGGCTGAAGCGTGGCCGCGCCGACGGCAGGCGCGGTGACGGGACGGTCGGCGACGTTGTGCGCCGCTTCGTCCTGCGACGCGGTGCGGATCGTCATCCAGATATTGTAGAAGCCGATGATCGCGCCGAGCAGGAAGCACGCGCCGCCGATGGCGCGGGCGATGTAATAGGGATGCATCGCCACCAGCGAGTCGACGAAGGAATAGGCCAGCGTGCCGCTCTCGTTATAGGTGCGCCACATCAGGCCCTGGATGATGCCTGAGTTCCACATCGCGAAGACGTAGATGATGGTGCCGATCAGCGACAGCCAGAAGTGCACCTCGACCAGCTTGGCGGAGTACATGCCGTTGCGCTTCCACAGCCACGGCACCGAAGCGTAGATCGCGCCGAAGGTGATCATCGCAACCCAGCCGAGCGCGCCGGCGTGAACGTGGCCGACGGTCCAGTCGGTGTAATGCGACAGCGAGTTCACCGGCCGGATCGCCATGAACGAGCCTTCGAAGGTGGAGAGGCCGTAGAACACCGCCGCCACCATCATGAAGCGCAGCACGGCGTCGTCGCGCACCTTGTGCCAGGCGCCGTTGAGCGTCATCAGCGCGTTGCCGGCCGACACCCACGACGGCACCAGCAGCATCACCGAGAAGCTCATGCCGAGCGACTGCACCCACTGCGGCAGCGCGGTGTAGTGCAGGTGATGGGAGCCGGCCCACATGTAGAAGAAGGTGATGCCCCAGAACGAGATGATCGACATCCGGTAGGAATAGATCGGCCGTCCGGCGCGCTTCGGCATGTAGTAGTACATCATGCCGAGGAAGCCGGAGGTGAGGAAGAACGCCACCGCGTTGTGGCCGTACCACCACTCGGTCATGGCGTCCTGCACGCCGGAGAACAGCGAATAGCTCTTGGCGCTGCCCCAGGAGATCGGCACCGCGAGGTTGTTGACGATATGCAGCATCGCCACGACGAGGATGAAAGCGAGGTAATACCAGTTGGAGACGTAGATATGCGGCTCCTTGCGGCGGTTCAGCGTGCGCAGGTAGAGCACGAAATACGCCACCCACACGATCACCAGCCAGATGTCGGCATACCATTCCGGTTCGGCATATTCCTTGGACTGGGTCACGCCCATCAGGTAGCCGGTGGCGGCGATGACGCAGAACAGGTTGTAGCCGAACAACACGAACCACGGGCTCAACTGGTCCGGCAGCCGCGCCCGGGAGGTCCGTTGCATCACGTAGAACGAGGTGGCGATCAGCGCGTTGCCGCCGAAGCCGAAGATCACGCCGGAGGTGTGCACCGGGCGCAGCCGGCCGAAGCTCGCCCACGCCGCATCGAAGGTCCATTCCGGATAGGCCAGCAGCCAGGCCACCCAGTCGCCGACCGCCATGCCGATCACCGCCCAGACCATGGCGGCGATGATGCCGAACTTGGTCGGGGTGTCGTAATAGCTGTCGAGCCGGCTCTCCGGCGGCTCCGGCGCGTAGTAGCCCGCGATCACCGCGAAAATTCCGGCGATGGCCACCACCATCACCAGCGCGCCATGGATTCCGAATGGATCGCCGTGCCCGCCGGCGGCCATCGCGAGGCCGGTGACGGCGAGTACCAGCAGAATAATCAGTGCGCCCTGACGTTCGTTTTTCGTGAGTTCGGCGACCATCGAAAACACACCCCTTGTTTCACCACGCGTGGCAACATCACGCCGGTCTTCGCGCTCCGCGAACCGCCATCGCGCCGCCCGATCCGGCGCGGCCCCAAAATTCGGCAGTTGCTCGGCAGTTCGTTCGGCTCAACCTATATCTTGTCTAATTCGGCTCAACCTATATCTTGTCTAAAGAGCGTCTCTTTGTGCAAACGCAAATTGACGCTGCACCGCAGCCGTGCCCGGCGCCCGGCGCAGTACCGTCAATCCGATTCAAAGCCGCCTGTATTGCGCGAGGGGAGGTCAATCTACCGCTGCGGCCCGCCACAGGCGGACGCGCCAGATATCCGGTCCCTGTTCGAGATACGTCCAACGGCAATGCGCGCCGTGCTTCATTTCCAGTTGTCCCCGCAGCAGGCGCGGATCGTGATCGCTCACCAGTTGCAGCGAACGATCCGGCGGCAAATGCTCGAACAACTGGAAGATGACGGTGTGGCGATGGCGTTGATCGATCTCGGGCAAATTGAGAATGCGTTCGTTCTCGCAAATCTCGGTTCTCGCCGCCTCACGCATTCACGACCGCTCCCGTCGTTGCGGCTGCTGTCGGCAGCGGGATGACAACGGCGACATCGGGTGCGGCGAGGCGGTGAATCCGGGACAAGATCGCTTCGGTTTTGTTCGGCCCGGCCAGCGCGGTGAGCAGGGCGCGGAAATACGGCTTGAAGATCCGCCCGGTGTCGCCGCGTTCCGCGACCATCAGGTCGAGCATGTTGCGCGCCAGCGGCGTCAGGTCGCGGCGTTGCGTCGCGGGATCGAGGATGACGCGCAAGGCGTGCTCGATCCGCGGCCAATTCGAGCGCGAAATATGCGTCAGCACGTTGCTGAGATGCGGATGCCGATGCAGCGCGGCGACCAGGCTGAAGGCGAGGTCGTCGACGGCCGGCATGTCGAACGCGCCGGCGGTGACCGCCGGCGCGACGCTTGGGCTAACGGCTGGCATGTCCGGCTCCCGCATCCGCGGTGGTGCTCTTGACCGCCTGGTCCAGCAGCGCCGTCATCCGCTTGGTGGCGAGCGGCGGCATCTTGGCCTGCTTGGCGGCGTCGAGGTTCGCGGTACTGCTGCCGACCTCGATCAGGCCGACCATGCCCATGCCGAAATGCGGCACGCAGCGGTAGCCATAGAGGCCCGGCTTGTCGAAGGTGACGCTGACTTCCTGCGACAGCTTGCCTTTGAACGGCGTCGCGCCGTCCGGCAGCATGCCCGGAATCGTTTCCGCGTCATGGCCCTTGTCGGTGGGGACGAATTTCACGGTGTCGCCGGCTTGCACCTTCAGGAACGGAGGATCGAACGTCATCGCCTGATTGTCGGGGCCCTTGTTCAGCATCTTGACCTCGAATTCCGCGGCTTGCGCGGGAAGGGCCAACAACAGTGCGCCGGCGCACAGCGCGAGGGTGCCTAAGCGAGTGGTCAAGCGTGTCATGATCGAACTCCGTCTGCACGACTGCCTTCAAGGGGCAGCCTTCATCTTGCAGACGGACCCTACGCCGCGGCGCGACGCACTCGTTGCGCTAGCGCAAGTTGGAGTGAGAGTTTGCGAAGGTTCATACCTTTCAGTCGTCATGGCAGGGCTTGTCCCGGCAATCCATTCCTTTTCGAAAGATGGATGCGCGGATCAAGTCCGCGCATGACGGGAGTGATTCTGCCAAAAGCGAAAGCCTACAGCAGCGGCCCCGGACGTTCCGGCAGCACGCGGCCTTCCGCCAGCGCGTCGGCGAAGGCGTGATGGATGTCGCGGTGGATCGCCTCGTCTTCGCGCATCGCCATGATCATGTCGCTGAGCTGCGCGCCGGGCGCGAGATTCCAGTAGGCGACGGCGGTGTCGGGCGCCGGGCCGTTGGGGATCGCGCCCGATTCCAGCGATTCGAGATAGTCCGAATAGCCCTTCACCGACCGCTCGGCGAGATAGCCGGCGAGGCGATGGGCGCAGCGTCCCGAGATCAGCGAGAGCAGAAAATAGGCATTATAGAATGTGCCCTGGCCGATCGCGATCAGCCAGCGCTCGCCCCAGCTCGGCCGTTTGATGGCGACGAAGGCCATCAGGTGGGCGCGCTGGTTCTCCGCCTCGTCCATGAAGGCGCGGACCCAGCCGCGGTCGTCGATCAGTTGCCGCAGGCATTGTAAATGGAGCAGGCTCGCCGCCACCATGGCCGGCACCGCCGCGATGGTTTCCAGCACCACCACCCGGCCGCCGTAGCGGCGGCTGAAGCCGCCGGCCATCGCCGTCAACAGCCGCTCCGCCCACGCGGCAAAACGATCCGACAGCGTTTCCGGATCGTGATGGCGCAAAAGGTCGGTCTTGTTGACGTTCAGCATCGAAACTCCGTGAAAATCAAATCCCATCGTGCCAGTGCCGTGCGCCGGCGTCACCGTCTTTGCGCCAACGCAATTAATCCGCAATATGCCGCCCGGCGGGGTCCGCGATTCGATGGCCGCACTATGCGGCGAAGTTGCGGGCGCGACCAGTGGATTCGATAAAGTAGTGGGTATGGCCGAATCTCCCGATATCGACATTCTGGCGCGTAGCGAACTGTTCGGCGGCGTCCCGGCCGAGGTGCTGCGGGAGATCCACGCGGCCTCGTTCCGTCGCAAGTTTCCGGCCGGCGAGGCCGTGTTCCAGCAGGAGGACACCGTCACGACATTCTATATTGTCGTCGTCGGGCGTCTGCGCGTCACCCAGACCACGCTGGACGGCCAGCAGATTATTATCCGCTATCTCGGACCCGGCGACGTGGTCGGCTATGCGGCGTTGACCGGCGATCAGGTCCATCCCGGTGCGGTGACGGCGGTGGACGACAGCCATCTCATCGGCATGCCGGCCACGTTGCTGCGGGAGGTCATGGGTCGGCACGCGCTGATCGCGATGAATGCCGTCACCTTGATGGGCGAACGCTACCGCGATCTTCAGATCAGGCTGCGCGAACTCGCGACTGAAAAGGTGGAGCGGCGCATCGCGCATACATTGTTGCGGCTGTCGCGACAGGCCGGTCGCCGCACCGCGCGCGGCGTCGAGATCGCGTTTCCGCTGTCGCGGCAGGACCTCGCGGAAATGACCGGCACGACGCTGCACACCGTCAGCCG
>JBARXT010000066.1:0-17682 GCA_049647485.1 Xanthobacteraceae bacterium
GCTGTAGTTCCACAGCCACTCATAGTTCTCCAGCCCGACAAAGATGCCGGTGCGGCCGATACGCTCGTCTGTGAAGCTCATCCAGACGCCGAGCCCGAGCGGATAGGCGAGAAACAGGATGAGAAACGCTGCTGTCGGCAGCATGAACCACAGCGCCAGCCAATTGCGGTTGGTGCGCAGCCTTTCCCACGGCGATCTGGTGTCCTTATAGACCGCTTGCGCCGGCATCGATGTCTGCATCGTGGTCATTCAGTTCCAGCTCCGGCCGAATAAGGAACACACCGGCGTTTTGACGCCGATGCAGCCTGGCCCCCGCCCGCCATCAACGAAATGCCGGCGCGGGCGATCCACGCCGGCATGCTTTGTCAACCGCGGAAGATGCGCTTGGCGTTGCGTTCCGCCGATGCCATCGCCGTCTTGACATCTTCACGACCCGTGGCGTAGTTCGCGAACATGTCGACCACAACGAAATCGGCAATCGCGGCGGCGGCGTTCTCGCCCATCTTGCCGATCCCGGCTGGCGTGGTCGCGGTCTGCGCCACGTCGCGATACGGCGTATTCTTCGGGTCCGCCGTCCAGATCGGATTTTTTTCGTAATCGAGCAGGAACGGTGACAGGTAGCCCTGCGCCGCTTCCACCCACGGGTTGAACTGAGCGGGCTCGAGTAGGAAGCTTGTGAACGCCTTGCAGGTCTGGGGGAACTTGGTGAAGGTATAGACCAAGATCGGGAAACCGAGATGTAATTCGCGTGTCTTGCCGTCGACACCCGCCGGCAGATGCGCGTGGTTCATGTCTTCCGCGATCGCCGGATTTTCCTTCTTCGCCGCGACGTAAACCGAAATGCCGTTGACGGTGAGATGAAGCTGACCCGCGAGGAACGCCTTGTTATTCGAACTGTCGTTCCACGACGCCGTGCCGGGCACGAAATTATCGTAGAGTTGCTTGACGTATTCGAGCGCCTTAGCGGTTTCCGGCGAGTTGATGATGACCTTGTTGTCCTTGTCGATCAAGTTACCGCCGTGCGCCCACAGCGCCCAGTGCAGCCAGCCGTTGGCATCGCCCGACGCATGGCCCAGCGCCATGCCGCCAGGCGTGCCGTTCTTCTTCATGCCCTTGACGAGATCAAGGAAGCCACCGAGATCTTTCGGGAAGGTCTTGTGGCCAGCCGCCTCCGCAGCCTTGACTCGGTAATTCACAAGGCCGCCGGTCGCCGCCACCGGAATGCCGATCCACTTGCCGTTCAGCATACCGTAAGCCTTGCCGGACTCCGCCCATCCGCCGCACTTCTTTGCAAGATAGTCGGCAACGTCGGTCATATCCGTGCATTTGGTCGGGAACAGGAACGGCAGCGAATAAAGGCCCCACACCATGTCGAGGCCCTGCCCGGTATTCGCCGCGACTGAGGCCTTCGGCTGAATATCGTCGTAGGATTCATTGGAGACGTTGATGGTGACATTGTTGGCTTTTTGGAAGGCATCGACGATCTTCATGAAGGCGACGTCTTCGGCTTCGACGAAACGCTTCCAGCGCAGCAGATTGATCTTGGCGCCGGCTTCCGGTTTCCACGGCGAGGTCTGGGCCCATGCCTTGGCATAACCCAGCAATTGATCGCTCGACATGGTCGCGGCTGCAGCCAGCATCGTCGCGCTGCCCTTGAGCAGCGAACGCCGGTCGGTGATTAAATTGCTCATCATCTTCTCCCTGCTTTTGTTGTAATTGCAATTATGGACGTCCTCAAAACCCCGATCGTTGTCGTCTTGTTAATGGTTCTCGTGCCGGGTCATAGGCGCCGGCCGGTATCCTTGTCGAACAGATGCGCGACCTCCGCGCGCGGGAGCAGATGAATCTTGTCGCCCGGCGCCACCGGATGCCGATCGCGAAACACCGCGATCAGTTCCTGCGTCCCGATCCGCGCCACGATCTGCGTTTCCGATCCGGTCGGCTCCACTACCGCGACCTCAACCTCGATGCCATCGCTGGCAAGATCGAGATGCTCAGGGCGAACGCCATAAACCACCGGGTGGCCGTCGGACGCCGCAGGCGCCGAACTGATTGGAAGACGACTGCCATTTTCAGTCTCAACGTAGGGTTGGCCACCGTTCAGTTTGAGATGACCATTAAGAAAATTCATCGCTGGCGAGCCGATGAAACCGGCGACGAACTGGTTCTCGGGATGATCGTACAATTCGAGCGGAGATCCAATCTGCTCGACGATGCCGTCATGCATCACCACGATCTTGTCGGCCATGGTCATGGCCTCGATCTGATCATGTGTCACATAGACCGTCGTGGTCTTGAGCCGTTGATGCAGTTCCTTGATCTCCGTGCGCATCGCCACGCGCAGTTTGGCGTCGAGGTTCGACAGCGGCTCGTCGAACAGAAACACCTGCGGATCGCGCACGATGGCGCGGCCCATGGCGACACGCTGACGCTGACCGCCGGACAACTGACGCGGATAGCGATCCAATAGCGGCGCCAGATCGAGAATTTCGGCCGCCCTCTTTACGCGCGTGGAGATATCACCGGCTTCCGCGTTGCGCAGTTTCAGCGAAAAACCCATATTCTGCGCGACCGTCATGTGCGGATAGAGCGCGTAGTTCTGAAACACCATCGCGATGTCGCGCTCTTTCGGCTGCACGTTGTTGACGACGCGGTCGCCGATCGCGATCGTACCGGAAGTGATATTTTCCAGACCGGCCAGCATCCGCAGCAATGTCGATTTGCCGCAACCGGAGGGACCAACGAGAACAACGAAGGCGCCGTCTTCAATCGGAATGCTGACGCCGTGCAGAACTTCAAATCCGCCAAAGGATTTACGCACGTCGCTAATCTGCACCGACGCCATCGTTTCCATTCCCTCACGTTTCGGCGTTGTACGGCGCAAACCGTCGCGGCTCTGTTCTCAACTTCCATGTCGAAAGCTGAATGGGGCATTGTCCCTGCTTGAATCGCCATTATCAATGCGGTGGTAGCGCTGTCAATAATCATTTAATCGTCAAGGCTCTTATGCTATCAGCGCCTCATGGCACGCGCGCGGAGCAATTCCGGAAAAGTCAGGCTCACTGAAGTCGCGAAACTCGCGGGCGTCAGTCCGATCACCGCGTCACGTTTTTTTCGCAATCCCGAAGCACTCTCGCCCGGCAAGCGCGAACGCGTGGAGAACGCGGCGCGACAACTCGGTTATGTCCCCGATCTCGCCGCACGCGCACTGGCATCGCGACGCACCGAAGTCATCGGCGTCCTGATCCCGTCCTTCACCAATAACGTATTCTCGGATGTGTTGCGCGGCATCTATGACGGATCGGGCGAGAGCCGTTACTCGATCCAGTTGGTCAACACGCATTACAGCATTCTTCAGGAGGAGAAGCTGCTGCGACTGTTCAAGGCGCAGCGTCCCGCGGGGCTGGTGGTGACCGGCATCAACCAGACCGATGAATCCCGGGCGATCCTGGACTCGATGAACTGTCCCATCGTCCAGATCATGGAGCTTGGCCCTGATCCCGTCGACATGATGGTCGGATTCTCTCATAATTCGGCCGCATTTGCGGTGATTTCGCACCTTATCGAATTGAACTTCAAGCGCATCGGATTCCTCGGCGCGCGCATGGATCCACGCGTCCAGCGCCGTCTCGAAGGCTACACCGACGCGATGAAGCGCGCCTCGCTCTACGATCCGCGCCTGATCATCGCAACGCCGGTGCCGACGTCGGTGACAATGGGCGGAACGCTGTTTGCGGATTTATTGATGAAAGCGCCGGACATCGATGCGGTGTTCTGCGTCAACGACGACCTTGCGTTGGGTACGCTGTTCGAATGTCAGCGCCGGCAAATTCAGGTTCCGGAAGATATTGCCATCGTCGGCTTCAACGATCTGGAATACATGGCTTCCGCTGTGCCGCCGCTCACCAGTGTCCGCACCAATCGCTACGACATGGGCAAGACCGCCATCACCATGGTGATGGACGCCGTCGAAGGCAGACGGCCGGCAGCGCCGATCATCGATCTCGGTTATGAACTGATGATCCGGCGCAGTTCCGCACCCCGACACGCATAAACCGTCGCTTCGTCAGTCCTTTTCGACCTCCGGTGCAAATTTGGTAGCGCTGTCTTTTTGACGTGACTCGCGCCTGCGTCTCTGGAACAATGCCAAACTGGCGGCCGGCTTCGCGGTCGCGCTTCAATTTAACGCAACCACCGCCAGGGCGGCCAAGGACCCCTGCGAGCAGCTAGCGCGGGAGGAAACATTGAACAAGAAAACCGATCAGACGACGTCCACGAACCAGCCTCGCCGCAAACTTCGCTCGACCGAATGGTTCGACAATCCGCATAACCCGGCGATGACCGCGCTCTATCTCGAGCGCTATCTCAATTACGGCCTGACCCGCGAGGAATTGCAGTCCGGCAAGCCGATCATCGGCATCGCGCAGACCGGCAATGATCTCTCCCCGTGCAACCGGCATCATCTCGATCTCGCCAAGCGCGTCCGCGAAGGCATCCGCGCCGCCGGTGGCATCGCGATGGAATTTCCGGTGCATCCGATCCAGGAGACCGGCAAGCGCCCCACCGCCGCGCTCGATCGCAACCTCGCTTACATGGGCCTCGTCGAGGTACTGTTCAGCTATCCGCTCGACGGCGTGGTGCTGACCACCGGCTGCGACAAGACCACCCCCGCATGCCTGATGGCGGCAGCGACCGTCAACATGCCGGCGATCGTGCTGTCCGGCGGACCGATGCTCAACGGCTGGTTCAACGGTGAGCGTAGCGGTTCAGGCACCGTGGTCTGGAGATCGCGCGAGCGGCTTGCCGCCGGCGAGATCGACTACGAGGAATTCATGCGCATCGTCGCGTCGTCGGCGCCCTCGGTCGGCCACTGCAACACGATGGGCACCGCCTCCACGATGAACTCGCTGGCGGAAGCGCTCGGCATGTCGCTGCCGGGCTGCGCGGCGATTCCGGCGCCCTATCGCGAGCGCGGCCAGATCGCCTACGAGACCGGCACGCGGATCGTCGAGATGGTGTGGGAAGATCTCAAGCCTTCGGACATCCTGACGCGCGAGGCGTTCGAAAATTGCATCGTCGTCAACTCGGCCATCGGCGGCTCGACCAACGCGCCGATCCACATCAACGCCCTCGCCCGCCATATCGGCGTCGACCTCTCGATCGACGACTGGCAGAAATATGGCCACGATGTTCCGCTGCTGGTGAACATGCAGCCCGCCGGGTTCTATCTCGGCGAGGAATATCACCGTGCCGGCGGCGTTCCCGCCGTGATCGGTGAGTTGATGCGGCACAAGCGCATCCATGAAGGCGTAGTGACCGTCAACGGCCGCACCATGGGCGACAACTGCCGCAATGCGCCGAAGCCCGATGGCGATGTGATCTGGAGCTACGACAAGCCGCTGGTGCAGGATGCGGGTTTCCTTGTCTTGCGCGGCAACCTGTTCGATTCCGCGATCATGAAGACCAGCGTGATCTCCAAGGAGTTTCGCGATCGCTATCTTTCGAACGCGAAAGACCTCAACGCCTTCGAGGGCCGCGCCATCGTATTCGAGGGGCCGGAGGATTATCACCACCGCATCGACGACCCGTCCCTCAACATCGACGAGCATTGCATCCTGTTCGTGCGCGGCGTCGGTCCGATCGGCTATCCGGGCGGCTCCGAAGTGGTCAACATGCAGCCGCCGGCCGCGCTGATCAAACGCGGCATCCTCTCGCTGCCGTGCATCGGCGACGGCCGCCAATCGGGAACGTCGGGATCGCCATCGATTCTCAATGCAACGCCGGAAGCGGCGGCGGACGGCGGCCTCGCCATCCTGCAAACCGGCGACATGGTGCGCATCGACCTCAACAAGGGGAGCGCCAACATCATGATCGACGATGCCGAGGTGAAGCGGCGCCGCGTCGAACTCAAGGCCAAGGGCGGCTTCCCCTACCCCGCGCACCAGACGCCGTGGCAGGAGATGTACCGCAACACCGTGGGCCAGCATGCCACCGGCGCCTGCATGGAGTTTGCGACTCGCTATCAGGACATCGCCGGCCGCATCGGCGTCGCTCGCGACAATCACTAGAGCATGATCCCGAAAAGTGGAGACTGGCTTTCGGCAAAGATCATGCTCGAACAAAAAAGATAAACGACGAGTCTGGTTCAATGCAGTTGAAACAGACTCGAGGCTTCAAGGAGAACGAGAATGTCTGGCCGACTGAAAGGCAAACGCGCATTCGTGACCGCGGCGGCGGCCGGCATCGGCCGCGCCAGCGCCATCGCCTTCACCCGCGAAGGCGCAACCGTGATTGCGACCGATATCGACGACAAGCAACTCGCGGCATTGACCAAGGAAGGCGTGGCGGAAGTCGCCCGCCTCGACGCGCGCGACAGCGCTGCGGTCGCAGCGATGGCCAAGCAGGTCGGCACGGTTGATGTGTTGCTCAACGCCGCAGGCTTCGTGCATCACGGCACGGTGTTGGAGTGTAGCGACGACGACTGGGATTTCTCGTTCGACCTCAACGTGAAATCAATGCATCGCACGCTGCGCGCGTTCCTGCCCGGAATGCTGGCGGCGGGCCACGGCTCGATCATCAACATCGCCTCCGCCGCCGGCGTGTTCAAGGCCGCGCCGAACCGTTACGTCTACGGCGCTACGAAAGCCGCCGTGGCCGGCCTCACCCGCGCCGTTGCCGCCGACTTCATCGCTAAGGGTATCCGCTGCAACTGTATCTGCCCCGGTACCATCGAGACGCCGTCGATGCTCGGTCGCGCCGCCGCGCTCGGTGCCGGTGGCCGCGAGATGTTCGTCAGCCGCCAGCCGATGGGACGACTCGGCACCGCGGAGGAAATCGCGTCGCTCGCTGTCTATCTCGCCAGCGACGAAAGCGCCTTTACCACCGGCGTCGCGCACATCATCGACGGCGGCTGGACGCTTTAGAGGGATTTCACGATGAACAAGATCGATCTCAACGGCCGCTGCGCCGTGGTCACCGGCGGCGCGCAGGGCTTCGGCCGCGCCATCACCGAACGCTTTATCTCATCGGGCGCCAAGGTGGCGATCTGGGATCACGATATCGCGTTGGCCGAACAGACGGCCAAGCAGATCGGTGCGGCAGTCACCGCGGTCCAGGTCGACGTTTCGGATCTTGCCGCCGTCGAGAAGGCGCGCGATGCGACATTGGCCAAGCTCGGCAGGATCGACATTCTCGTCAACAATGCCGGCATCGCCGGCATCAACAAGACGGTGTGGGAAACCGATTTCGACGAGTGGCGCAAGGTGCTGCGCATCAATCTCGACGGTCCTTTCATCTGCTGCAAGGCCGTCGTGCCGACGATGGTGAAGCAGAATTACGGCCGCATCGTCAACATCGCCTCGATCGCCGGCAAGGAAGGCAATCCGAATGCCGCGCACTATTCCGCCTCGAAAGCGGGACTGATCGCCCTGACGAAGTCGTTGGGCAAGGAGCTTGCGGGCTACGAGATCGCCGTCAACGCGGTGACGCCGGCCGCGGCGAAAACCGCCATATTCGACCAGATGACGCAACAGCATATCGATTTCATGTTGTCGAAAATTCCGAAGGGCCGCTTCGTACTGGTGGAAGAACTCGCCGCGATGGTGGCGTGGCTCGCGTCCGAGGACTGCGCCTTCTCCACCGGCGCGGTGTTCGATATCTCCGGCGGCCGCGCAACGTATTAGTTTCGCGCGACCCGCGACATCAACGCCGACGCATCGGTCACGCGCTGACCTACGGCTCGACGATCGCGAAGCTCGGGCTGAAAGTATCGAACAGCCCGAGCAACTCCAGAAGCTTGGCCGGGTTGCCCTGGATGGTGATCTTCTTCGCACCCACCGCCTCGGGGAATGTCGTCTGCGTCAGCATGATCGCATTGAGGACGGTTCGCGTCAGCGTCAACGTCGCGTCAGCGTGCTCGGCGCGTTGTCCACAGCGATGGGTCAGTGCGCAATTATCAAGGTTGAGGACGAAAATTTCGCCGGTGTCGGTGAACACCCAATTCAGCACGGCAGTTTTGCCGACGGCCTTAGGGCCATTGAGGCGTACGGCCAGAAGATCGAAGAACGTATCGAGCGGCAGCGCCGCCAGCGCGTCCGGCGCGACGCCGCCCCGCGCCGTCATCTGCGGCACGCCGTTGCGCAGTTCATGCGCGGCGAACAGATAGGAATTGCGCCAGGTCGCGGCCTCAGACAGATAGCCGAGTTGCTCATAGGCGTCGGCCGCGAGGTTGCGGGCCTCCTGATGGGTTGGGTCCGCGAACACCAGATGATTGGCGATCTCCGCGACCCAGCGGTATTCACCCTTGGCGAAATCCGCCTTGGCCATGGCGAGCGCGGCATCGAATCCGCCGAAGTAATCGACATACTTCCGCGCTGCATCTGATGGCGGCAGCGGATCGAGATGCGCCGGATTGCCGTCGTACCAGCCGAGATACTTCTGATAGACTGCCTTGGCGTTGTGCCGCACCGTGCCGTAATAGCCGCGCGCGTACCATTCATGCGCCAGACTGTCCGGCAATGTCAGCAGCTCAGCGATCTCATTCGGCGTGTGACCGTGATTGATCAGGCGCAACGTCTGGTCGTGGACGTATTTGTAAAGATCGCGCTGTTTGCCGAGATAGCTCTTGATCGCGGAAGTCCCCCACACCGGCCAGTGATGCTGGCCGATCAACGCCTCCGCGCGATCACCGAACGTCATTAACGCAACATCAATGTAGCGCGACCAAGCGCGGGAATCGCGCACCTCGGCGCCGCGAAACGGCAGCAGGTTGTGAAAATTATGGACCGCGTTCTCGGCCATGTTGAGGCACTTGAACGCCGGATAGAACATATGCATCTCGGCCGGCGCCTCGCTGTCCGGCGCCATCAGGAACACGATCTCCACGCCGTCGACCACGCGCGTCTCGTGATCGCGGCTGATGAGATCGGTTGGCGCGATCAAGGTCACTGTGCCGCTCGACAACGTCTTGCCGAGCCCCGCATCGACCTGCCCCTTGACGCCTTTCGGCAGCAGCGGCCCGAACTGATACTGCGCACGGCGCACCATCGCAGTGCCGGCCAGCACGTTCTCCTGCGCGATCGCCTCGACAAACCCTTCCGGCGCGATCACCGGCACCCGCCCGCTGTCGGCATCCTCCTGTGTGATGACGCCCTTCACCCCGCCCCAATGATCGACATGGGAGTGCGTGTAGATCACCGCCGCCACCGGCCGGGACCCGCGGTGCCGACGATAGAGTTCAAGGCCGGCCCGCGCCGTTTCGGCCGACACCAGCGGATCGATCACGATGACGCCGTGTTCGCCCTCGATCAGCGTCATGCTCGAGAGGTCCATTCCCCTGATCTGATAGATGCCGGGCACCACCTCGAACAGGCCATGGCGGCAGTTGAGCTGGGCCTGCCGCCACAGGCTCGGATGAACGGTGGCGGGCGCGGCGTCCTCCTTCAGGAAGGCATAATCGGCAATGCTCCAGACGACGCGGCCAGCGGGGTTCTGGATCGTCGCGTCCGGCAGGCTGCCGATGAAACCGCGTTCCGCGTCGGCGTAATCCTGACGATCGGCAAACGGAAGTTCGCTCAGCACGGCGGCGTTGCTTGCGGCAACCCTCGGCTCGGCATTTCTTCGATCGGTCATGATTGCCCTCCCCTCGATTGCGCGACGGCTCCGATCCTGATCGGCCACGGCCCCTTTCGCAAGCGGAAGCCGAACGTGCCAGCGGATTGACGAAATTGCGGCGCGTTCCCGTCGGCGTGCCGCGCCTTATCCGGATAAGCTTCGTGCATCAGCCGATTTGAACGGCTGGCTCGTATCCCGAATTGAAATTCGATCGGGTTTGTCGCATCTTGAAACAAGCTCGTCCGCACGATGCGGCGGCGTGGTTTCGACATCAGGGCACGACATGCTGCATCGATATCGACGAGGTTGGCGGCTGGCGGCCCCCGTGCTCGGCGGCCTGATCGGTTTTGCAGGTTCGGTCGCGGCCGTGGCGCAGCAGCCGCCGACCACCGTGGAGCGCAACGCCAAGGGGCCAACCGCGAAGAACATTCAGGTCGGTCTTTACATCAACGTCCGGCCGGATTGCACCTCGGGACCCCTTCCAACGATCCGCCTCGTGAGCCCACCGACAAACGGAACGCTGACGATCAAACGCGGCAAGGTCAACGCCACCAACTACAAGCAGTGCCTCGCGTTGGAGGTGCCGGGCTTCGTTGCGCTCTACAAATCAAAGGCTGACTTCACCGGCACCGACGTGACGACGGTCGAGGTCAAATACCCGCACGGCCGGACCGAGATCCAGCGCATCACCATCAATGTCGGAACCGGATCGGGCGGCCAGAAAATTTAGGCTAACAACCCGACGAAGCAGGCGCGGTGATGGGAACTTCGGAGAAACGGCAAGCCGACATGGGACAACCATGAGTTGAAGAATCCAAGGACCGAGTTCATATTTCGAGAAACAGCCCGCCCGGTTTGGTGTTGATCACTAAAAATAAAATGACCGATTCGAGTCCGCGGTCCGAAGACGCGAACGCCGTGGGTAGTCCGTTGTAGAGCGCCCAAAACAGGGATAAACAATGACTTATGCAATTCTCCGGCCGTCTTTTTGTTGCTTTTTAGCCACATTCGCTAAAACTCGGGGTAGAAGCTGTTTTAGAATTCCCGCCTTTCTGCTAGCGTCTTACCAGATTGATTGACCTTATTTTGGTTATATTTGGGCTTTGGGGGACTTGCGATGCGTGTGCTGAGTGTGGCCGTTTCGGCGCTAATTCTCGGCTGTGCTTTTTCGGGTGGCGCTGCAGCGCAGTCAGCATTTCTCATAAATGACGCGCTGAAGCAGGCCATTAAAACGCATCCCGGCGTCGGTGAGGCCTCTGCGAATAGGCGCGCGACCCAATCAGAATTACGCCAGCAGCAATCGACATTGCTGCCGCAAATTCGAATCGAAACGCGCAATGGTCCAGAGCGTTTCAACCAGAATGTCGTCCCCGCGCCCTTGGGCAACAATCGTTGGTACAACGGACGGTCGGCGTCTGTGGTCGTCCGACAACTTCTGTTCGATGGCTTTACGTCGATCAATGAAATCTGGCGGCAGGCTGCACGTGTCGATGCGGCAGCAGCGCGCGTTCAGGAGCGCACCGAATTGCTGGCTCTCGATGCGGCTGAGGCCTACATCGATATTATTCGCTATCAGCGGCTGATTGCAGTCGCCCAGGATAACGTCAGGGTCCATCGCGGTCTGCTCGCGAACGTGACATCACGCTTCCAGGGCGGCCGCTCCGGTGAAGGCGATCTTGAGCAAACCCGCGAACGTGTGGAAAACGCGCAAGCAACGCTGGCGCAATTCCAGCAGAGTTTGGATGAGGCACGCGCGAAGTATCGGAGAGCGGTCGGCATTGAGCCGATCAATCTCCGTACACCGGGACGTCTAGGGGGGATGCCCAGTTCCCGCGATAAAGCTCTCGCGATCGCGGTTCGTTTCAACCCGACCATCAAGGCTGCCGGCGCCGACGCCAAGGCCGCCAAATACGCATTCGACAGTACAGCCGGAGCCTTCGTTCCCAACGTATATCTCGAAGCGCGCGGAACCACAGGAGTCGACTCGGATGGTTACGTTGGCCATCGCGACGATGTCAGTGCCAAGGTGGTCATGAGCTGGGACATTTTCCGTGGCGGCCAAGATAGCTGGCGCCGCAATGAAATGTCGGAACGCTACATCGAGAGCACCATGCGGCACGCCCGCCTGCAGCGCGACGCGATCGAATCGATCGATCGTGCGTGGGCAGCCCGGACGCTGACTGCGAGCCGTATTGCATCGCTGAACCGTCAGATCACGTCGGATCGCAAGGTCATCGTTTCGTATAAGAAGGAATACGAGCTCGGGCAGCGCTCGCTGGTCGATTTGCTGAATGGCCAAAACCAGCTTTTCAACGGCTTGGTTTCGCTGATCTCGACCCAGAGCGTTGCCGTTTTTGCAGACTATCAATTGCTGGCGGCAATGGGCGGGCTGATCGAATACATCAAGGCACCTCCGCCGGCCGACGCGGCTCCCCTGCCGGTTCAACCATTTGGCCTATTCCCGACCGAGGTCGCGCCAATATTACTGCATCTGCCGAAATCCGGCCCGAAACCGCTAAAGGTCGAACGGGTCGCACCGGTGCCGGCTCTCAATTTTGCGGCGACTACTTCGCCGGGCAAGAACGATTTTTCCAATCGATGGGCAGGCGTCAATCCGGTAGCGGAGTTGGTCGAGGCGGCATCAAAGTGGCAAGCGACCCATACTCATACAGAGTAGATACCGAAGCGGAGCGCTGCGCGCGCCATGGCTGACACCTAGCCTCGAGCTTTGAGCGCGCCGTTAACGCTTTGCGTTAGCCTTGTTTCCTGCTTTTCGGTCATTTCAAAGCAAGTCGCGCTATCATGGTTAGGTAAGCCTTAACCAAGGACTCCAAGCAGTGACTGGAAGCGCGGCAACCCCACTCCTACAGCAGGATCCGGAGTCTCCCGAGACGCCGCCGGCGTCCGATCCGCTCGCCGATGCGTTGCTGTATCTCGCCGCCTACCACGGCCGCGCTATCAGCCGCGAGGCGCTGATGTCTGGCCTGCCGATTGTCGATGGGCGCTTGAATGCGTCCCTCGTCGAGCGCGCCGGCCTCCGCGCAGGCCTCGAAGTTCAGCCAGCGAAACGCACCCTTTCCGATATTCCTGCCCTTGTCCTGCCTGCTCTGCTCGTCATGAAGAACGGCAAGGCTCTGGCACTGGTTGGACGAGACGACGCTTCCCAGATGATGCAGGTAGTCGATCCGTCGACGCCTGATGAGGTGAAGTCCATTGGAACTGCGGAGCTGGCCGCTGGTTTCACCGGCTACATTTTTCTAGCCAAACCGTCGACGATTGACGCGCGTACCGTAGCCGCTGGCGACCTACCGAGAAGGCACTGGTTCTGGTCTGTCGTCCGTCGATTTGGACACAACTACACGCACGTAGCTTTGGCAGCGCTTCTCGTGAACCTGCTGGCGCTCGCTGCACCGCTGTTCACAATGAACGTCTACGATCGTGTGGTTCCGAACGGCGCAATTCCTTCATTGATCGCCCTCGCCGTCGGACTTGGCCTCGCCATTGTTTTCGACTTCATTATCCGGATTGTTCGTAGTTACATCATCGATGTCACCGGCAAGAAAATCGATGTGGTGCTCGCTGCGGACATCTTCGAACATATCCTGGCGCTGAAGATGGCCAACCGGCCGACATCGGTTGGCATCCTCGCCAATCAGATGCGCGATTTCGATTCCGTCCGGGAATTCTTCACATCTGGCACGGTGGTTTCTGCTACCGATCTGTTGTTCGCCATGATTTTCATTGGCGTTCTGTTCCTGATTGCCGGACCATTGGCGTGGATCCCGCTTCTCATGCTGCCGATTGTGATTGCAGCGGGCTTGATCCTGCAGCGACCGCTCGACCGCGCCATCAACCGGCTGCAAGCCGAATCCGCGGCAAGGCACGGCGTTCTGGTGGAATCGTTATCAGGCATCGAAACCGTTCGTGCGACCGGCGCCGAAGCCCGCATGCAAACTGCGTGGGAACGATCCGTTGCAGCGACGGCGCGCTCGGGCGAAGATGTCCATTTCTGGTCGGTCCTTGCGTTGACGATTTCCAGTTCGGCACAACAGCTCACCAGCATGATGCTTGTCGTTGTCGGCGTCTTTCTTATCCTTGACGGGCAGATCACGATGGGCGCGTTGATCGCGGCGAACATGCTTTCAGGGCGCGTTCTTGCACCCATCTCCAGTCTGGCATCGATGATCACCCGTTTCACACAGACGATGGTGTCGCTGCGCTCAATCGACAAGCTGATGCACCTCGAACGCGAACGCCCCCCAGGACGTTCCTACGTCGCGAGAACCATCAATCGTGGTGCAATCGCATTCAACAACGTCAGCTTCAAGTATCCGGCCAGTAATGAAAACGCGGTCGAAAAGATTTCGTTTAAGATCGCCCCAGGCGAGCGCGTTGCCGTCATCGGCCGCGTGGGCTCCGGGAAAACCACGATCGGCCGGCTGCTGTCCGGCTTCTATGAGCCGCTCGAGGGCAGTATCACGATCGATGATATCGAATCCCGCCAATACGATCCCGCAGACTTACGCACCGGGATCGGCTTCGTGATGCAGGATACCGATCTCTTTTTCGGCAAGCTTCGCGATAACATTACGCTGGGCCGTCCTTCAGCGACCGATGCCGAAATTCTCGAGGTCGCTCGCCTCTCCGGCGTTGAGCAATTCATTGCAGGCCACCCGCTCGGATACGATATGCCGATATCGGAGGGTGGGCGCAGCCTGTCCGGCGGCCAGAAACAGGCAATCGGGTTGGCCCGGGCGCTAATTCGAAAGCCAAGAATCATTTTCATGGACGAACCGACCGCACATTTCGACGTGCGAAGCGAAGCTGAGTTTCTCGAGCGCCTGAAGATGTTGGCCAAGACCGAGATGACCATCATCGTTTCGACACATCGCCCGTCGCTGCTTTCCCTCGTCGATCGCATCCTCGTTTTCGAGCGCGGCAAGCTAGTCGCAGATGGACCTCGTGAAAAAATTCTAGCCGCACTTCAGGCAGGCCCAAACCGTTCGGCAGAATCCACAGTCAGGTTCGAATCGACGGCGACCAAATCCAATGCCTCACACTGATTTTGCATTTGCCAATGACGTCCGAGCGGCCGTGGATCTGCGGACGCCAAAAACGTCACGCCTGATACTTGTATCGACCCTTGGGCTGTTGATCGCAGCGCTGGTCTGGGCGCACTTTGCCGTCCTTGACGAAGTCAAACGCGGCAATGGCCGGGTCATTCCCACGCGTCAGATGCAAGTCGTGCAATCGCTGGAAGGAGGCATCGTCAGTGAAATCCTCGTGCAGGAAGGCGCCATTGTTGCGCAAAGTCAGCCGTTGATCCGCATCGAGGACACCAAATTCGCCGCCGAGTTCGGCGAAATACGAGAAAGACGTGTGGCCATGGCAGCGCGAGTTGCGCGGCTGGAAGCGGAAGCCGCGGGCAAGCAAACACTCGAGTTTCCTCCCGAATTGATGCAAGCGTCACCTAACGCGGTGGCGGCTGAACGCAGCGTGTTTGATGCGCGCGCCCGCAAACTCGCGCAAGATATCGACACCATCCAACAACAAGAAGCACAGCGCCGCAGGGAGTACGACGAATATAAAGCAACGGAAACCAAGCTCACCAACACGCTGAAGTTTCTTCAACGTGAAGTCGAGCTTACTAAGAACCTCTACAAGCAAAAAGTCGTTCCCGAGATCGAAATGCTTCGGATCGATCGACAAGCCAGCGAAATGAGTGGTCAACTTCAGGTTACCAAAGCTTCAATGGCCAAGGCTGAATCAGCTATTCACGAAGCGCAATCCCGACTCGAGGGTGCGCGGATGACGCTCCGTGCCCAAGCCGACGAGGATCTTGCCAAATCGCGCGGCGATCTCGCGGTGCTCGACGAAAATATCAAGTCGGCGAAGGATCGCGTGCTCCGAACCGAACTGCGATCACCGGTTCACGGCATCATCAATAAAGTCAACATCACGACAATCGGCGCGGTGGTCCAGCCCGGCGCTAACCTCATGGAGATTGTACCGCTGGATGATAGTCTGCTGGTCGAGGGGCGCATCCGTCCGCAAGACATCGCGTTTATCCGCCCCGGTCAGGAGGCTGTCGTCAAGATATCGGCCTACGACTCGTCGGTCTATGGATCGCTCGCCGGGAAGGTCGAACGCATCAGCGCCGACACTATCGCCGAAGAAAAGCCGGAGCGCGGCGAGAAGGGAGAGACGTTCTATCGTGTCATCGTGCGCACTAGCAAAAATTATCTCGGCACGGATAAGCAGCCGCTTCCTATCATTCCTGGCATGGTGGCGACGGTTGAGGTCTTGACTGGCCGAAAAACTGTGCTTGACTACATCATGAAGCCGGCACGAATGCTCAAGCAGCAAGCCCTACGCGAGCACTAAAACCCTTCGATATAGATCTCTGTGTTTGCATCGCACCCCTCTTTGCGGTGCGTAGAATGCAGACTGTAGTTTTGATTTTTATGGCTGATACCCGTCAGCCGGCTGCTGATTTCGTATTCGACTTTTCACTATCCATTAACGATCCAGCTTCTTGCATCCCGCCATATTGTTCTCTCTTCGAAGATTCCATCGTTAAGGTCCCGTTATCTCGAGGGATTTGATCTCAATCTTAGCTATTTCGGCTATGTCCGATTTCCCCTGAATCGATAATGGTCTCAAACATGAATGCGTTTTAACGCGGTTCTATCCGAGGCGAACTAAAGATCGCTCCATAACAAGGGGCGCGATCAATTGATTGACCGACACCCCGAGAACAGGGGCGTTATCATGTTGACCGACGTGCGAGTTCGCGTTGCAGTCGCCGCATTTTGTTGTGCAGTATTTTTGGGTGGTGTTTCGTCAAGCACCGAGGCGGCTACACGAGAGAAGCCTCGAAAGCATATCTTTGACGACCTGATCACTCCTTCGATGAGGACCACGGCGGAGACTCCGGTTCGTCAACCCGTAACCACCGCACGCTTCTTTTCCATCAACAGTGTCCTGGCGAAACTTGACGGAAAGCCTTATGGCGGTGAGCCTGTCCGCGTGGCAGCGATCGCAAGTGAGGACGTCGCCTCCGACGTGCCGATGCTTCCCTCCAGCACCGCTGGCAAGACTTATGAGCCGTTCGGGCTGGTCGCATTTCGGGCCCCCGAAGGGGTACTGTGGCGCAAGTGGCGAGGCGTCAGCCGCGACATCAAAACTGAAATGAGCGAAATTGCCCGGTGCAAGGTGGATCGATCCACCTGCAGCACCGCCGCTGCTCGATTTGTTCTTATGAGCGAGGAAATTCACGGTCATACCGGCCAGAGGCGCATGGAGATCGCGAACCGTCTCATTAACGGCTCGATCCGGTACATGAGCGATCTCGCCCAGCATGGCATGGTCGACGTCTGGTCCGGACCGTTGGCCTCGCTGGCCTCGGGCCGCGGCGATTGCGAGGATTACGCCATCGCAAAATATAGCCTGCTCCGTGAAGCCGGCGTTTTGGACAGCGACCTTCGCATTCTCCTGGTTCGCGACCGGGCGATCCGCGAAGATCATGCCGTTCTCGCGGTCCATGATGAAGGCCGATGGATCGTTCTGGACAGCCGTCGCTCGCTTCTGACGACGGACAGCGAGTTGCCGCATTACACGCCGCTGTTTGCGCTCAATGAATCCGGCGTCAGCTTGTTTGCAACGCCCTTTCTGTCCCAGCGGCTGAATATCGACTGGCGCACCGTAGCGCCTGCCGCAGACGGCGCGGCTATCAACGACCCGTCCGGCGTCAGCGTCTCGGCGAAACCGTCAGACGGGATATCCCGCGACATCGACACGTTGTCAGGCCTCGCGTCCGGTGGCCGGACTTTGCCGACCTTGCTGTAGGATCAGCGGAACCGTTACCTGAGTGGTGATCAGGTAATGCTATCGTGGCTTTTTTCAAGCTGCGGGGTGTTCAAATTGACCAAGATCACCATCGAAACGCAATCTGGGCGAATATCAGTTACGAGATCGAGTACATCGGCCTTCAGAGATTCAAAAGCCGTTATGCCAATCTCGACCCTCAACTGACCATCGCGCAACCGCAGAAGGTCTGCCGTCTCGGAA
>JBARXT010000067.1:0-29542 GCA_049647485.1 Xanthobacteraceae bacterium
GCCAGTTCAGCCAAGGGGTCGTTCTCGACCTTCGCGGACGGATGATGATCGCGATCCATCGTATCTGCCGTTGCGTAAGTGCGTTCGTGATATCGATCAGCCATGTGATGTGCATCCCCTTCGGGAAAGCGCCGACCCGTCGTTCTAACGAAACGAACGCTACCGGATGCCGACTACACACCCCATGCTGCCGGCGATCCAACCTACTCTATCGCATCTCGACTGGCGCATCGACGCCGAGAACGGCGAGACCGGATGCCAGAACCGAGACGACGCCCTGAACCAATGCCAGACGCGATAAGGTAAGTTCTGCATCATTATTGATAATGAAGCGTAAATGAGGCGCATCCCGCCCCTTGGTCCAGAGCGCGTGAAATTCGCTGGCAAGATCATAGAGATAGAAGGCCACCCGATGGGGCTCGTGCGCCAGCGCCGCGGCTTCGAGGATGCGAGGGTAAAGAGCAAGCCTGCGAATTAAATCAATTTCGGTGGGATCGGTCAGCCGATCCAGCTTCGCGGACCGCAGGAACTTGAGCCGCGCGCCATCGTCTTCCGGCAGGTCCGCGATCACTTCACGGGCATTGCGGAAGATCGAGTGGCCACGAGCATGGCCGTACTGCACGTAGAAGACCGGGTTGTCCTTCGACTGCTCGATCACCTTGGCGAGGTCGAAATCCAGCACCGCGTCGTTCTTGCGAAACAGCATCATGAAGCGCACCGCATCGCAGCCGACTTCGTCGACCACCTCGCGGAGCGTGACGAAATCGCCGGCGCGCTTCGACATCTTCACCGGTTCGCCGTTCCGCAACAGCTTCACCAGTTGCACGATCTTGACGTCGAGCGCAGCTTCGCCGCTGGTCACAGCCTTGATCGCCGCTTGCATCCGCTTGATGTAACCGCCGTGATCGGCGCCCCAGACGTCGACAAGATCGCGAAAGCCGCGATCGTACTTGGTCCTGTGGTAAGCAATGTCGGAGGCGAAGTAGGTGTAGCTGCCGTTCGACTTCAATAGCGGACGATCGACGTCGTCACCGTAGGCGGTGGCGCGGAACAGCGTCTGCTCACGGTCCTCCCAATCCTCCACCGGGGCCCCCTTCGGCGGCGGTAGACGGCCTTCATAGACGTCACCCTTGGCCCGGAGAAAGTCGATCGTCGCGGCGACACGATCGCTGCCGCCTTCAATCAGCGAACGCTCCGAGAAAAACACTTCATGCGTGATGTTGAGCGCGGTGAGGTCATTCCTGATCATCTCCATCATCATGGAGATGGATTTGGCGCGCACGCCCGGCAACCACTCGGATTCCGTCTGCTTGAGAAGCGCATCGCCATACTGTTTCGCCAGCGCTTCACCGACCGGCTTGAGGTAATCGCCGGGATAAAGTCCCTCCGGAATCTCACCGATGTTTTCGCCAAGCGCTTCGCGATAACGCAGGTAAGCGGAGCGCGCCAGCACGTCCACCTGCGCACCTGCGTCGTTGATGTAGTATTCGCGCGTGACGTCATAACCGGCGAAGGCGAGCAGACTTGCGAGCGCGTCACCGAACACCGCGCCGCGGCAATGGCCGACATGCATCGGCCCGGTCGGATTGGCCGAGACGTATTCAACGTTGACCTTCCGATCGCTGCCGATGCGGCCGCACCCGTAGCGGGCGCCTTCGTCGAGAATGCTGCCCAGCGCCCCGATCCAGACCGCCGGCTGCAAGGTCATGTTGATGAAGCCGGGACCGGCGACATCGACGGATGCCACCAGCGGATCGGCGCGCAGACCGCTCGCGATCCGCTCCGCCAGATCGCGCGGCTTGGCCCTGGCCTCCTTCGCCAGCACCATGGCGGCATTGGTGGCCATATCGCCGTGGGAGGCGTCGCGAGGCGGCTCGACCACGACACGGGACAGGTCGATTCCGGCCGGCAGCGCGCCATCGTCGATCAGTTGGCGGCAGACCCCATGCACCCGCGCAAGCAGATTGGCGAAGGGATGCGGTGCAGAAGCGGGATCGGCCATGAATGTCGCTCGGGTTATTCGGAATTGGGATACGCGGGCCGCCTGGTGCGGCGAAACGGGCGTTCGCGCCGCCTAACGCAAATCCGGGGTCGAGTCAAAAATCCGCCGGTGCTCGGTCAGGGCATAACGGTCGGTCATTCCGGCGATATAGTTGCAAACGTGGCGGGCGAAGTCCGCCTCCGGCTCGTTCCCGCCGGACGGCAGCCACTCCGCCGGCAAGTCCGCCGGGGTTGCCCGATAGTGCGCAAAGAGGTCGCTCACCACGCGCTCGGCATCGCCCATCACCCGCATCACGCGGGGGTGGCGGTACATATGCTGCTTCAGGAAGGCTTTGATGGCCGCCTCCTGCTCCGCAATCTCCGCCGTGAACGTCACCAGCGTGCGGCCGTGGGTGCGAACGTCGTCGACGCTGGCGGGCTTTGCCGCAGCCAGACGACTACGCGTCTCGGTCACCACCGCGCCGATCAGGCAGGAAATCAGTTCGCGGATCAGTTCGGCCCCGAACCGCGGTTCGACAAGATCGGGATAGCCTCGCCGCGTTTCCTCTATCAGGCGCGCCATCACCGGTGCCGCCATCAGATCGTCGATGCTGAACAGTCCGGCGCGCAGGCCGTCGTCCATGTCGTGGGCGTCGTAGGCGATATCGTCAGCCACTGCCGCCACCTGCGCCTCCAGCGAGGCAAAGCTCCATAATTCGAGATCGTAGACGCGATTGAACTCGGCGATGCCGACGGGCAGCGCGGGACTGGCCTTCGGGTCCTCCCGCTTGAGCAACGGGCCGTTGTGCTTGACGATACCCTCCAGGGTTTCCCACGAGAGGTTGAGTCCGTCGAAGTTGGGATAGCGATGTTCCAGAGCGGTCACCACCCGCAACGTCTGGGCGTTGTGATCGAAGCCGCCATAATCTTTCAGGCAACGGTCCAACGCCCGCTCGCCAGCGTGGCCGAACGGCGGGTGGCCAATGTCATGCGCCAGCGCGAGCGTCTCGGTCAGATCTTCGTCCAGCCCCAGTTGCCGCGCCAGCGCGCGTGCGATCTGCGCCACCTCCAACGAATGGGTCAGCCGGGTGCGATAATGGTCGCCCTCATGAAAGACGAAAACCTGGGTTTTATGCTTGAGCCGGCGAAAGGCGGTGGAATGGATGACGCGGTCGCAATCGCGGCGAAAGGCGCTGCGGGTCGCGCTCGGCGGCTCCTCGAACTGCCGGCCCCGGCTGCGGGCCGGGTCGCAGGCATAAGCCTGCTGGGGAGCAGCCATTCCAACCGACACCGTCTTTTTAGCCCTCTAAAGTTTGATTCCGCGATTTGCCACACTTAACTATGCTTTACGGCATATACAATTGATCTGCATATGCTGCCCTTAATTCCGGAGCGATATCAATGACGGATACCAACGTCACCATCAGCGAGCGGGCTGCCCGCCGCATCGGCGAAATCCTCAAGACCGAGGGTGACGGCGCCATGTTGCGCATCAGTGTCGAAGGCGGCGGCTGCTCCGGTTTCCAGTATAAATTCGATGTCGAGCGCGCCCGCGCCGAGGACGATATGGTGATCGCCCGCGACAACGCGGTGGTGTTGGTGGACCCCGCCTCCGCGCCGTTTCTGGCGGGATCGGAAGTCGACTTCGTCGACGACCTGATCGGCGCCTCGTTCCGGGTCAACAATCCGAACGCCACGGCCGCCTGCGGCTGCGGCACCAGCTTTTCGGTGTGACGACCTGGGCTATTCCAACGCGAACAACTTTCGCGCATTGCCGTGCGCGATCTTTTTCGCAGCTTCAGGCGGCAGTTGCGCCAGCCAGCCGCGATATTCGGCCATGATCTCGCTATAGCGCTGCCAGCGCTCCGGCACCCAGGTGTCCGAACCAATCAGGAAGCGATCCGGATAACGCTCGAACAATGCGCGCCATTCCGGCGTCAGCCTGCCCTGCCCGTCGACGATCCCGCCGCGATACGACAATTCGCCCCACACCGCCGGATATTTGTCGAGCAACGCCGCGACGCGATCCGCCGGCAGACCGAAACCGGTATGCGCCCAGATGATGCGCGCCTTCGGATTGTGCCGCATCAGGATTTCAAGCGCCTCGGCGTCGGCATGGGCGTGGAGGTAGAGGTCGTGGGCGACGGCGAAGTCCACGGTCTTTTTCACCATCTCGGTATCGGCGGCCTTGCCGGAGAGATGAAACTCGCCGACGCCGCGATAATAGCCGCGCTTGAATTCCTCCTGGACCAGATCGAAGATCACCGGATCCTTGAACCAGGTGCCGATATCGGCACGCACCCGATAAGGGCGGATGAAGGGTACCACCTGTAGGCCTGCCGCTCTCGAATCCATCAGCGCGTGCGTGCCGGTGTTGGGACGACTGGTGGCGAGAACTCCCGTCACGCGGTTCTTCTTGAACAGCGCCAGCACCTCGTCGAGCTTGTAGGTTGGCACTGGCTCCCAGTTGTAGTGCAGATGCGCATCGAAGATTTCGATCGGCTCGATCGCACGTGCATCAACCGAGAATGCAAGAGCGACAATCGCAACCAGTGCGACCCCAGGTAACTCGCGCAAACGCCATCGCGACGTCATTCGGCCGCCGCCGCGTGAGCACGCTCGAGTTCGGCTTCCTCGAGTTGCGGCTCCAGCTTGCGCTTCAGACGGCGGTCGATGCGATCGAGATAGATGTAGATCACCGGCGTGATGAACAGCGTCAGAAGTTGTGATACCAGCAAGCCACCGACCACCGCGACACCGAGCGGCTGACGCAATTCCGCGCCGGCGCCGGTGCCGAGCGCAATCGGCAACGTGCCGAAGATCGCCGCGAAGGTCGTCATCATGATCGGACGGAAACGCAACAGCGCCGCCTCGCGGATCGCATGTTCGGCCGATAGCCCGACGCGGCGTCGCTCGATGGCGAAATCGACCATCATGATGGCGTTCTTCTTGACGATGCCGACCAGCATGACGATGCCGATCATGGCGATTACCGACAACTCCATCTTGAACAACATCAAGGTCAGAATGGCGCCGATACCGGCCGAGGGCAGACCCGAAATGATCGTGATCGGATGAATGAAGCTCTCATAGAGAATGCCGAGAATAACGAAAGCGGCGAAGATCGCCGCGAGAATCAGGATGCCCTGCCCGCGCAAGGAATCCTGGAACACCTGCGCGGTTCCCGAGAAGCCAGTAACGATGGTGACCGGTAGCCGTGCATCGCGTTCGATTTCGGTGATCTTGTCCACCGCGTAACCGAGCGAAACGCCGGGCGCGAGATTGAACGAAATCGTCACCGCCGGCTGCTGCCCCTGATGGTTGATCTGCAACGGTCCGACTGAGGGCATCATGCGCGCCACCGCGTCGAGCGGGATCGGCCGCCCCTGTGCCGTCTTCACATAGAGCTTGGAAAGGTCAGCCGGATCGACGCGATACTCCGGCTTCGCCTCCATGATGATCTTGTAATCGTTGGACGGCATGTAGATGGTGCCGACCTGACGGGTGCCGTAGGCATTGAACAGTTCGTTACGGATCTGGCCGACGCTGATGCCGAACACCGCCGCCTTCTCGCGATCCACCTCGACGGTGAGTTGCGGGTTCTTGATGTAGAGGTCGGTGGTGACATCGAGCAGGCCCGGCACCTGCGCCATCTTCTCACGGATTTGCGGCGCCAGCCGATAGAGCGAGTCGGCATCGCCGCTTTGCAGCACGTATTGATACTGGCTCTTCGAGATACGGCCGCCGATGTTGAGATTCTGGATGCCCTGGAAGAACGCCTGCAATCCCGGCACCTGCAATGCGGTCTGGCGCAGCCGTCCGATCACCGTCTGCACGTCGTCACGCTCGCCCTTCGGCTTCAACGAAATGAAGAAGCGGCCATAATTCGTCGTCGCATTGGGGCCGCCCGAACCGACCGTGCTGTTGATGTACTCAACCGCCGGATCGGCCTGCAGCAGCGCCGCCAGCGCCTGCTGACGCTCGGCCATCGCCTGATAGGACGTGTCTGTTGCCGATTCAGTGACGCCGATCAGGAAGCCGGTGTCCTCCTGCGGAAAGAAACCCTTGGGAACGACAATGTAGAGTGCAACCGTGCCGGCGAGCGTCAGCAGTGTCACGACCAGCATGACGGACTTGAAAGCCAGCACGCGATCGAGCGCCCATTCGTAGGCGCGCAGCCAGGCCGCGAACATCGCCTCGAAGGCCCGGAGGATGAAATTCGGTCGTTTCTCATGATCGTGCGCACGCAACAAGCGGGCGCACAGCATCGGGGTCAGCGTCAGCGAGACAAAACCCGACACCAGAATGGCGACAGCCACCGTCACCGCGAACTCGCGAAACACCCGGCCGACGATACCGCCCATCAGCAGCACCGGAATGAACACGGCGATCAACGAGAAGGTGATCGAAATGATGGTGAAGCCGATTTCGCGGGCGCCCTTCAACGCCGCCTCGAACGGCCGCATCCCCTCCTCGATATGGCGCATGATGTTTTCGAGCATGACAATGGCGTCGTCGACGACGAATCCCACCGATAGCGTCAGCGCCAGCAGCGTCATGTTATTGATCGAGAAATCGAACAGATACATCACCGCGCAGGTGCCGATCAGCGAGATCGGAACCGCCAGCGCGGGAATGAAGGTCGCCGATGCCGAGCGCAGGAACAGGAAGATCACCATGATGACCAGAGCCACCGCGATCATCAGCGTTTCCTCGACATCCGCCACCGCCTGACGGATCGAGATCGAGCGATCCATCATGACGCTGACTTCGACGGACGGCGGAATCTGCGCCCGCAATGCCGGCAGTTTGGCGCGTACGCCATCCACCACCGCGACGAGGTTGGCATCCGGCTGCTTCTGAACCGCCAGCACGATTGAGCGATTGCCGTTGAGCCAGGTCGCAATCTTGTCGTTCTCGACGCTGTCGTAAATCGAGGCAATCTCGTCGAGCTTCACGGGCGAACCGTTGCGCCACGCGACGATGACCTTGCTGTATTCCGACGCCTTCGGCATCTGGCCGGAAGCGACCAGCGCAACGTCCTGCTTGGGGCCGTTGAGGGTTCCAACCGGCGTGCTCGAATTGGCGTTGGTGACCGCCATGCGTACATCGTCCAGCGTCAAGCCCCGCGCCGCGGCGGCCTGCGGATCGACCTGAACGCGGACGGCGAACTTCTGACTGCCGTAGATCAGGACTTGCGCGACGCCGGGAATTTGCGACAGCGTCTGCCCGACGGTGATCTCGCCGTATTCGTTCACGGCCGACAGCGGCAGCGTGTCCGAGGAGAGCGACAGGTAGATCACCGGATAGTCCGCCGGATTCACCTTGCGGAAGCTCGGCGGGATCGTCATCTCGATCGGCAACCGTCGTTGCGCGATTGTCAGCGCCGTTTGCACGTCGAGCGAAGCCGCATCGATATTGCGATTGAGATCGAACTGAATCGTAATCGTCGACTGACCCTGCGACGACTGCGACGACATCGACGAGATGCCTGCGATGGTCGACAGTTGCCGTTCGATGATGCCGGCGACCGACGCCGCCATGGTTTCCGCGCTGGCGCCCGGCAAGGTTGCCGTCACCGCGATGGTCGGGAAATCGACTTTGGGCAGCGCCGAGACGGGCAGCAGACGAAAACCGAAAATGCCGAACGCGATGATCGACGCCGTCAGCAGCGTCGTCAGAACAGGGCGGCGGATACAAAGCTCGGAGAGCGTCATCCGTCAGGCTCCCGCCTTGCTTTCCCGCAACTGGACAAGCGTGCCATCGCGAAGCAGCAACTGCCCTTCGACGACGACCTCTTCATCGCCGTTCAAACCTCCCGAAAGGATGGAACTGCCGGAGGACGTGCGGGCTACCGTCACCGGCTGCACCTTTGCCTTGCCAGAGGCAACCACGAAAACGAAATCGCCGTTCTGACTGCGCTGTACGGCCGCCGATGGCACCACGACAGCGTTCTCACTACGGACAATCAGGCGAGTGTTGACCAGCGTTCCGGGCCACAATGCTTCACGGCCATTATCCATGATGCCGCGCACCGTCACCATGCCGGTGGTCGCGTCGACGGTGTTCTCCACCATGGCGACCTTGCCTCGTTCGGACGCTTCGCGACCCGGCACCGTGGCGATCACTTGCGCCGTGCCGATCGCCATCGCATCACGCAGGTCGCTCAGCACTGCCTGCGGCACCGCGAACGTCACATAGACCGGGGCCATCTGGTTGATGGTCGCCAGTGGCGCGGTATCGGCCGGACGGACGAAGTTGCCGATCTTGACGTTGGCCGCGCTGATACGGCCGTCGAACGGCGCGCGAACGAGGGTGTAGCTTTTCTGGACCTTGAGGTTGTCGAGTGCAGCCTGATCCGCCTTGATGGTCCCGATCAGGATGTCGGCCTGAGTCTTGGCGTTGTCGAGATTGACCTGAGTGGTCGCACCCTTGCCGATCAGCTCACTGTAGCGATTGAGGTCGCGCTGGGCGCCCGCGAGCTGCGCGCGGTCACGGGCCAGGGTTCCCTCCGCCTGCTCGATCTGCGCATCGATCTGCCGCGCATCCAGCGTGAACAGGAGATCTCCCTGCTTCACGCGTTCGCCGTCCTCAAAGTGAACGTTGAGGATCGTGGTTTCGATGCGGGACTTCAGCGCGACACTGGAAATCGGCGTCACCGTGCCGATTGCGTCAACATCAACGGGAACCGGCTGTTTCACCGCCTTGGCGACCTCGACCGCCACCTTTCGCGGCCCCGCGGGAGCCTTGGCGGCCGCGTTGTCCGGATACCAGGACGCGCGCGTCTGGTAGGCGGCGACACTCCCAGCCGCCAGCATAACCGCCAGAACGAGCCAACCACGCTTTGCCATGACCATCCTGCATTTGCCGTCGCGCGTCGCAAAAATGGCGCGGCTTCATCCGTTGGAAGCCCTATCCGGCCTCCATTCCGCCTAAGGTTTTACCACACCACTCTGGATCGTGGTATGCGCCATAGCGGAATCTCGGGTCATCGTTAGTGACAACTCCGTCATGTTGAGCGGTCAGCCCCCGGTCGCGGCGGAGGCTGCAGACTTGCAATCGCCCCGCCGATCACCCCGTCACAAAAACGGCCCGCATAAGGCCTCCCCCGGGGCTCCGCCCGATGAAGGCCGCCTTGCGGTCAGAAGCTACGCTGGGCTCGAACGCCGAAGGTCCACGTGCCCTCGCTCGCCAGTGTCGCGCCACCGATGGGCGTGACCCCGACGTTTTTCTGGTCGATGTAAGTGTAGAGAACTTCGCCGGAGAAAGTCAGGTTCTTGACCGGCGTCCATTTGGTGAGGAAGCCGAGCTGCGCAATGTTAAAGTCCGGATTGCAGGCGAGCAGTCCGGAGCAGATCGACGTTCCCGCCAGCAGGGCCTTGGCCGTGTCGTTGTAACGAACCTGGGTGTAGGAGCCGAACAGCGACGACGACCAGTGGGCGTCCCAATTGTGATTGAAGGCGCCACGCAGGCCCCACGCATCGGTCTTCTGGATGCTGCCGCCCGCCCCGAACACACCGTCGCTGGAATAGGCGTAGGCAACCCGCGTGCCGCCACCGCCCCAGATCTGGAAGCTGTCCGGGCTGACGCCGCCGATGATGTTGCGCGAGGCCCCGTTGGCATAGCCGACCGATACATTGATGGTGTCGCCGGGTCCCGTGGGCAGGTTCTTCAGCGATAGCGCGAGTTGACCGGCAAAGCCCCACGTATCGTCGGGATGACCTACGCCAGCAACGCCGCCGCCACCGCCAAAGTAGCCGTAATAGCCACCGCGAAGCTGATGCGCGAGCACTGAAGCCTGGAACACGCCCCACGCTTGATCGACACGAACCTGACCGACGATATCGGGAACGTTGGTGCCGCCCCAATTGCTTGACGGCGTAAAGCCCGACGTCAGGTCGTAGAGCGGAGCACGAGTGTAGGAATTGAGCGTGCTGGCACCGTTCAGGCCGCTCGATTCTTCAAGGCTGACCGCAGCCGACACGCCGTTGCCGAACTGCGCGGTGTAAGCGATCTGATTGATGCCGCTGTCGATGTCCTGACCGCCGATCAGATAGGACGTATTGTTGCCGGGAAAACCCGTCCATGGCGCGGAGAATTGCGATACCGCCTTGCCGATGGTGAAGCCGGCGAACTGGATGAAGGCGTAGTAGACGCCGACGTTGTCGCCGCCCGCACGCGGGGAGGTATCCGTCGTCCAGTTAAGCCGCAAGTCGGCGTAAGTACGGACCACGCCATATTCGGTCGCGGTGCGGGTATCGACGTTAAGATCCAGACGGGAGCGAGCGATGTAATCGTTCGAGGCTCGCGTCACCGGAGCGTTCCATCGCGGCGCGTCGTAAGCGCCGGAGGCGTTGAACGAAGTATCGGCGCGGATGTACCCGCCGAGTTTGATGCAGGTATCGGTTCCCGGGATGTAGTAAAAACCGGCACCATAGAGCGAGCAGACTTTCACATACTCAACGGCCTTGGCCTTCAGTGGCAGATCCGCCGCCTGCGCCCCGCTGACGGCAAGCAAAGCTGCTGCCGAACCGATCATTATTGTTTTTGTTGTCGCCATCTTCATCTCCAAACCCGCGCGACCGCGGGATCCTGCCGGTTGCCGCGAATCCGGTGCGGCCCGACGCCGCAGGGAAGATGTCGCCACCAGACACCGACAAGCAAATACAAAACGGCGTATCGCCCCTGGAGCGCACGCTTTTCTGGAGACGTGCTGCACAATGGCAACGGCTCCCGTTTTGAAGGAAATGACCTGTTCCGCGGGGGCCATCATCTATGGATGAATTTTCCCCGGCCGATCGCCGGAGCTGCCCTTGCCGGGCTTCCCTATCCTGCCTGCGCGCGAGTCGATATATTCGAGAGTCAGTCCATCAGATTGCCGGGCGACGCATTTTCTTCCCGAGGGAGGGATATCGGGCGCCGGCAGCCGACCGCAAATCAATAAAGGCAGCACGATCGATGAGGATAGCGACCTGGAATGTCAATTCCGTGCGACAGCGGCTTGACCATCTGCTGACCTGGTTGAGCGAATGTTCTCCGGATATCGCGTGCCTTCAGGAGATCAAGTGCGTCGATGAAGCCTTTCCACGGGAGGCGATCGAAGCCCTCGGCTACAACGTCGTCACCCACGGCCAGAAGACCTTCAATGGCGTGGCCTTGCTGTCGCGTCTGCCGTTTGACGAAACCACGCCACGGCTCGCCGGCGACCCCGAAGACGCGCATGCCCGTTTCCTCGAAGGCGTGGTGTCGCTCAAGCATGGCGCGCTGCGCGTTGCCTGTCTTTATCTACCTAACGGCAACCCGGCGAATACCGATAAGTATCCCTACAAACTCAATTGGATGTCTCGGCTTCTTGAGTACACGAAAGAGCGTCTTAAAGCGGAAGAGCCACTGGTGCTCGCTGGCGATTTCAACGTCATTCCGGCGGCACGCGATGTCCACAATCCGGAGGCCTGGGTCGACGATGCGTTATTTCGTCCGGAAACGCGGGAACGGTTTCAAGCCCTACTTGGGCTCGGGCTGACGGACGCGCTGCGCGCCAGTACCGATGCAGCCGGTCAGTACACGTTCTGGGATTATCAGGCCGGCGCCTGGCAGAAGAACAATGGGCTGCGCATCGATCATCTGCTGCTGTCGCCGCAGGCCGGCGACCGACTGACCGGCGTCGGCATCGACAAGTATGTCCGTGCCTGGGAAAAGCCGTCCGATCACGTTCCGGTGTGGATCGATCTGGATACTGAAGCGGCGTGAGGCGCTGGCCGGCTTAGTCCCGGCGACCCTGCACCCAGTGTTCGAGCATTTGCAGCGCCATGGCGCGATCGTCCTCGGACGCCTTGGCAATCGCCTTGTTGTAGCTGTCCTTGATCCAGGCTTCCTCGGGACCGGCACTGTCACGCGCCAGTGTCAGCCACATCAGGCCGCGCGCCGCCTGCCGCGGCAGGTGGTCGCCGTTGAACAGCATCTGGCCGAGCATCGCCTGTGCCTGATGCTGCCCCTTCTGCGCGGCGAGCCCAAGCCAGCGGATGCCGTACTTCGGATCACGCGGCGCACCGACGCCATTGAGATACAGTCGCGCCAGATCGTATTGCGCGTCCGCATTGCCGAAATAGGACGCGGCATAGGAGAACATCTCTCGCGCGCGCTCGGCATCGGCCTTGATCTTGGAATTGGGAATGCCGGCCAGATAGTAACGGCCGAGCGCCACGAAAGCATTGGCGACCACGGCGGCCTGCGGCGCCGTCGGGCTATCCTCTGCATGCGCGTTGGCAATGCGGCTGAAATACTGGAACGCGCGCAGATCGTCCTGCGCGACGCCGTCGCCCTTGGCGTACATCCGGCCGAGTTTCCACTGCGCGATCGGATGACCATCCTCGGCGGCGTATTGCAAGGCGCTGAGCGAATTGTTCGAGGGGGCGGACTTGCGCAATGCGCCAGCAGCACCGACCGGCGGCGCAGCAGAAGCCATTGGCAGGGTCGAGTCCTGTCCGACAGTGGTGCCGTCGAAGGCAAACGCCGGCGTGCCCACCAACGCGAAGCAGCTCACACTCAACGCAACAACGATACGCTCAGATATCCGCATAACACTGTTTCTCATGCGCCCCGCCCGGGTGGGTGACGGCGCCGTCCACGGCGGGGCCGACCTGCTGGGCGTATTTCCACAGCGCGCCCGAACCGCAATCGCTCGCACGCGGCTTCCAACTCTTCTTGCGTTCGGCCAGTTCGGCATCCGACAATCTGACGTCGAGCGTGCCGTCCACGGCATCGATTTCAATGATATCGCCGTCGCGAAGCAACGCGATCGGGCCGCCCACAGCGGCCTCCGGCCCGACGTGGCCGATGCAGAATCCGCGGGTCGCACCGGAAAAGCGGCCATCGGTGATAAGCGCGACCTTGCCGCCCATGCCCTGCCCGTACAAGGCGGCTGTCGTTGCCAGCATTTCTCGCATGCCCGGACCGCCGCGCGGTCCCTCATAGCGAATCACCAGCACTTCGCCTTCCTTGTAGGTCCGTTTCTGGACAGCCTCGAAGGCATCCTCCTCGCGATCGAAACAGCGCGCCGGACCGGTAAACTTCAACTCCGACATGCCAGCGACCTTCACGATCGCACCCTCCGGGGCCAAATTTCCTTTCAAACCGACGACGCCGCCCGTCACGGTGATCGGTTTGTCTGCCGAACGCACCACATCCTGATGCGGGTTCCATTTCACCGACTTCAGGTTCTCCGCGATGGTGCGCCCGGTGACGGTCAGGCAATCGCCATGCAGGAAGCCATGATCGAGCAATGTCTTCATCAGCAGCGGTATGCCGCCAACCTCGAACATGTCTTTGGCGACATAACGGCCGCCCGGCTTCAAATCCGCGACATATGGTGTCTTTTTGAAGATTTCGGCGACATCGAACAGGTCGAATTTGATGCCGCACTCGTGCGCGATCGCCGGCAGGTGAAGCGCTGCATTGGTCGAGCCGCCGGACGCGGCAACCACCGCCGCGGCATTCTCCAGCGCCTTGCGGGTAACGATATCGCGCGGCCGGATATTGGCGGCGATCAGATCCATGATCTTCTCGCCGGCCGTCATGCAGAAGGAGTCGCGGATTTCGTAGGGCGCCGGGGCACCCGCGGAGTACGGCAACGCCAGCCCGATCGCCTCGGAGACCGTCGCCATGGTGTTGGCGGTGAACTGCGCGCCGCAGGCACCTGCCGAGGGGCACGCCACCCGCTCGATCTCGTCGAGGTCGGCATCGGAAAATTCGCCGGTCGAATGCTTGCCGACCGCCTCGAACATGTCCTGCACGGTGACCGGCTGGCCACGGAAATTGCCGGGGAGGATCGAGCCGCCGTAGATGAAGATCGAGGGCACGTTAAGCCGAACCATCGCCATCATCATGCCCGGCAACGACTTGTCGCAGCCGGCAAGGCCGACCAGCGCGTCATAGGCGTGACCGCGAATGGTCAGTTCGACTGAATCCGCGATGACCTCACGCGACGGCAGTGACGAGCGCATGCCGTCATGGCCCATGGCGATGCCGTCGGTCACCGTGATGGTACAAAATTCGCGCGGTGTGCCTCCGGCCGAGGCGACGCCCTTCTTCACCGCCTGCGCCTGGCGCATCAGCGAGATATTGCATGGAGCGGCTTCGTTCCAGCACGAAGCAACGCCGACAAAGGGTTGATGAATCTGGGCTGTGGTCAGTCCCATGGCATAGAGATACGAGCGATGTGGCGCACGCTCGGGGCCTTCGGTCACGTGCCGGCTTGGCAACCTTGCCTTGATGTTGGTCTTCGCGTCCATCGCGAACCCATCCCGGGACCTATACTGTATCGATCGCGCCCGGCCCAACAGCGAAATCTCTAAGCCGTCGGAAAGCTCAGGCTGGAAAGCCTGGCTACCGAAGTGCTTAGAATGATTTCATCAAGGGGTGTGGCCAAATAGCGGCGTAGGCAAGGGTTGCCTGCCTTCAGGGTTAAATGTTCGATGAGTGTTGCCTGCACGCAACATTCGTTGCCCGGCGGCAACCATCCGTGAGACCCACTCCACCGAACGATTGTTTGAAAATACCGCGAAGGCGGCACGGACGAGAAGCCCCGCAGCCTCCCCGCCATACGGATTACGCCCGAGCGCAGATCAGACGTTCAGCACCCGGCCATAAGCGTCGAGCACCGCTTCCTTCATCATTTCCGACAGGGTCGGATGCGGGAAGACGGTGTGCATCAATTCTTCCTCGGTGGTCTCGAGATTCATCGCTACCACGTAGCCCTGGATCAGTTCGGTGACTTCCGCACCGATCATGTGCGCGCCGAGCAGTTGCCCGGTCTTCTTGTCGAAGATCACCTTAATGAGGCCCTGATCCTCGCCGAGCGCAATCGCCTTGCCGTTGCCGACGAACGGGAAACGGCCGACACGGATGTCGAGGCCCAGCTCTTTCGCTTTGGCCTCCGTGAGGCCGACCGACGCGATCTGCGGCTGGCAATAGGTACAGCCGGGGATCAGGCTCTTGTCCATGGCGTGCGGATGCAGGCCCTTGATCGCTTCGACGCAAATCACACCCTCATGCTCGGCCTTGTGCGCCAGCATTGGCGGACCGGCAACGTCACCGATGGCGTAGATGCCCGGCACGTTTGTCTTGCCGTAGCCATCGACCACCACGCAGCCGCGGTCGGTCTTGACGCCGAGTTTCTCCAGCCCCAACCCCTCGATGTTGCCGACCACACCCACCGCCGAAATCACGCGCTCGAACTCCGCCGTCACCGGCTTGCCCTTGCCGTCATCGATGGTAGCAACGACGCTGTCGGCCTTCTTGTCGAGCTTGGTGACTTTGGTCGAGGTCATGATCTTGATGCCCTGCTTCTCGAACCGCTTGCGGGCAAGCCCGGCGATCTCGGCATCCTCGACGGGAAGAATCTGCGGCAGCACCTCGACCACCGTGACCTCGGCGCCCATCGTTCGAAAGAACGAGGCGACTTCGATACCGATGGCGCCAGAGCCGACCACCAGCAGCGACTTCGGCATCCGGTCCGGCACCATGGCTTCGAAATAGGTCCACACCAGTTTCTTGTCGCCCTCGAGCCCCGGCAGCGTGCGCGGACGCGCACCAGTGGCGAGGATGATATGCTTGGCCTGATACATGCCCTCGCCTTGGGTGCCCTTAGGCGCTTCCACGGGCGACTTCTTGACGGTGATCTTGCCGGGTGCGTCGATCGACGCCTCGCCCCAGATCACGGTGACCTTGTTCTTCTTCATCAGAAAGCCGACGCCGTCGTTGAGGCGTTTGGAAACACCGCGCGAGCGTTGCACCACCGCCTTCGGATCGAAGCTCACCTTCTCGGCCGACAGACCATAGTCCTTGGCGTGCTGCATGTAATGATAGATTTCCGCCGAACGCAGCAGCGCCTTGGTCGGAATGCAGCCCCAGTTCAAACAGATGCCGCCGAGATACTGCTTCTCGACAATCGCAGTCTTGAAGCCAAGCTGCGCGGCGCGGATCGCGGTGACATAGCCGCCGGGACCGGAGCCGATGATGATGACGTCGAAGGATGTGTCGGCCACGTTACACCATCATCATCACGGGGTTTTCGATGAGTTGTTTGAATGCGCCGATCAGTTCCGCGCCTAGTGCGCCGTCAACCGCGCGATGATCGCAACTCAGCGTCACGCTCATGATCGTCGCGACCTCGATCTTGCCGTTCTTCACAATCGCCCGCTCCTCGCCGGTGCCGACCGCGAGAATGGAGGCGTGCGGCGGATTGATCACCGCGGTGAAATCCTTGATGCCATACATGCCGAGGTTAGACACCGCCGTGGTGCCGCCCTGATATTCCTCCGGCTTGAGCTTGCGGGCGCGCGCCCGCGCGGCGAAGTCTTTCATCTGATTGGAGATCACCGACAGCGGCAGCGCTTCCGCCTTGCGGATGATCGGCGTGATGAGCCCGCCCGGCATCGCGACCGCGACCCCTACATCGGAATGCTTGTGCTTGAGCATGCCGCTTTCGGTCCAGCTCACATTGGCATCCGGCACCCGCTGCAATGCGACCGCCAGCGCCTTGATGACGAAATCGTTGACCGAAAGCTTGTAGGCCGGCTTCTTGTCGGTGTCTTTCGGCGCCGCCGCGTTGATCTGCTCTCGCGCGGCCATCAGCGCGTCGATGTTGCAATCCATCGTCAGATAGAAATGCGGAATGGTCTGCGTCGATTGCGTCAGCCGCTGCGCGATGACGCGGCGCATGTTGTCGTGCGGCACGACCTCGTACGAGCCCTCCTCGAACAGCGCACGGATCTGCTGATCCGACATCGATGGCGCAACGCCCGACGCGGCGGATGCTGCGGCGGCCGGCGCCTTCAGACCCTTGCCGGATTTCGCCGCCTCGACATCGCGGGCGATGACGCGGCCATGCGGTCCGCTGCCGGTGATGTGCGACAGTTCGATGCCGGCATCCTTGGCAAGCCTGCGCGCAAGCGGCGATGAGAAGGTGCGCGTTTGGCCGTTGGTCTCTGCGGTTGAGGCTTGCAACGCGGCAACCTTTGGCGAAACTGACGGAGCGGCAGCGGCTGCGGGCTTCGCCGCCTTCGGTGCTTCCGCCTTGGTCTCAGCCTTTACTTCCGTTTTCGGCTCCACCTTCTCTTCCGTTTTCGAGGGCACAGCCGATCCCGCCGCCTTCACGTCTTCGCCGTCGCCGGCAAGGATCGCGATCACGTCATTGACCGGCACATCCTGCGTGCCTTCCGGCACCAGAATTTTCGCAATGGTGCCTTCATCAACGGCTTCGACTTCCATCGTCGCCTTGTCGGTTTCGATCTCGGCGATCACATCGCCGGACTGAACCTTGTCGCCCTCTTTCTTGAGCCACTTGGCGAGGTTGCCCTTCTCCATCGTTGGCGACAGCGCGGGCATCAGAATGTTGATCGGCATGAATTTGGCCCTGCTCTCTCAGCGATAACAAACGGCCTTCGCCGCTTCGACCACTTCCGCCACCGACGGCAGCGCCAGCTTCTCGAGATTGGCGGCATAGGGCATCGGCACGTCCTTGCCCGAGACCCGCGCGACCGGCGCATCGAGGTAATCGAATGCTTGCTCCATCAGCCGCGCCGCGACTTCCGCGCCCACGCCCGACTGCTGCCAGCCTTCCTCGACCACCACTGCCCGGCCAGTCTTCTGAACCGATGTGACGAATGTTTCGGTGTCCATCGGCCGCAACGTGCGCAGATCGATAACCTCGGCTTCGATGCCGTCCTTCGCCAGTTCGTCGGCGGCCTTCAGCGCATAGGTCATGCCGTTCGACCACGCGATCAGCGTGACGTGTTGACCGGCGCGCGCAATCTTCGCCTTGCCGATCGGCACGATGAAATCTTCCAGCTTCGGCACTTCGCCGGTGTGGCCATAAAGGATTTCGTTTTCGAGGAAGATCACCGGATTGGGATCGCGGATCGCGGCCTTGAGCAGACCCTTGTAGTCGGCGGCGCTATAGGGCGCGATCACCTTGAGGCCCGGAATCTGCGAATACCACGCCGAATAATCCTGGCTGTGCTGGGCGGCGACGCGCGCCGCAGCGCCATTCGGTCCGCGAAACACGATGGAGCAGCCCATCTGTCCGCCGGACATGTACAGCGTCTTGGCCGCGGAGTTGATGATCTGGTCGATTGCCTGCATGGCGAAGTTGAAGGTCATGAACTCGACGATGGGCTTAAGCCCCGCGAAGGCCGCGCCGACGCCGACGCCGGCGAAACCGTGCTCGGTGATCGGCGTGTCGATGACGCGACGCGCACCGAATTCCTGCAGCAGGCCCTGCGTCACCTTGTAGGCGCCCTGATACTCGGCCACCTCCTCGCCCATGACGAAGACATCCTCATCGCGGCGCATCTCCTCGGCCATCGCATCGCGCAACGCATCGCGAATGCTCATGGTGACCATTTCGGTGCCTTCCGGAATATCCGGATCGGCCGGCGCGGTGGATTTCGGGGCTTCAGGCGTGGACGGCGCGGACGGCTTTTCAGGTGCGGGAGCAGGCTTCGCTTCTGCCGGCGCGGTTTCGGCTTTCGCCTCCGGCTTGGCCGGAGCCGGTGCCTTATCCAGATCGGCTGCGCTCTCGCCATCGGCGAGGATGGTCGCGATCGGCGTATTCACCGCAACGTCGGGAGTGCCTTCCGGAATGAGAATCTTGCCGAGCGTACCCTCGTCCGTGGCTTCGACTTCCATCGTTGCCTTATCGGTTTCGATTTCGGCGATCACGTCGCCGGACTTGATCGCCTCGCCTTCTTTCTTGAGCCACTTGGCGAGATTACCCTTCTCCATCGTTGGCGACAGCGCGGGCATCAGAACTTGAATCGGCATATTCGCTCCAGAACTTCTAGGGGCCGCGCGCTCAGCGATAGATGTCGGTGTAAAGCTCGGACACGTCCGGCTCGGGATCGTTCAAAGCAAAGTCCGCCGCAGCATTGACGATCTCGCGCACCTCGGCGTCGATCTTCTTCAAATCCTGTTCGTCGACCTTCGCCGCCAGCAAGCGGTTGCGCACTTGCTCGATCGGATCGGAATCATGACGCACCTTGTCGACCTCTTCACGGGTGCGATACTTCGCAGGGTCGGACATCGAGTGGCCGCGATAGCGGTAGGTCTGCATTTCCAGAATGTAGGGGCCATTGCCCTCGCGGCACCACTTCACCGCTTTCTCGGCGGCGGCCTTCACCGCGCGCACATCCATGCCGTCGACCTGTTCGCCGGGAATGTTGAATGACGCACCGCGCTTGGAGAAATCCTGCTGCGCCGACGAGCGACTGACCGAGGTCCCCATGGCGTAGCGGTTGTTCTCGATCACGTAAATCACAGGCAGCTTCCACAACTCCGCCATGTTGAAGCTCTCATAGACCTGCCCTTGATTGGCGGCACCGTCGCCGAAATATGCGACGCTGACATTGTCGTTGCCGCGATAGCGATTGGCGAAAGCAAGGCCGGTGCCGAGCGACACCTGTGCGCCGACGATGCCGTGACCGCCATAGAAGTGCTTCTCCTTGCTGAACATATGCATGGAGCCGCCCTTACCCTTGGAATAACCGCCGCGACGACCAGTCAACTCGGCCATCACACCGTTAGCTTCCATGCCGGTTGCCAGCATATGACCGTGATCGCGGTATCCGGTGATGACCTGATCGCCGTACTTGAGCGCCATCTGCATCCCAACGACGATGGCTTCCTGACCGATGTAAAGATGACAGAAGCCGCCGATCGCACCCATGCCATAGAGTTGACCGGCCTTTTCCTCGAACCGCCGGATCAGCAACATCTCGCGCAGCGCCGCCAGCTCCTGCTCCTTGGTGAACTCGAGACCGGACGAACGAGAGGTCCCGCTCTTTTTTTCCTGCCCTGTTGCCTGCGATGCGTTCTTCTTGGATGCGGCCATAGCGTGTCCGGATAAGAGAGGCGATGATCCTCTCTACTCCAACTCAAACTGGCTTGAAAGCCAAGTCCGCCGCTTGATCCGCTCGTACTATATCGCAGCGCAGCGAAACGACATTTTCGAGATTGAAACGCACCGATTTTGAAATTTCATCACGACCGACAATCACCGGCGGCCGCAAATGACCGCATGGTCGATTTCTGCGAGCGATTTCAGTTCGGCCGATTGATCTTGACGACCAGATCGCGCGGATTGGCATATTCGAGTTGATAGCGGACCCGCTCGTCGAGCATGTCGGGGTCCATGCGGTCGGCGCGAAGCAACGACACGCGCTGTTCACCCGCGATACGCTCTTTCTTCAACCGCGCGAGTTCGGAGGTGAGCGCGATGATTTCCTGATCCAGTTCCTGACGCGCGTTCAAGCCGTACTTGCCGGTGTAGGCATTGACGCTGAAATAGCCAACCGTCGCCGCGGCCATCGCATAGAGGGCCACGCCGGTCAGCAATGCTTTCAGTCTTGCGCGAGAAACCATGCGCCGACGATGCGACGGCCCGGTTAACGGACTGCTAACCGAACCGTCCCAGCGGCAAATCTATTTTGCGATTCGGGCGACCCAGCCTTCGAAGGCGGCGAGGTACTGCTTGAGGAAATCGCGTAGCGAGTCCTTGGTGAGGTTGCCCTTCTCGTCGAAGGCATCGCCCAGCATTCCCAGATAGGTTTCCGGCTGCTGCATGATCGGACCGCTGCTGCCCGGCAGGATCTGTTGCAGGTGCTTGACCGCGCTGACGCCGCCATGCGCGCCCGGCGACGTCCCGACGATCCCGACCGGCTTGCCGTTGAAGACGCTCTTGCCGTAGGGCCGCGACCCGACGTCGATGGCATTCTTGAGAACACCCGGAATCGAGCGATTGTATTCCGGGGTCACGAACAGCACGGCGCTGGCGGTCTTGATCTTGTCACGAAATGCGACCCAGTCCGCCGGCGGATTGGCTTCAAGGTCCTGGTTGAAGAACGACAAGCCGTGAAGCGTGACGATCTCGAGCTTCAGCGACGGCGGCGCCAATTGAGCCAGCGCGTTGGCGGTGCGGAGAGAGAAGGCATCCTTGCGAAGGCTGCCGACGATGACGGCAACGTGATGGGCGGTCATGATCTTCCTTTGAGCGTGAACCAGATGAACTCGCCTCACCTACGCACGACCGGAGAAAGATGCAAGTGCATCGATCTACCGACGGATTACCTGCATACCGGCAATTCGCGCCACTCAGTCCGCCTTGCTCGGATCGATCAGGAATTTCTCGCCCGTCGCACGCTTGTTATAGACCGCGACGTTGGCGAGTTGCAGCGCCTCCTGCAAGGAAATGACGCGCGTGTAGTGGCTGGCGAAGGTGGTCTTGAGTTCGTCCAGCACACGCTGGCGCAACCGCGCGCCGTCCGCCGGACCGATCTTCTGCAGGAACGGAAACAGCAGCCAGCCGCCGACACCCCAGGTCATGCCGAACGCACGATTGATGACGGTCGGACCGGTATCGAGTCCGCCATAGATATAGACCTGCTTGTACACATCCGACCCGTAGCGGCTGTAGACCTTCGCGCTCCTGTTGGCCGCCACCTCCATGCAGGTCAGAATTTGTCCGGCGAGCTTGCCGCCGCCGATGGCATCGAACGCGATCGTCGCCCCGGTCTCGATCAGGGCTTGCGTCAGGTCATCCATGAAGGTCGGCGATGTCGAGTCGCAGATGTATTTCGCGCCGATACCGCGCAGGAGATTGGCCTGTTCCGCGCTGCGCACGATGTTGACCAGCGCAACGCCGTCCTTGATGCAGATCCGGTTCAGCATCTGTCCGAGATTGGAGGCGGCGGCGGTGTGGACGAGCGCCTTGTGACCCTCGCGCCGCATGGTTTCGACCATGCCGAGCGACGTCAGCGGATTGACGAAGCACGACGCGCCGTCGGCAGCCGTTGCGCCTGCCGGCAGCGCCATGCAGTCGCGCGCCTTGATCGTGCGGTATTGCGCGTACATCGCGCCGCCAATCATCGCCACCGTCTTGCCGAGCAGCGCCTTGGCTGCATCCGACGAACCCGCTTTGACGACGACGCCCGCGCCTTCGTTGCCGACCGGCATCGATTGATCGAGCCGCCCGGCCATCGCCCGCATCGCAGCGGCGGGCACCTCGGCCGTCAGCACCGGCTGCTGCGCGGCGCCGGAGACTTTCGCTGTCGACATATCGGCCGCGCCGAACAGCAGCCCGAGATCGGACGGATTGATCGGCGTTGCCTCGACGCGCACCACCACCTCGTCGGCGGCAGGCTCCGGGACATCGACTTGCAGCAGCGAGACTTCGAGCTCGCCGCTTTTCTTGATCAGGGAGCGAAGCTCCAAACCCTTGGTGTGGTCCGAACTCATGTTACGTCTCCCCGTGATATCATTGTTGGTTGCATCGTGGCGCGTTGCTATGAGCGCCACCCTATCGTGCCGTGTCGATCGATCCCAGTCCGTTAGTCCACGTCGAGGGCTGACCTTCGAACGCCGATTTTGCACGCTTGTCGAGCCAGTAGGAATATGGCGGCGGTACGAGTTTGAAATCCGGATCGATACCCAGCTTCTGCGCGGCATCCATCGGCCAGTTCGGATTGTAGAGCATCTCACGGGCCAGCGCGACCAGATCGGCGCGGCCTCCTTGCAGGATGGCTTCGGCCTGGTCGGCATGCACGATGTGCCCGACCGCCATCGTCTTGATGCCTGCTTCCTTCCGGATCTTCTCGGCATACGGCACCTGATAACCGTATTTTTTCGAACGCTCGCCATCCATCGGTGAGCGCGCCAGGGTTCCACCAGACGAACAATCGATGACGTCGACGCCCTTGTCTTTCAGAAGTCGCGATAACCGGACGCTCTCCTCGGGTCCGAAGCCGGCGTCGTCCTCACACGACAGCCGCATGAACAGCGGCTTGTTCGCGGGCCACGCTGCGCGAACGCATTCGGCGACCTCAATCGCGAAACGCGCGCGGTTAAGCTCGGAGCCGCCATATTCATCGGTGCGGACATTGGCCAGCGGCGAAAGAAATTGATGAATCAAGTAACCGTGCGCGGCGTGAATTTCGACCATGTCGAAACCTGCCCGATCGGCACGTGCGGCGGCCTCGCCCCACTTTACCGCGAGATCACGCACCTCGTTATGTGACAATGCGCGCGGCGTCGGCGATTTTTCCGAATGCGGGACCGCGCTCGGCGCCACCAACTCCCAGCCGGCCCAGTCGAACACACCGGGCTCGTTGCCGGTGAGCGGTTTGCCACCTTCCCATGGCCGGGACAGTCGCGCCTTGCGGCCGGAATGGCCAAGCTGAATGCCGGCATGCGCGCCATGCGCCTTGATAAACGCGGCACACCGCGCCAGCGGCGGTATGAACTGATCGTCCCACAGTCCGACATCGCCGACGGTACCCGCGCCGTTGCGCGCCACCTTGGTCGATTCCATGATGACGAGCCCCGCGCCGCCCTGCGCGAATTTTCCGGCGTTGACGAGATGCCAATCGTTGGCGAAGCCCTCGACCGCCGAATACTGATGCATTGGCGCCACGACGACACGATTGCGTAAACGCAGGCCGCGGATCTCGAGCGGTGAAAACAACATCGGCTGCGGCATCACACATCACTCCTTTCGAACGGCGTCCGTCCAGAGAAACAAATTGACGCAGCAGCGACAACCCCGCCCGAGCGACGCTGGCTTACGCCAGCGCCTTCAGCGCCGCCCTGCCGGCATATTTCGCCTGCGTTCCCAATTCCTGCTCGATCCGCAGCAACTGGTTGTATTTGGCGGTGCGGTCGGCCCGCGCCAGCGAACCGGTCTTGATCTGACCGCAGTTGGTGGCAACCGCGAGGTCGGCGATGGTGGAGTCTTCCGTCTCGCCGGAGCGGTGCGACATCACCGCGGTGTAGCCGGCCTTGAACGCCATCTCGACGGCGGCGAGCGTTTCGGTCAACGAGCCGATCTGGTTGACCTTGACCAGGATCGAGTTGCCGAGGCCCTTCTTGATACCGTCAGCAAGCCGGTTGACGTTGGTGACGAACAGGTCGTCGCCGACGAGCTGGCACTTGTTGCCGATCAGGTCGGTCAATTCCTTCCAGCCGTCCATGTCGTCTTCGCTCATGCCGTCCTCGATGGTGACGATCGGATAGCGCGACACCAGTTCGCCGAGGTACTTGGCCTGCTCCGAGATCGAGCGCGTCTTGTTCTCGCCACCGTAGACGTACTTGCCATCCTTGAAGAACTCGGTGGAGGCACAGTCGAGGCCGAGCATGACGTCTTCGCCCGGCTTGTAGCCGGCCTGTGCGATGGCGTTCATCACGAAGTCGAGCGCGGCGTCGGCCGACGGCAGGTTCGGCGCAAAACCGCCCTCGTCGCCGACGTTGGTATTGTGCCCGGCCTTCTTCAGCCCAGCCTTCAGCGTATGGAAAATTTCCGCGCCGCAACGCAAGGCTTCCGCGAAGGACGACGCGCCGACCGGCAGGATCATGAATTCCTGGAAATCGATCGGATTGTCGGCGTGCACGCCGCCGTTGATGATGTTCATCATCGGCACCGGCAGCAGCCGCGCCGAGGTGCCGCCGACGTAACGATAGAGCGGCATGTCGAAGGAGTCGGCCGCGGCCTTCGCCACCGCCAGCGAGACGCCGAGGATGGCGTTGGCGCCGAGGCGGCTCTTGTTGGCGGTGCCGTCGAGCGCGATCATGGTCTCGTCGATCTGCACCTGCTCCTCGGCATCCATGCCGCCGATGGCATCGAAAATCTCGCCGTTGACGGCGTCGACCGCCTTCTGCACGCCCTTGCCGGAGTAGCGCGCCTTGTCGCCGTCGCGCAGTTCGACGGCCTCATGGGCACCGGTCGAGGCTCCGGAGGGAACCGCCGCGCGCCCCTGCGAGCCGTCCTCGAGCACGACATCGACCTCGATGGTCGGATTGCCCCGGCTGTCGAGAATTTCGCGGCCAATGATGTCGACGATGGCGGTCATGAGAGCCTCTTGAAGGTCAGGGGAAATATTGGCGCTGCTTCTACAACAAGGCATCCAGCGGGGAAAGGCCGGGCCGAACCCTGCCATGCCGCCCGTCTTGCGGGATAGTCGCGCAGGCGCTACCCACACCGGATGTCAAAATCGCCTCGCGCCCCCAAGCAAGCCGGCCTGCAACTTGGCCGCGCCGTCGAATGGCCGACCTCCCCCGAGGCGGCGCAACTCGACCGCGTGCCCAACCCGCAGGAAAGCACGAACTACGTCGTGCGTTTCACCGCGCCGGAATTCACCTCGCTGTGCCCGATCACCGGCCAGCCCGATTTCGCGCATCTGATGATCGACTACGTGCCGGGCGCGTGGCTGGTGGAGTCGAAATCGCTGAAGCTCTACCTCGCGAGCTTCCGCAATCATGGCGCATTCCACGAGGACTGCACGGTTGCCATCGGCAAACGCATCACCGCCGAAATCAAGCCGCGCTTTCTGCGCATCGGCGGCTACTGGTATCCGCGCGGCGGCATCCCCATCGACGTGTTCTGGCAGACCGGCAAGTTGCCGAAGGACGTCTGGCTGCCGGAGCAAGGCGTCGCGTCCTATCGCGGCCGCGGATAAATCGTACTAAGCGGCGGGGCGCTGCTCGGTCGCCCTGGTCACCAGCAATTTCGCGCCGATGATGCCGACCAGCGTGACGATAACGCCGCAGATAATCAGCGTCGGCATCTTGCCGATGTGGGAGATGCCGAAGCCGTAGGCGATCGGTCCCGCCGTCTGTCCGAGAAAGAAGAAGCACGAGTGCAGCGATAGTGAGGTCGCACGCGCCTCGACCGCGAGTTCGCTGGCGAACACCTGCATGCAGCCGTGCAGCATGTAGAAGCCGAGCCCCATCACGACGAAGCTCGCCATCTGCGCCTGCCACGGCAGGCCGAGGCCGAGCACGACCAGTTGCAGCGCCATCAACGCGCCGCCGCCGATCATCAGGCCGCGCACGCCGAGCCACGGCAACAGTCGTGTGACGCTCGCGGTATAGACCAGCCCGCCCAGCGCGAAGCCCGCGATGACGATGCCGGCGATCGACAGCCGTGTTTCGCCGAGATCGAACAGGAAGGCCGCGACGAAGGGAAATACGCCGAGGACGCAACAGCCTTCGGCGAACACCACGCTGTAGCAGACGCGTGTTCGCGGATTGTGAAACAGCACCTCGTAGCCGTGCCACAGCGTCTTGAGATTCGAACCGCCGGTGGTCATCGTGGTTGAGCTCTTGCTCAGGCCGAAGCCAACCGCCACGGAGGCGATCACCGTCGTCACGCCGAGAAATCCCAGCACGCCGCGCCAGCCGAACAGATCGCCGACCACGCCGCCGAGCGTCGAACCGAGAATGTTGCCGATCATGGCGCCCGCCAGCACGCGGCTGATCGCAACCTGCCGGCCCGAGACCGGGACCAGATCGCTGGTCAGGCTGAGCGTCACCGGGAATACACCGCCGGCGCCGATACCGCACACGATCCGCGTCACCAGCAGCAACGGATACGTTTCAGCGAAGCTGCCCAGAATGCTGCCGACGCCAAGCAAGGCGAGACACGCCACCATCACGCGGGCCTTGCCGACCAGATCGGCGATGGCGCCGATGATCGGCTGCACGATGGCGAAGGTGAAGGCGAGTGCGGCCGACAGACCGGCGGCCTGCGCGATCGAAACGGAGAGATCGTCGGCGATATGCGGGATCACCGGGTCGATCGCGCGTACCGAAAGATTGGCCGCGAACGATGCGAGCGCGATCAGGTAAAGCACGGATGGCATCAGAGCGAACGCCACCTCTCGACGTCGAAATCGTGTGGCGCCTTTTCCTGACGCGAACCGGAAGCCGCTTCGCTTGAAAACGCTTCTGAGGTGGCGCGCATCAATGCGCCCCGCTCTTGGCAAGCTTGTCGAACGCCATCAGCGTTCGTACCAGTGCCTCGAACTCGTTCAGCGGCACCATGTTGGGACCGTCCGACGGGGCATGATCGGGATCGGGATGCGTCTCGATGAAAACGCCGGCGACGCCGACAGCGACGGCCGCTCTTGCCAGCACCGGCACGAACTCGCGCTCGCCGCCGGACGAGGTCCCCTTGCCGCCCGGCTGCTGCACCGAATGGGTGGCGTCGAAAATCACCGGCGCTTTGGTGGTGCGCGCCAGGATCGGCAGCGCGCGCATGTCGGACACCAGCGTGTTGTAGCCGAACGACGCGCCGCGCTCGGTCACCAGCACGTTGGGATTGCCGCCGCCGACGATCTTCGCCACCACGTTGGTCATGTCCCACGGCGCGAGGAACTGGCCCTTCTTGACGTTGACCGCCTTTCCAGTCGCGGCCGCCGCCAGCAGCAGGTCGGTCTGACGGCAGAGGAAGGCCGGGATCTGCAACACGTCGACCGCCTGCGCCACCTCGGCGCACTGGCCGGGCTCGTGCACGTCGGTCAGCACCGGCAGGCCGAGCGACGAACGGATTTCCGCGAAGATCGGCAGCGCCTGCGTGAGGCCGATGCCGCGCGCCGCGGAGGCGCTGGTGCGGTTGGCCTTGTCGAACGAGGTCTTGTAGACGAGCCCGATGCCGAGCCGGCCCGCGATCTCCTTGAGCGCGTGAGCCGTCTCCAGCGCATGCGCCCGGCTTTCAAGCTGGCACGGCCCGGCGATGACCGCGAGCGGCAGCGCGTTGCCGAAGGTCACGGCACCAAGATTGACGACCGACGATGGTGTGGAGGAGGTAACCGGGTTCAAGGTGGAATCCTTTCGCGGCGACCATGCCGGATGGCCCCCGCCGTCACAACCGGCGGATGGCGATACGAGGGTTGCGCCAGATGCGCTATGGGGCCGCTTACTTGACCGATGAAAACGCCGTCGGCTGCAGGAACTGATTGACGATGTTGTCGACGATCTGGCCATCCTTCTCGGTCTCGGCGCGCGCGGTCAGCCAGGCCGGATCGATGGCGAAGGCGGTCCATTTGGTTTCCCGCTCGGCCATCGACTCCCACGCGAGGAAATAGGTCAGTTCCTGATTGGATGCGCCGACCAGCGTGGTGAAAAATCCCGCCTGACGGATGCCGTGCTTCTCCCACAACTTCAGCGTGATCGTATCGAAGCGCCTGAGCAACGCCGGCAGCCGGCCGGGCACGCAGCGATAGACGCGCATTTCATAGATCATGGCTGTTTCCTTTTGCACGGCAATGTCATGTCGGATGGTTATAGCGGGAGCGACCTCCACTGTCCCAATGGCGTCCGAAACATTTTCGCCGCGATTGGCCGGTTCAATCGATGCGCAAATCGCGAATGAAGATGTGGGGCTGAGAATGCGAATGTTTCTCCTGAGCGGACTGCTTGCGGGCGTCATCGTCGCGGCGACGAGCATGGCGACGGCGCAATCGCCGAGCCCCTCGCCCGGCGTCATTACCGGCGGCGCGGATAACGTCATGGTCAACGGCAAGCCCGCCGCGCGGGTCGGCGACACCACGAGCGATGGCTCGATCATCGAAGGCGTGCCGAACGTCTTCATCAACGGCAAGCCGGCAACCGTGATCGGCAACCGCACCGGCTGCGGCGGCGCCGTCACCGGCGGCGCGACAGGCGTTTTCATCAACGGCAAGCCGATGGCGCGCCAGGGCGACCAGACCTCGGGCTGCGCGAAATAGCGCGGCGCTCTGGCTCGGATTCGAATTTCAGACAGCGGCAATCGATCCGGACACGGCTTCGCGATCTCGCGGCGCGGTGCGCCCGAGTTTTGCGGGAAACGCTTCGCCCTTCCCTGGAGAGGGCGCGCGGAACGCCGGACGCACGGTGCGTCCGCAGCCTCATGCGCAAAGTGAAAAAGCGCACGAGTTAGTCACCACGAAAGCACCGGATACATCCGGCGTTCCGCACGCGGTGGTTTTAACGGCTTGCTTCGTGCTCTCCCCGGCAACGGTCGAAACCTGACGCCGTCGTCTCCGCGGTACTTTCGCGGGCCGGTCGGCCACGCGAAAGAGCAGTCCGGATTTCGAAGGACCACACGACTTGGGCCGGCGCGCACCCGCCCCGCGAACCGTGACGATCGCGAGCCGCCCCTCTCATCGGGACGGGATAATATGAATATAATCCTAGTTTGTGGATTTTGTCAAGATTGACGCTCGACACCATGCACAGCGTCGTCCCCGCGCAGGCGGGACCCATAACCCCTTGCCTTGGCTGGGATTACGGCGTGCAAGACCAAGTCAATAAGCGCTGCCATCCATTACGACCGCTGCGGCGTATGGGTCCCGCCTGCGCTGAGACGACGAAGGAAGGGCGGGAATGACGGCAACTCTTAGGAGAGCGGGGTTGCCTCGCTCCAACCCACCCGGCATGTGCGGAGAAGGTAGGGAGAGACCGCCGATTCTCCATTTCGAATCGTCAGCGGCTCGATGTTGCGGTGCGAAGCGCAGGCTGGCGGCCGCCTGCGATCATTGCTCCGAATTATTGGCCGCGCTCTGTCCCGCCATTGTCGAAAAACCCCTGTAAAACGGGACTTGCCGGCATCGTCGCGACAAACGCGCGTGGCCGATAAGCCTTGACTTGGGGTGAGGTGGCCGATAAAACCCGCCCACTTACCAGCAGGCGGTGAGCTGCGCCGGCGTCGGAACGGACCACCCCTTCCAGTCTTGATCGTTAGAGCGAGACGAGA